>NZ_CP086381.1 GCF_020889625.1 Deinococcus radiophilus
TGACGGTATCCGGCGCCGTCCAAAGGCACAAGAGTAGAGAGGTCTACTGACTTGGAAAATCGAGGCGATGCATCCGTCACCGCGATTTTATGCCAGCAGACTGGCGCAGCTTTGCGGGAGAGCAAGGAGATGGGTACCTTCTCAGGCAGTTCACCCTATTGTCCAGATGATGTCTAAGGGCCGAAAGTTGGAGACAGAGGGCCAAAGGACAGCTGCGTGCCCGCCTCTGGATCACTCACAGCCGCCACACTCCCCTATCCTACACTGTCGCCATGTCCATTGCCGTCCGTGTGCTGTTGTTCGCTCACCTGCGCCGTCAGGCAGAGCAGCCGGAATTTGATGTCCAACTGTCTGAAGGGGCCAGCGTACGTGACTTGGCCGCGCAGCTGAGTGAAAAAGGGCTGGACCTGACCGGCTGCATGGCTGCTGTAAACGAGACTTATGCCACCCCTGATACGGCACTGTCAGACGGAGACGAGGTGGCCTTCCTTCCGCCCGTCGCCGGGGGTAGTGGGGGCTCAGAAGGACTGATGCAGGCTCGGGTGACCGCTGAACCGCTCAGCCTGAGCGATGCGGAGAGGTTCGTGGTCCGGCCCCAGTTTGGCGCGCAGAGTTATTTCGTGGGCACGGTCCGTTCGCCCAATCGGGGGCAAACAGTCACCCTGATTGAGTACGAAGCCTACGCCAGCATGGCCGAAAAAGTGCTGCGGGACGCCGCCGCTCAGGCGCAGACGCGCTTTGCTGGCGAGGGTGAGGAACTGGCTGTGTATCTGGCCCACCGCACCGGACGGCTGCAACCCGCTGAGGCCAGCATCTTGATCGGCGTGGGCAGCCCGCATCGCCGCGCCGCACTGGAAGCCTGCGACTGGCTGATAGAACACGTCAAGGCTGTGATTCCAGTCTGGAAGCTGGAAGAACTGGAAGATGGTCAGCGCTGGGTAGAGGGTGTGCGCCCTGCGGAGGTGTTATGAGACGGAGACACGGTTTGGCGCGGTGCGTGGCGCTGCTGACAGTGGTTTGGTTGCCGGTGGCTGGAGCCATGTCCTCGGTGGTGCAGGGCACGGATCGGAACCCGCACCCTGCACTGGCCTGGTGTGACAGTCCTGCCGGGTTGTTGGCACTGACAGACGCTGAGGGTCAAACGCCAGCCCGGTTGCTGCGCTGGTCCAAGCAGGCAGGCCGCCTTGGCGCGGTACAGCTTCAGCCCATCACGCTGGGACAGGCGGAGGGTGCAGCGGGACATGTTTACCGTCCCTTCAGTTGGACTACGGCTGGTAGCCCACAGCAGGGTGTGGTGGCGCTCAGTAACATCGAAAATGCTGCTGACCCGGCTTACCGCATGTCGCGGGTCGGTTCCTTTACCCTGGCCGGCCAGCGCTATGAGTGCCGCTATGTTCCGCAGGCTGAGTTCATGGGCGTGACAGCCCGGCGTACCGTGATCATCTGGCACGCTGGCGAGCGGGTCACTTATGCCACGCGGAACCACGGTGGGCAGCCGGGAGTGTATGTGACCGGGGGGCGGGTGAGCCGTGAGGGTGAAGGCCGCAGCTATAGCTTTAGGGCAGCTGGCTACACCTACCGCGTGGAACTTGCAGAGTCTGGGCGTGCTGAGGTGCAGGTGTGGCAGGGAGAGCGGCAAGTGCAGTCCGAGCCGTTCCTGACCTATTCGCTGGCGGCTGATTTGCCTTCACGCTAAGGAGAGGTGCTGGGCCTGTTTCGCCCCCGCCGGCAGCGCTCTGAGCAGTACACCACTTCATCCCACTGCTGCGCCCAGCGCCGCCGCCAAGCAAAAGGGCGCCCGCACACTGGGCAGATTTTCTCGCGGCGCTGCGCAGGAAGCTGCGCGGCACGGCCATTGACGTGCTTTTTGGGCATGACACCAGCATAGTCAGGACCGCCCCGCTCCGCCCCAATCTCTCAGAGTCGCAGGGTGACGGGAGCAAGCAGCGCGCGGTGTCAGGACGCTCCTGCTCTACCCTGGGCTTGAGCCGCGGTCCATCTGGACAAGGAACGCCGCCCGTCCTCAGCGGTCCAGTTGCGGCCCTCCCGTCCGGCCTACTCGGTCAGGCGGTTCCGGCAGCCCGCCAAATCGGGGCATAATCGGAAAGCACAGCTTTTTTGCTCTTCTTTTTCTGGCTCACCGCAGGAGGTTGACCCTATGACCCAACCCGATCCGGTTCTGGCCCCCGGTCTTATTACCCGGCAGGTCGGTCCTGACAATCTGGAAACTCCATTTTCTGCCCTGAGCGGTGAACTCACTTCTCCGGGCGCTCATTATGTCCGCAGTCATTTTCCGGTGCCGGTCCTGGACGCCGAAACTTTTACCCTGAGTGTCGCCGGGCGGGTGGCTCATCCCTTGCAGCTGTCGCTGGGGGACCTGCAGGCTATGCCGGCCCAGACCCGCCGCATCACGATGGAATGTGCGGGCAACAACCGCGTTTATCTGCCCCAGAAAGCCAGGGGTGTGCAGTGGGAACTGGGCGGCGTCAGCACCGCCGACTGGACTGGCGTGTCCCTGGCGGCGGTGCTGGAACGCGCGGGTGTGCAGCCGGGTGCCCTGGAAGTCGTTTTGCAGGGTGCGGACCGGGGCGAAATGACCGATCCGCTGCCCAGCGGCGGCGAAATTCACTATGCCCGCAGCCTTCCGCTCACGCTGGACCTGGAAGACGTGCTGCTGGCCTACGAGATGAACGGCGCGGCGCTGCCCCCGCAGCACGGCTACCCACTGCGTGCCATCGTGCCCGGTTGGTACGGTATGGCCGCCGTGAAGTGGCTGAACCGCCTGGAAGTGATTGACCGGCCCTACGGCGGTTACTTTCAGACGGTGGATTACGCCCGCTGGGAAGGACGCGGCGACCTGCCCCCAGAACGTGTACCGCTCTCGGCCATGCACCTCAAGGCCCAGATCGCCCGCCCGGCTCCGCGTGAAGTGGTGTCACTGGGGCGGCCCTACCGCGTGACTGGGGCGGCCTGGTGTGGTCAGGGGACGCCACAGACCGTAGAAGTCAGCATAGATGGCGGCCAGACCTGGCAGCCGGGCCGCTGGACCACGCCTGCCCAGACCGCCGTCTGGCGGCTGTGGGAACTGGACTGGACGCCGGAGCAGGCTGGCCCACACGAGCTACTGGCCCGCGCTGTCAGCTCAGAAGGCGAGATGCAGCCCGCCCACCATGATCCGGGACGTGGCAGCTACGAAATTACCCATCCCATCGCCATCTCCATAGTTGTCAGCGGTGCCGATGCCGCGCAGGAGAATCCATGACCCAAGCACACACCGAACGTAAAATCCCCGACTCCGAACTGGCCAGCCTGGCCGCCGAGTTGCAACAGGCCGAAGACAGCGGCGTGCAGATCGCCCCCTTTTCCGAGCGCTTCCCCGGCATGGTCCTGGCCGATGCCTACGCGGTGCAGCGGGCCTGGGTAGACCGCAAGGTCGCTGACGGCGCAGTGATTCGCGGGCACAAGATCGGTCTGACTTCGCGGGCCATGCAGCTCAGCTCGCAGATTGACGAACCCGACTACGGCACGCTGACCGATGACATGTTCTTTGATCCCAACGGGGATATTCCGCTCTCACGCTTCGTGGCGCCCAAGATTGAAGTGGAGCTGGCGTTCCTGCTCAAAGACGATCTGGAAGGCGAGCACCTGACTGTCTTCGACGTGCTACGGGCCACCGAGTACGTGACCCCCGCCGCCGAAATTATTGACGCCCGCATTCAGCGCGTGTCCAAGGCCAGCGGCAAGCCCCGCCGCGTGACCGACACCATTTCCGACAACGCCGCCAACGCGGGCATTATCGTGGGCGGGCGGGCGCTGCGCCCCAACGACCTGGACATGCGCTGGGCCGCCGCGCTGTGTATTCGTAACGGCACTGTGGAGGAAACCGGCGTGGCCGCTGGAGTGCTGGGCCACCCCGCCAGCGGTATTGCCTGGCTGGCCCGCCGCCTGGCCCCACACGGCGAAAAGCTCCGCGCCGGAGAACTGGTGCTGGCAGGCTCGTTCACCCGCCCGGTGGACATCGCCAGCGGCGACACTTTCACCCTGGATTACGGCCCACTGGGCGTGTTCACCTGCCGCTTCACCGGCGAGGCACGCCTCAAGGACGCCTGAGATGCCGGAAGGCCGAATCGCCGCCGTGCTGATCCATGTCGCCGATCAGGAAGCGGGACTGGACTGGTACAGCCAGGCCTTTCCTCAGGCCCAGCGGCGTGTGGTGGAAGGCTTCACACTGCTGGATGTGGGGGGCATCAGCCTGGAGATTGTCCCTGCCGACGCCAAAGTAAGCAGTGGCGCAGCGGGCACCGTGGTGTACTGGCACACGGACAATTTCGCGGCTGAGCTGAACCGCCTGCAAGCACTGGGCGCCGTCCTTTACCGGGGACCGATGGCGATTGAAGAAGGGCAGCAAATGGCTCAAGTCAAAGACCCCTGGGGCAACCTGCTGGGCCTGCGCGGCTGAGCGGCCTCAAGTGACCCACAACCAAGGAGAGATGCATGACTTTTGACAATTCCTTCAAGCAGGCTCTACAAAGTGGACAGACGCAATATGGTTACTGGCTGGCCCTGGCCCACCCTTACGCCGCTGAAGCCTGTGCTGGCGCAGGTTACGACTGGCTGCTGATTGACGGCGAACATGCGCCCAACACCGTGCCGGACATCCTGGCGCAGCTGCAAGCCGTGGCTCCCTACGCAGGCGAGGCCATCGTGCGGCCCGTGAACAGTGACACGGCACTCATCAAGCAACTGCTGGATATCGGTGCGCGCACGCTGCTGGTCCCCATGATTGACACTGCCGAGCAGGCTGCTGGCGTCGTTGCGGCCACCCGTTATCCGCCTGCCGGGGTGCGCGGGGTGGCGTCCGCACTGGTGCGGGCCTCGCGCTGGGGCACCCGCGCCGATTACCTGACTCGGGCCGAGGAGGAAATCTGCGTGCTGGTGCAGGTGGAGACGGTCACGGGCCTGGAGAACCTGGACGCCATTGCGGCGACTGAGGGTGTAGACGGCGTGTTTATCGGCCCCGCCGACCTGAGTGCCAGCATGGGCTTGATTGGGCAGCCAGGACATCCTGACGTGCAGGCCGCGATTCGGGAGGCTGCCGAGCGCATTCGCGCCGCAGGCAAGGCAGCGGGCATCCTGGCCGTCAATGAAGACGATGCCCGGCGTTATCTGAGCTGGGGGTACACCTTCGTGGCGGTCGGGGTGGATGTGCTGGACCTGACCCTTGGGGCCAAGGCGGCCCGCCAGCGCCTGGGCTGATTTGCTAATCTCAGTCCAGTTCATCCCCACAGGGACAGAGGGAAGTCCGGTGTAGGCTGCCTGTATGGCGGCCCAGTCCGGCACGGTCGCGCCACGGTTATCAGTCCGGTCGCTCACCTGTGAGAGAGAAAGGGTCGGTGATCCCGCGCCAGGGTCACGGGCCGTCTCCAAGCCAGCGCTGCGGCTTTTTCTTCTCACTTGCCTGCTGTTCCGGAAAGCGAAGTGCCATGACAAGTGAGCCCCCCGCCGAAAGCCGACTGACCCGCATCACCCAGGTGGTGTTTCCCGGAACCACCAATCACCACGGCACGCTGTTTGGCGGCGAGGTGCTGAGCATGATGGACAGCGCCGCCTTTATCGCCGCTACCCGTCACTGCCGCATGAAAGTCGTTACGCGGCTGATGGAAACCACCGAATTTGCCCAGCCGATTCCAGCGGGAAGCATCGTGGAGCTGACGGCCTGGGTGACCGGCGTGGGCCGCACCTCCATGCGCGTCCGGGTAGAGGTGGTGACCGAGGACATGTACTCTCCGGCCCGCTCGGTGGCCTGTAGCGGCGAATTCGTGCTGGTGGCGCTGGGCAGTGACGGTCAGCCGTCTCCTGTTCCCAGTCTGTCTACTGCAACACTTGCGGACGGTGATGCGGGGTTTTGAACCGGGTTCAACCTGTCTCAACTCTTCCGTCAGGTGCCCACATCTCAGGGCCTGAGGCCCGCCGCATACTGATGAGATGAGACCTGCTTCCGGGCCTGGATCTGCTCCCCTGCATGCCGCCTTCTCTGGCTGGACCGCCGCATGAGCGGTTACCTGTTGGCCGTCGGCACCGCCGTGCCGGAGCACGTCTACCTGCAGCCGATGGTGCGCGACATGATCAAAGAGCAGCCCTCGCTGGGCCGGTTGGGCCGCCGCCTGGTGCCTTCGGCCTTCAATGCTTCGGGCATTGACCAGCGCCACAGTGTGATCGGGGATTACCAGCCCGGCTCAGGCGGGGGCCTCTTTTTTGATGAGGCCACCGGGCAGATGCTCTCGCCCAGCACTGGAGTCCGTAACGAAGTCTATGTCCGCGAGGCCACGCCGCTCTTTGTGGAGGCGGGGCGCCGAGCGCTGGACGCCAGCGGGCTGCAACCGGAAGACGTTACGCATGTCATTACGGTGTCATGTACCGGATTCTTTGCACCAGGGCCGGACTACATGGTGGTGCGTCAGTTGGGGCTGCGACCTACGACTGGGCGCTATCACGTGGGCTTTATGGGGTGCTACGCGGCATTTCCGGCCCTCAAGATGGCCCAGGCCTTTTGCGGGGCCGACCCGCAGGCCAAGGTGCTGGTCATCTGCACCGAGCTGTGTTCTCTCCACGTGAATCCCAGTGACGATCCTGACTCCATCATTGCCAGCACGGTCTTCGCCGACGGCGCGGCAGCGGCAGTGGTCAGCGCCCGGCCGCCCCGAAGCGGACAGACGGCCCTGCGCCTGGACGCCTTCGAAACGGCCCTGACTCCGCCCGGCGACGGTGAAAAGGACATGGCCTGGAACATCGGCGATCAGGGCTACGAGATGGTCCTGAGCAGCTATGTGCCCGACATCATCGAAAACCACCTGCACGGGGCGCTGGGGCCGCTGCTGCTGAACCTGGCCGAGGAGCTGAATCTGATCGGGGCCGAGGTGGACCACTGGGCGGTGCACCCCGGGGGCCGCGCCATTCTGGACAAGGTGCAGGGGAGCCTGGGCCTGAGCGACGTGCAGATGGCTCCTTCGCGTGAGGTGCTGCGCGAGTACGGCAACATGAGCAGCGCCACGGTGCTGTTCATCATCGCAGAGTTGTTACAGCAGGTGCAATCAGGCGAACGAGTCTGCGCGATGGCGTTTGGTCCCGGGCTGACGGTGGAGTCCGGCCTGATGACCGCAGTGCGGGGCGAATAGATGTCCTGGCTGCCAGATTTTTCCCGGCGTGAGGTGGCACAGGCTGAGTTGATGGATGACCCACACTGTGACCTTGACGCCCTGCAGCGCACTTACCAACAGTTTGGGGCCGTCAATGCGCTGGTAGCAGGCTGGCCGCTGGTGTACCGCCGCTTCATCCGTCCCTACCTGCGCCGTGAGCGGGCCAATACCCTGCTGGACATCGGCTGTGGCGGAGGGGATGTCGCGCGGGGGCTGATTCGTCTGGCAGCCCTTGATGGTTACACGCTGCGGGTCTTGGGCATTGACGCCGATCCCCGCGCGATCGCTTATGCCCAGGCACAGCCCCCTTATTCGGGCCTGCACTTCCGCTGCGCCATGAGTGGTGAGCTGGTGCAGGAGGGACAGCGCTTTGATTTTGTGGTGTCCAACCACCTGCTGCATCATCTGACCGCCCCAGAACTGCAAAGCTTGCTGGATGACTGCGCGGCGCTGGCGGCCCGCACCGTTCACGCCGACATCGAGCGCTCGGCGCTGGCCTGGGTGGGGTTTGGGGTACTGATGACCCCGCTGTTCCGGGACTCTTTCATCGTGCCGGACGGCCTGCTTTCCATTTGCCGCAGCTACCGTCTGAATGAACTGCGCCGTGCCGTACCGCCTGACTGGGAGGTACGCAGGCCCTTTCCTTTTCGGCTGCTGCTGACCCACACCCGGCGAGAGAAGCTGTGCTAGACGTGATCGTGGTGGGAGGCGGTCCAGTGGGAACCTATCTGGGCGGGCTGCTGGCTCAGGCTGGGCTGAACTTCGCCGTGCTGGACCGGCGTGGGTGGCCTGCCGAGCATTCCCGCGCCATCGGTATTCATCCACGGGCGCTGCGTGGCTTTGACCGCCTGGGCCTCACCTCACAGCTGCTGGCAGCGGGCGTCACCATTCGGCGCGGGCTGCTGCTGGGCGGGGGCGGGCAGGTGCTGGGCGAACTGGGTTTTGAAACGGCGGATGAGCAGCATCCCTATGTCCTTTCGTTGCCGCAGGTGGAAACCGAACGTTTGCTGGCAGCGCGGCTGGAGGCGCTGGCCCCCGGCAGGTTACGCCGGTCAGTCCGGGTGCAGGCCGTGCAGCCGGCGGGCGATCACGTCAGGGTCATGCTGGAACGGGACGGCCTGACCGAAACCTGGCCCGCCCGCTACGTCGTGGCGGCAGATGGCTGGCGCTCAGGCGTGCGTAGGGCGGCGGGCATCTCTTTTCCCGGCAGCGTTTACCCAGACAAGTACCTGATGGGCGACTTTCCCGACACCACGCCGTTTGGCACCCAAGCCATGATCTCGCTGACGGCGGCGGGCGTCACCGAGTGCTTCCCGCTGCCCAGCGGTCAGCGGCGCTGGGTGGTCCATACCGGGACGCAGCTGCTGGACGCTGCAGGACCGGACGCGCTGACCCACATCATTCAGGAGCGCACGGGCCTGCCGGTCCCAGCCGGTGAGTGCCGGATGTTCAGCGCCTTTGAGGTGCGCCGCCATCTGGCTGGGCGGATGTGGCAGGGTCGCCTGTGCCTCATTGGAGACGCCGCTCATGTGGTCAGCCCGATCGGGGGTCAGGGGATGAACCTGGGCTGGCTGGACGCTGACGCTCTGGCCCCCCTACTGATCCGCGCCGTGCAGCAAGGGGGTGTGCCACAGATACAGTGGCAAGGCTGGGAGCGACAGCGCCGCCGCTCGGCGTGGATCGCTGCCCGGCAGGCCGAGGCGAATATGGCGGCTGGGCGCCCCGCCAGTACGGCGACTCAACACGTGCGTGAGGCCCTACTGACCCAGTTGCTGCGTCCTCCGGCAGCGGGACTGCTGGCCGACGCTTTCACCATGCGCTGGCTTTAACCTTTATCCCTCTTCTCCGCATAAAGGCCTATTGCTTCCTTGAACATCTTGCTTGCCACCCAACCGATTGCCGGCCACGTTTGGCCGATGGCGGCCCTTGCCTGTGAACTTGCGGCGCGGGGCCATACCCTCCGCTGGTACACCGGGCATAGGTACGCCGCTCAAGTGCAGCAGGCGGGGGCCTTTTTCGGGCCATTTATCCATGCCCGCGAGGACGACGCCGCCGATTTTAAAATGTCTCCCGGCCGGGAAGGGCAGGCTCCGGGCCTGAAGCGGCTCCTGTTTGAGGTCCGCGAGGTTTTTGTTGGGCAGATAGAAGGCCAGGTTCATGATCTGCGCGGTTTGCGGCACATCGCTTCGCAGCGCCGGAGCATCTATGAGCTTGCCCGGATGTCGCGGCCCGAAGTAAGACCGGTACGGCGGAGCGAAATCGCTCCCCCCAGACCACAAGATGTCAGCCCGGGCAGTCGCCACTGGCAGCAGCTGTCACAGCCTTGGAGGCCAGAATGACCCACATCATCCTTCGGCACGCCCTGCCCGTCTGTGCCTTACTGTGTTGGCCAGCAGCCCAGGCCGCCGGCTCCGTTCAGATCGGCCCGCTGACCGTGCAGGCGGGCAGCCTGCCACCTCCGCCACTGGCCGAGCTGCGCGGAGGCGCTGGTGCCGATACCTGCTCCCGGCCAGCGGCCCGGTTAGACGCGGTGCTGTACGACCGCCTGCTGGGTCACGGAGCCGAGCTGAGTTGCGGCAACCTCTTTCTAGATCTGCTGGAACTGCCGGGCGACGCCGAGCGCCTGAGGCCCTGGGGCGGTTACGAGGCGCTGGCCCGTGAGATTCGCGGTGCCCGGCACGAGGTGCTGCTGGCCAACATGCTCTGGGACGGTGGTCCCGCCTGGCCAGGTCGCCCAGTGACGCAGGCCATCGCCGAGTTGCGTACCGATGTGCTGGCCCACCCGGAGCGCTACCCGGATGGGATGACCGTGCGTATTCTGCTGGGGCATACCGTGCGTCCGCTGGACGCGCCGCTGGACCCCCGGCTGAGCCTGGACTATCTGACCCAGGACCTGTTGGCCGCAGGCTTGCCGCTGACTGGTGAGGCTGAAGGGGGGTGGCGCCTGGAAATTGCCGACTACACTTTTGCGGTGCCGCACAGCCATTCCAAGTTTCTGGTGACGGACCGTGAGCGGCTGCTGGCGGGGGGCTTCAGTGTCAGTTCGCTGCACCTCCCACCCACCACCCCGGGAGGGCAAGGGTCGCATGACCTGGGTTTGCATGTGCAGGGGCCAGTGGCTCGACAGGCGGTGGCGGCGTTTGAAGACCTCTGGAGTCTCAGCCAGGCCCGGACTTGCCCGGCGGGACTGGAGGCTGGTCCGGTCCCTGGCGCCCAGCAACTGCGGCGCCTCTGTCAGATGGCCCCGAATACTCCGACCCCGCCGCTGGTCTGGGTGGGGCCGCCTACTCCGGCGGGCACCGCGCAGGTTTATCCCCTCTACCGCCGCAGCGGCTATGAGCAGGCCGACGATGCGCTGGCGGCGCTGCTGGGGGCCAGTACGTCGTCTCTGGATCTGATGCAGGCGCAGGTAAGTGGTGATCCCTGGTGTGACCTAGCGCTCGGCCATACCGTGACCTGCCAGCAGCGTGGCCCCGGTCTGCCAGTCTGGCAGGCCATTGCTGGGGCCGTCCGTGAGCGCGGTGTGCGGGTGCGGCTGCTGCTGGATCAGGGTCAGCCCATGCAAACGCAGGGCTGGGCCTTGTTGCGCCGTTTGCGCGATGATCTGGCCCGCACCGGCCATCTGGACCAATTAGAAGTGCGGTGGGCTCCCCACCGTCTGCATACCAAAGCCATCTTGATAGACCGGCAGATGACGGTGGTCGGCAGTACCAATCTGCACTTTTCGTCGTTTGGGCCACGCGGCCTGACCGAATACGCACTGGCGACCAGTGACCCAGCAGCGCTGGCGGCAGTGCAGGCCAACTTTGACACGGAGTGGGCCCAGGGCGTGACCCTGCCCGATCCCTGGTGGCTGTCGGAGTAAAGTGCAGCAGGGGTCAGGTAGGGCCACGCTCCCTCCGCAGGCATGGAGCGACATTGGCGCCCTATTTCTGCGCCGCTAGATCTGAAACGCTGCCTGAGCTGAAGCAAGCAGGGCGAATTCAACTCAGAACAGGCCCTGAATCTCCCCGTTCTCGTCAATGTCAATGTTCTTGGCGGCGGGCGTTTTGCCCAGGCCAGGCATGGTCCGCATATCGCCGCAGATGGCGTACACATATCCGGCGCCCACGGCGGCGCGGACTTCGCGCACCGGCAGGGTCCAGCCGGTCGGTGCGCCCTTGAGGCTGGGGTCACTCGAAATGCTCAGGTGGGTCTTGGCGATCACCACGGGCAGATTTCCGTAGCCCAGTTCCTCGAAGCGCTTGAGGTCCTTTTTCGCCTGGGCACTCAGCTCGATGCCGTCAGCGCCGTACACGCCCCGCGCCACTTTTTCGATCTTGGTGATCAGCGGCTCGTTCATCTCGTAGGTGGGGGTAAAGGTGCTGTCTTCGCCGCAGGCGTCCACGACAGCCTGAGCCAGTTCTTTGGCCCCTGCGCCGCCCCGCACCACATGGTAGGACTTGGCGACGCGCACACCCGCCTCCTGCGCGATCTTTTCGATCACGGCGTGTTCGCTGTCGAAGTCGGTGTGGAAGACGTTGATGGCCACCACCGGGGTCACCCCGAAGCTCTTGACGATTTCGATGTGTTTACGCAGGTTATCGGCTCCGGCCAGCACGTCGTCCGGGTTTTCTTTGAGCATATCGGCAGGCAGGGGCCTACCCGGCACGATCCGGTAGCGGCCCGAGTGGGTCTTGAGCGCCCGCACCGTCACCACCAGCACGGCGGCGCTGGGGGTCAGGCCCGACACCCGGCACTTCACGTTGAAGAAGCGCTCAGCGCCCATGTCGGCCCCGAAGCCCGCCTCAGTAATCACGTAATCGCTCACGCGGCTGCCCACCAGATCGGCCAGCACGCTGGAGTTGCCGGTGGCGATGTTGCCAAACGGCCCGGCATGAATCAGCGCGGGGGTGTGTTCCAGGGTCTGCATCAGGTTGGGCTGAATGGCGTCCTTGAGGATGGCCGTCATCGCACCTGCTGCGCCGATCTGCTTGGCGGTCACGGGGTTGCCGCTGTACGTAAAGCCCACCACGATGCGGCCCAGGCGCTCACGCAGGTTACGCAGACCCGAACACAGGCTGACGATCACCATGATCTCCGACGCGGCGGTGATGTCGAATCCGGTCTGACGCGGCACACCGTCTTCCTTCGGTCCCAGGCCCACCATCACGCTCCGCAGCGCCCGGTCGTTCATATCGATCACGCGCCGCCAGGAGATGTTCTGGGGGTCCAGATTCAGCTCGTTGCCGTGAAAGAGGTGTGCATCAATCATGGCTGCCAGCAGGTTGTGCGCCGCCGTAATCGCATGAAAGTCGCCGGTCAGGTGCAGGTTCAGCGTCTCCATCGGGACAATCTGGCTGTAGCCGCCGCCCGCCGCGCCGCCCTTGACCCCGAAGGTCGGCCCCATGCTGGGTTGACGCAGGGTCAGCATGGCATTCTCGCCAATCGCGGCCATGCCCTGGGCCAAGCCCACCGAGGTGGTGGTTTTGCCCTCGCCCAGGGGGGTGGGCGTAACCGCCGTGACCACGATCATCTTGGCCTGTGGGCGGTCTTTGAGCTTGTCCAACACGTCCAGGTCAACCTTGGCGACGTGGCGGCCATAGGGAATCAAGTCCTCTTCGGGAATCCCGGCTTCCTGAGCCACCTTGGCCATGGGCCACAGGTCAGCCTGACGGGCGATCTCGAGGTCACTCGGCAACGGTTTCTGGGTTGTCATAGGTCTTCATTGTGACCCAAATTTCAGGGCAAGTGTCCAGTTCGGCTGAACTGAAAGAGACGGAGGAAGAGGCACGGTACGACGCTTCAGTGCCATCCCATCGGGTACGGTGCATTCGACCCTCAACACCTCTTGGTTCATTCCAGACTTGCCAGCTGCCAGGGCTCCCTATGCTGACAAATGTGGACGAAACGTTTGACGATTTTCTACGTGCCGTGACTCACTTGGCTGTGCCCGCCGTGGTGGCGACCCTGGTGGGGGCCGGGGAGAGCCGCAAGCCGCTGGGTCGCCGGGCCATTTTTCTGGCGGGGCAAGAGCCGCTGGGTTCGGTCACGCTGGGCGGCTGCGCTGAAGGAGCACTCCGCAAAGCCGCCGATGAGATTTGCGTCAGCGGTCAATCCCGGTTGCTGGACGTGAAGCTGGGCAGCGAGGAAGCCTACGAATTTGGGATGACCTGCGCCGGACAAGTGACGGTTCAACTGACACCGACTCCGCCCGCTGCGGCACTGTGGAGAACGGTTGCCCAGGCGCGCTCAAACGGTGAGGTTCTGCGTCTTGTGACCCCGCTGGGAGCAGGCGCTGTTCCCTTTGCCCTGCTGCCTTCCGGCGAGGTGGTCACAGACGGTCAACCCGATCCGGCATTGTTGGCTCAGGCTCAAGCACTGACGCTGGACGAAGCAGTGTTGGATAGGCAAGAAGGTGCGTTTTTTGAAACGCGGTTGCCCCCTTCTGAACTGGTGATCGTGGGTGCCGGTCCCATTGCGCCCCCGCTGGCCCGCATGGCGGTGGTCGCCGGACTCCGGGTCACCGTTTGCGACGACCGCCCTGGTCGCCTCACACCTCAGCGCCTGCCGGATGCCCACGCCCTGCTGCTGAGTGCCCCAGACCAAGACCTCCGGCTGCCGCCACTCTCGGCGCGGTCCAGTGTGGTCATCATCTCACACGACTATGCCCATGAGGTGCCGGTGCTGCGGCAGGTGCTGGGGGCTGACGTGCCCTACGTGGCCATGGTGGCCAGCCGCCGCCGGGGGCAGGCAGTGCTGAATTTCCTGGCCGAAACTGGTGTAGAAGCCGAACAGCTGACGCGGGTCAGGACGCCAGCGGGACTGGACCTGGGGGCCGAGACACCTGCTGGAATTGCCCTGAGTATCCTGGCCGAAGTGGTAGCGGTACTGCACGGACGCACAGGCGGCCCACTCGCTCAGCGCTGAAGGGTCAGCCAAGTTTCAGCCTGGACCAGAGCTTGCGGTGTGTCCACATCCAGCAATTCTCCCGGCGGACAGGTGATTGTCACCGCCCCTTGCAGCAGCTTACGGGGTCCGTGATCGGCAGCGTCAAGGGCCAGCAATGGCGCGAACAGTTCCGCTCCCACCACCAGGGGAGGAGCACTGACCTCTCCGAAACGACATTGGACAGCCTGCACACCTGGTTTCCAGGCCGCCCGCAGCGCCCGGTGTGTTGCTGTGCTGATCAGCGGCATATCGGCGAGGCTGAAGACGGCTCCGTCCAGTCCCTCTGGCAGTGCCCGGACCGCCGCCTGAAATGAGGAGAGCAGGCCCAGTTCCGGTGTTGGGTTGATGGCGTAGGCGAACCCTAAACCTTCCAGCGCCGCTTGTATTTGCCGCCCAGCTTCGCCTGCTGGGATCACCGTCAGGCGGAACGGGTCAGCTGTATCCGTGAGCGCCTCGGCTGCCCAGCGAATCAGCGGCTTTCCGGCCAGTAGGACCAGTGGCTTGGGTACGGCTTGAAAAGGGGAGGCGGCCTGTCCCATCCGCTTCCCCTGTCCAGCCGCCAGCAGGATGCCCGCCAGCACCGGTCTACTGCGCTTAGTCACCGGCTCTGGGTGTCAGTGCGGCTTGCTCATTCCAGCCGGCCAGCACCTTGTCTACCGTCAGCGGGTAGTCGCGAATCCGGACACCCGCAGCGTTGTAGATCGCGTTGGCCACAGCTGCGCCGACCCCACAGATGCCCAGTTCGCCGACGCCTTTGCCCTTGAGCGGTGAGGACTTGTCATCCAGTTCTTCCAGGAAGATCACGTCCAGATCGGGAATGTCCGCATGGACCGGCACATGGTATTCGGCCAGGTCGTGATTTATGAACAGGCCCAGGTTACCGTCCACATGCATCTCTTCCATCAG
This sequence comes from Deinococcus radiophilus, assembly GCF_020889625.1. Taxonomy (GTDB): domain Bacteria; phylum Deinococcota; class Deinococci; order Deinococcales; family Deinococcaceae; genus Deinococcus; species Deinococcus radiophilus. Next base: position 15,033 of record NZ_CP086381.1, read on the forward strand.
TGCTGCGCCCACGCCCATCGTCATGCCCCCCAGGCACTGGCTGCGGGCCGTGACCGGGTTAAAGATGCGCCCGGCAGCGGCCACGCTCAGCAGGCGGCGCACCCGGATTTCTGCGGTCAGGTGATGCACCGCCACTTCGCAGAAGTGTGCCCCAAAGCTGGCCTGCGCGTACTGCTTGTTCAGGTCGCCCACGCTGGCATTGACCGTGGCCTCCAGCGGCTCGTCCGCATTGGCGGCCACGCTGCCCAGGCGGGTGCATTTCTCACCCTCCCACACCTCGCCATCTTTGAACACGGCTTTCTTGGGATCGTAGCCAGCGGCCTTGGCGATGACTTTGCGCAGTTCCTCGGCGGCGTAATAGACGCCCATGCCGGCGCTGTTGGCCCCCCACGAACCACCCGAACCACTGGACTTGGGAAATTCCGAATCGCCCAGGCGCACCTCCACGTCGTCCAGGCCCACGCCCAGCATCTCGGCGGCAGTTTGGCCCAAGATGGTGTACGACCCGGTACCGATGTCGGTCATCTGCGTTTCCAACGTAATTTTGCCGCCTTTTTCCAGGCGGAGGGTGGCGCCGCTGGGCTTGAGCAGGTTGCCCCTGAAAGCACTCGCCACGCCCAGGCCGATCAACCACTCGCCGTCGCGCCGCGCTCCCGGCTGCGCTTCACGCTGATCCCAGCCGAATTCCTCGGCGCCGCGCCGCAGGCAGTCCACCAGCCGGCGGCTCGAAAAGGGCCGTTCGGGCCCCTTGGCCGGATCGTAACTGATGTCGTTGATCACGCGCAGTTCGATAGGGTCCAAGTCCAGTTTCTCGGCCAGTTCGTCCATAGCGCATTCCAGGGCGAGCAGGCCCACCGCTTCGCCGGGCGCGCGCATGGAGCCGCCGGGCGGCAGGTGCAGTTCACTCAGGCGCTGGCGCACCAGGCGGTGTTCCCCGGCGTAGAGCAGCTTGGTCTGGTTGGCCGCAGTCTCGGCGCTCCCCCCCGGCAGATTTCCAGAGTAAGCATCATGACCGATGGCGTAAATGCGCCCCTCGCCGTCGGTACCGAAGCGCAGACGCTGAATGGTCGATGGCCGGTGACTGGTGTGGTTATAAATCTGCGGACGGGTCAGGGCACACTTGACCGGACGGCCCAGTTGGCGAGCGGCCACTGCACTCAGCACGGCGTCCCCGTAGAACATCAGTTTGGACCCGAAGCCCCCACCGATGAACTGCGCCACGATACGGATATTTTTTTGCGGCACGTTGAGGGTCATGGACAGGCCACGGTGAACCCAGTGCACCATCTGGTGTGAGGTGTACAGCGTGAGCTGATCGCCGTCCCACTCGGCGATGCTGGCATGGGGTTCCATCGGGGACTGAGACTGGTAAGGCGTGGTGTAGGTCACGTCCAGCTGCACGTCGGCTCGCTTAAATGCAGCAGCGAAATCACCAATCTTCTGGTCCTTGCTCTCCTCATCGCTGCCCGCCTTGTCAGCGTCTTCCATGACTTCGGCCAGCGAGTAGTCACCTTCACCGGTCTGGTCGTCGTATTCGATGACGATGGCAGCGGCAGCGGCGCGGGCTTGCTCGTAGGTCTCAGCGACCACGAAGGCTACCGCCTGGTGGTAGTAATCCACCTGATCGTCGGGCATTTGCGGGGTGGCGTCATCCTCCTGTGGCACGGGAGTGTCACTCTTGCCCTGAGCGGGCATGTTCTCGTGGGTCAGTACCAGCAGCACGCCGGGCAGGGCTTCTGCCGCGCTCACATCCACCGATTTGACTCTGCCGCGGGCCACACCAGCGCCCACCATGTAGCCGTAGGCCGGGTTCTCCGGCTCCTGATACTCGTAGGCATACGTGGCCTGGCCGGTCACTTTCAGCGGGCCTTCTTTACGGACATGCGGCCGGGTCAGCACCTTTTCCTGGTCCAGCGGATTGATGTCGGCGGGTTGGTCGAACTTGTGGCTCATGCGGCCCCTCCTTGCACCTGTGCGGCGTCCATCACGGTCTGCACCACCCGGCGGGCCAGGTCCAGCTTGAAGGCATTCTGATCGGTGGGCCGGGCCCCCTCAAATGCCGTATCTGTCACCGCCTGGGCACCCTCGTTCCAGCGCTCTTCGGCGGCCTCTACCCGCCAGGGTTTGGGGGCCACCCCACCAAAAGCCACCCGCGCAGTGCCGTCGGCTTGCACCACGGCAGCAACCGATACGAGCGCGAAAGCGTAAGACTGGCGGTCACGGGCCTTGTGATAAAAGTGTTGCCCTCCCAACGGTGCCGGCAGGGTCACGGCAGTGATCAGCTCACCCGGTTCCAGCGCTGTTTCAATGTGTGGGGTGTCCCCAGGCAGCAGGTGAAAGTCGGTGATGGAGATGGTGCGCTCACTGCCGTCCGGGCGTAAGGTGTGAATTTCCGCGTCCAGCACGCGCAGGGCTACCGCCATATCGCCGGGGTACTGGGCGATGCAGTGCTCGCTGGTCCCGATGACTGCCAAGGGGCGGTTGTAGCCGTCAATGGCGCCGCAGCCGGTTCCGGGCTCACGCTTGTTGCACGGCAGATTGGTGTCATAAAAGTACGGGCAGCGGGTCCGTTGCAGCAGATTGCCAGCCGTGGTGGCGCGGTTGCGAATTTGCCCCGACGCTCCAGCCAGAATGGCCCGGCTGAGCACCGCGTAGTCCTGGCGCACGCGCGGGTGTGCGGCCAGGTCAGTGTTGCGGACCAGCGCGCCGATTTTCAATCCACCCTCTTCCGTCTCCGTGATTTCGTCCATGCCAGCGCGGTTCAGGTCGACCAGTTGCTCCGGTGTCTCAATGTGCAGCTTCATCAGATCCAGCAGATTGGTGCCGCCGGCCAGGTATTTGCCGCCGTTCCCCAGCGCGTCTACCGCCTGCCCCGCCGAGTTGGCCCGGCTGTATTCAAAGGCTTTCATTCCGCGCCTCCATCATGGACCTGCCGCACCGCCTGCACGATATTGGGATAGGCGGCGCAGCGGCAGATGTTGCCGGACATCCGTTCACGCACTTCCAGATCTGAGTAGGCGACGTCGTTCAAGTCTTCGGTGACGTGGCTAGGAACACCGCGCCCGATCTCATCCAGAGTCGCTACTGCTGCCATGATCTGTCCCGGTGTGCAGTAGCCGCACTGAAAGCCGTCGCACTCCACAAAGGCGGCCTGCATGGGGTGTAGCTGCTCGGGACGGCCCAGTCCCTCAATAGTGGTAATTTCGTCACCGTCGTGGGTGACAGCCAACGACAGGCAGGAATTGATCCGGGTACCGTTCACATGTACCGTACAGGCCCCGCACTGGCCATGGTCACATCCCTTCTTGGTCCCGGTCAGGTGCAGATGCTCACGCAGGGCGTCCAGCAGGCTCACGCGGGGATCCAACTGGAGTTGCTGCTCTTGGCCATTGACCGTCAGCCGAACCGCCACGGTAGGCGGAACAGAACGGTCAGTGAACCCGTTAGAACTGGTCTGGGTCATGAGTCTCAGGGTAGCAGTCGATCTCAGTGCTCAGCCGTGAGAAAGGTTGGGGCTGGATCAATGTGTCGATTTGGGTCCAAAGGCAGTGGGTAGGAAATTCACCGATATTTTTTCCCTAACGCTTATACTGCGGCCTGTCCCAATTACACCTTCATTGGCAGCTGACCAGCAGCTGACTTTCCGTACGGGCCTCCCTATGTCTTCCGAACCGAAAGGTGGAACCCCATGACTCACGCTGGTGATTCAAGTCCAACCAACAACATTGGCCCCAAGGAGCCGACGGTGCAGCTGCTGTTTCCGCCTGGCCCGCTGCATCCCAAGAGCGGCGAGTGGACGGAAGTTCAGATTGATGGCGTCGCCCACCCCGCCCAGCTGGGTGAACCACTGCTGGACGTGATCAACCGCTCCGGCACCGAGCTGGCCCAGGTCTGCTATCACCCGCAGCTGGGGGCCATTCAGTCCTGTGATACCTGCACAGTCGAGGTGGACGGTCATCTCATCCGCGCCTGCGGCACCAAAGTGCAGGCTGGGCAGGTGGTCCGTACCCAGACCGAAGCGGCCCGCGCTGCGCAGCGCGACGCCTATGACCGCCTGATTGCCAACCATGTCCTGTACTGCACCGTCTGTGACAACAACAACGGCAACTGCGTGGTTCACAACACGCTCAGCACGCTGCGGCTGCAGCACCAACACCGTCCTTACCAGCCCAAAGGCGTCCCGAAAGACTTTTCCAATCCTTTTTACCGCTACGACCCCGATCAGTGCATCTTGTGCGGGCGCTGCGTGGAGGCCTGTCAGAACGTACAGGTCAATGAAACGCTCAGCATCGACTGGGAAGCCGAGCAGCCCGTGGTGCTGTGGGACGGTGGCGCTCCCATCGGTGACAGTTCATGCGTGAGCTGTGGTCACTGCGTGACGGTCTGTCCCTGCAACGCCCTGATGGAAACCTCCATGCTGGGCGAAGCGGGCCTGATGACCGATCTCCCACTGCCGGTGTTCAACGCTGCAGTAGAAGCCGTGAAGACAGTAGAACCCAGCAGCGGTCTGGAAGCCATCTTGCAGATTTCGGACATTGAGTCGCAGGCCCGCGAGGGGTACATCCAAAAGACCAAGACGGTCTGCACCTACTGCGGGGTGGGCTGCTCCTTTGACATCTGGACCAAGGGCCGCCACATCCTGAAAGTGGAGCCACAGTACGGAGCCGCCAACGGCATTTCCACCTGCGTGAAGGGCAAGTTCGGCTGGGACTACGTGAACAGCGAAGACCGCCTCACCTCTCCGCTGATCCGCGAGGGCAACCACTTCCGCGAAGTGGGCTGGGACGAGGCGCTGGACTACGTGGCCCGCCGCATGACCGACATCCGGGCGCAGTACGGGGCCAACGCCCTGTCGTTTATCGCCTCTAGCAAGTGCACCAACGAAGAAGCCTTTTTGGTGCAGAAGATGGCCCGGCAGGTGATCGGGACCAACAATGTGGACAACTGCTCGCGTTACTGCCAGAGCCCCGCCACGGTGGGCCTGGTGCGGACGGTGGGCTACGGCGGCGACTCCGGCACCATCAAGGATTTGGAGCAGGCCGATCTGATCATCGGCATCGGGACCAACACCGCCGAGAGCCATCCGGTGCTGGCCACCCGGCTCAAGCGGGCACAGAAGCTGGGCCGCCAGAAGATCATCATGGTGGATCTCCGCGAGCACGAGATGGCCCGCCGTGCTGATTTGTTCCTCCAGCCCAAACCCGCCAGTGACTTTATCTGGCTCTCGGCGGTGAGCCGCTACATTCTGGACAACGGTCTGGCCGCCGAGGAATTCCTCGCTGAGCACACCATAGGCCTGGACGAATACCGCGCCTCGCTGGAAGGCTACACCCTGGAGTACGCTGCCGAAGCCACCGGCTGGAGCGTAGAGACCTTGCGTGACCTGGCCGAAATGATCGCCGCGCACGAGCGCGTCTGCATCATGTGGGCGATGGGTGTGACGCAGCAGTGCGGTGGAAGTGAGACGAGCACGGCCATCTCCAACCTGCTGCTGGTCACGGGCAACTACGCTCGCCCTGGCACTGGCGCTTACCCCCTGCGCGGTCACAACAATGTGCAGGGCACCTCCGACATGGGGGCCATGCCCGATCAGGTGAGCGGCTACCAGAAAGTGGCCGACCCCGAAGTGCGTGCCCGCTTTGAAGCCGAATGGGGCACCCCCATCAGCCCTGAGCGCGGCCTGGACAACTCGCAGATGGTGGACGCCGCCATTGATGGTCGCCTCAAGGCCATGTGGCTGACCGGCGAGGAAATGAGCCTGACCGATGCCGACGTGAACCACCTGATCAAAGGTTACGAGGCGCTGGAGCTGTTTGTCGTGCAGGACCTGTACTTTACCAACACGGCCCGCTACGCCGACGTGATTCTGCCCGCCACGCCCAGCCTGGAAAAAGAAGGCACCTTCACTTCCACCGAGCGGCGTATTCAGCGGCTGTACGCAGCGATGGACCCGCTGCCCGGCACCATGCCCGACTGGCAGATCTATCAGGAAGTGGCCCGCCGGATGGGCTTCGAGTGGAACTACAGCTACCCCGGCGACATCATGGACGAGGTGGCCCGGCTCAGCCCGATGTTTGCTGGCGTTAGCTACAGCCGCTTGCAGGGCTATGACACCCTGTGCTGGCCGGTAGCCGCCGACGGCACCGATACGCCGCTGCTGTACACCGAGGGCTTTAACTTTGCCGACGGCAAGGCGCGGCTGTACCCCGCCGAATATGTGGGGCGCAGCGACGCTCCCGCCGCTGAGTATGACCTCCACCTGAACTCTGGGCGGATGCTGGAGCATTTCCACGAGGGCAATATGACCTTCCGGGTACCCGGCATCACCGCCAAGACCCCGGACGCTTTCGTGGAAATCAGCCCCGAGCTGGCTGCCGAGCGTGGCGTGGACACCGGAGACTGGGTGCGCGTAGTCAGCAAGAACGGCGCGTTGCGTCTGCGGGCTCTGGTCACCGAACGGGTAAGTGGCGGCGAGCTGTACATCCCCATGAACTCGCGTGATCTGGAAGGCAGCGTGAACCTGTTGACCGGCCAGAACCGCGACACGGTGACCAACACACCTGCCTATAAGGACACGGCGGTCCGCCTGGAAGTGCTGGACAGCCGCGGTGCCAACCCCTTGCCCCGCCACAATTTCCGCTACGGTCACCCCACTCCTCAGCGTGGCGTGGAAGTGGAGCGCAAGTGGGCACGTCCCGACTACAGCTTCCCTGACGGCAGTTATCACACGCCGACTGGGATGGACGACCATACCCAGGCGCTGGGCAGCGACGACTAACGTGCGATCAGCAGGAGGTGGCTGGCTGATTTGGGCTTGCTTCCCTACTGCTCTCGGTGACTCCGGAGGACTGATTTATGGCAAAAGCAATTCAATACACCCCGGCCCCCATCCAACCTGGGCAGCGGCTGGACGCGGCAACCCAGCAAGCCGAACCGGCCTTACAAGAAGCCCTGGTCCTGCTGACCGAGCTGCATGAGCGCGGTGGGCTGGAACTGGGCATCAAGCTGCTGCGCGGCGGTGAGGGCCTGACTGCGGCGGCCCTGGAAAAAGTAACCGGCGAAACCAGCACCAACCTGCTGCGGAATCTGGTCGAAGTGGGCAAGCTGGCCGGCGCAGTGGATCCCCGCGAGCTGGAAATTCTGATGACGGCAGTGGGTGGTGGTGTGAAAGAAGCGGCGCGCAACGTGGAACTGGGCCGGCGCCCCTCGCTGCCTGAAACCCTCAAGCTGTTAGGTGATCCAGACGTACAGCTGGCGCTGGGTGCGGCCCTGGGTCTGCTCAAGGGCGTCGGCGCTTCTCTGCGTGAGCAGCGTGAACAGCAGGGGCGCACCGACTGAAACCGCCTGGCCTCCCGTCCGCTGCACCCGCTGACCTCCTGAATGATGGCTGGCGGGTGTACCGTTATGGTGCCCAGGGGCTGAGTGGACCGTTTCCAGATCAGCTGGCCAATGAGGAACCGCTGGAGGTGCGTCAGCGCTGGCAGGGCACCGAGAGCCCACTTGGCGTGCTGATGCGGACGCCTGGAGCCGACTGGGAACTGCTGCGCGGTTGGCTCCACGCTGAGGGTCTAACTGTGCCGGGAGAGGTGCCTGCCTTACATGTCCATCCTGAGAATCACAACCTGTGGTGGTTGGACGCTCCGGTGCCGGACGATTACGCGGCCCGGCTGACTTCAGGTGCTTGCGGCATTTGCGGCTCTGGCAGCTTGGAGCGGCTGATGTTGCGGGCAGAAGCGTTGCCGCCAGGACCACCACTGGACCCAGCCTGGCTGGCCTCGCTGCCAGAGAGCTTACGGTCTGGACAGGCTGGATTTTCAGCAAGTGGTGGCCTGCACGGCGCAGCGCTGTTTCGTACCAGTGGCGAGCCCCTGTGCCTATATGAAGATATCGGGCGGCACAATGCGGCGGACAAGGTGGTGGGCTGGGCACTGAACCACCCGCACCTGGACCGCGCCCAGACGGTCCTGGTGATCAGCAGCCGCCTGGGCTATGAAATTGCACAGAAAGCTGTCCTGGCTGGCATTGGGGCAGTGGTGGGCGTAGGAGCCGCGACCACACTGGCCGCCCAGACGGCCCAGGTGTTTGGGCTGGTGCTGTGCGGCTTCGCGCGTGAAGGACGGCTGACGGTTTATGCCGGGGCTGAGCGGCTCACGCGGGAGACCGAGTGATCACCTGGTAGGCGAAAGACCCGCCCCTGATGTTTAGGACGGGTCTTTCGCCTACCAGGTGATACGCCGGTTACTGGGCTTCGACGGGAATATTCACTGCCTTGTCGCTGGTGGCTGTCACATCGACCTGTCCCAAGTAAGACCGCAAATCAGTATCCACCGTGGCCTTGAGAGTGTAAGTACCGGCGGGCAGGTTCAGCCTGTAGGGAATCTCCAGGCTGCTCAGCAGCTGGGCAGATTTGGTAAAGGGCGTTCCGACGGCCCGGCTGTCCTGATAGGCCTGTACAGTCAGATCGTAATACTTGGGCTTTGGCGTGGGCGTGGGCGCAGGTGCGCTGGTCAGGGCTTTGGCGGCGTTCACTGCACCGGGCAGGTTCAGTTGCTTATAGCTGCCTGCGGCCTTGCCACCGCTGATCAGGGCCTGGCGTACCTGGGCAGCGTTCAGGCCAGGGTAAGCGTTGCGGATCAGTGAAGCGGCCCCACTGACCAACGCTGACGCTTCGGAGGTGCCAGCGCTCAGCTTGTAGCCACTGCCCACATCCAGTTCGAGGATGCGGTCATCGCGTCCCCCACAGGAAGAGAGGTCCCCGCCGGGTGCCAGCATGTTCAGCGTCTGTCCACTCTTGGGACGAGCGCTGAAACAGGACATGACGCCCTGACTGTTCACCGCCCCCACGGCCAGCACATCCGGCTGGTTGGCAGGAAAATAAATGCCGTCGCCAGACGTATTGCCCGCTGCAGAAACCACCACGATGTCGGCGGCAGCGGCCCGGTCCAGGGCGGCCCGCACAGTGGGGTCACTGACCAGACCAGGGATGCCCAGGCTGACGTTGATCACCCGCGCTTTTTGGGCCACTGAGTAATCAATGCCCCGTGCCAGGCTGGCCGTGGTGGCAGCGGAGCCGTTGCCGCCCTGCTGATCTCCGAAGACTTTGACGGCCAGCAGCGGCCCAGCCCAGGTCACAGCGCTCAGGCCCACGCTGTTGTGGGTTGCTGCCCCAACCAAGCCCAGCATGGCCGTGCCGTGTCCACGCGGATGATTGTTGATCTCTGCAAAGTCGCTGTCCTGACCTGAGCAGGTGCCGCCGATCAGGGTAGAGCAGTAGTCGTACCCGCCTACGATCCGTGACTTCAGATCAGGATGGTTGCGGTCTGCGCCCGTGTCCAATACGGCCACTTTGGCTCCGGTGCGGTTCTTGCCGTTCGCGTCAAGTATTTTCCAGCCTTCCATGGCCTGAATCTGGGTCAGATAGGTCTGGTGCTGGGCTGCGCCACCTACCCGAACGCCAGCATTGCCCGGATAGCCGGGGTCGTTGGGAGTAGGTGCAGCTTGGACCTCATAGATGTAGTTGGGCTGTGAGGCCAGGCCACGCTCGGCCAGGGCGTCGGCCAGGGCCTGCGGGTCGGGCGTCTGTACGCGCAGCAGGCCCAGTTCGCCCAGCGGCTCAGTGGTCAGTCCGGCCAGCAAGGAACCAATACCCTCCTCGGAGCCGAGCCCCTGTGCGGAGAGGGTGTCCGGATCCGAGGCCACCAGCAGCTCACCTGGCACATGTGGCGCGGACCAGTCCGCTTCCGTGCCAGCCAGGCTCAGTGTGCCCGCAGGCAGATGAACCGTGCCGGAGATCGTGACCTTCTGGGGAGCAGGGGTAGGATTGCTGGGAGTGGATGGTGTGCTTGCCGTGCCGCCTCCACAGGCACTAAGCGTCAGTAGGCCTGCCAACGCGAAACTGGCGGTGTGCCGCAGACGGATTGTTTTTCTGTTCATACCCAGGAGTCTGTGCGCCAGAATGCAGGTGAACGTGAAAGTACCTGACTCAAAGTTCATGAGGACGTCCAGGACAGCGAAAAACCGTTTTATGACAACGAAACATTCGAACCGAAAATTAAGGTTTCTATAAGAAAGTGTGTGAGATGAACAGTGTCGCTGACTAGACATTTTGCGCAGGGACATGCAAACTGCGCCTATGACGAAAAAAGCAAGTAAAGCTGCTGCCGCCGCCCCTGCCGAGAAGATGAACAAGTCTCAGCTGGTGGAGAAAGTGGCCGAGCAGACCGGTCTGACCAAGAAGCAAGCTGACGAAGCTGTCAGCACCATGCTGGACACCATTGTTGACGCCCTGCGTGGCGGCAGCAGCGTGGGCCTGCCCGGCCTGGGCACCCTGAGCGTCAAGGAGACTGCTGCCCGTACCGGTGTCAAGCCTGGCACCACCGAGCGCATCCAGATTCCTGCTGGCAAGAAAGTGGCTTTCAAAGTCGCTACCACCCTCAAGGGCAACCTGTAATTTTTTACTCCTGATCAAAAAAGTGGCGGCCTGATCGGCCGCTCTTTTTTTGCTCTTAGGTCACCGTGGGGCAGGTGGCCCACTTACGGTAATCAGAGTTTCCGGCCCCTGCCGCACGGCGCTGTACTGGATGCGCTCGGCTCCGCGTGCCAGAAAAGCAGAGTAGTCGTTGCTCAGCAGGTCGTCGGTCTGCGGAATGTACCCGGCTTCGGTAAAGACCGGGAGCAGCGCCTTGGGCTGCCAGCCGGAGACGCGGAACTGCTCAACCCGTCCCAGCCGTTCACGGACCTCCTGACGGTAACTGGCCGAGGCTGGACACTCTGGTTGAAGGTCTGCTGGAATTGACGCCAGCCCCCATACCTGGCCCGGCTGGTCAAAGCAATACAGGTCACCCAGCCAGCGGCGCTCCGATTGCCAGAAGATCAGCGCCAGCAGCAAGAGAGCAGCGGCGACCATCAGCCCGACCCTATGAACCGTCTTCATCGCTCTCCAGCATGTGCGCTGTCATGGTGTTCAGGAGATTGCTGACGTGGGTGTCGTGTAGGGCGTAGTAGACATTGCGGCCCTCTTTGCGCGGACGTACGGCGCGGTGTGCTCGCAGCAGCTGTAGGGAGTGACTGACACTGCTCTCACTGGCACCGGTCACTGCCGCCAGGTCGCATACGCACAGCTCGCCGCCTTGCAAGACCAGCAGCAGCCGCAGTCGCCCCGGTTCGCCCAGCAGTTTGAACAGCGCTGCCGAGGCGCTTAGGGCCTCTTCGTCAGGCATAGACTGCCGGGCCGTGTGGACCGCTGCCGGGTGGACACAGCGGACCCCGCAGACTTCAGTCGGGGACTCAGTCATGGCGGTGTCCTTGAAAGGCGGGAACCAGCTGTCCGGCCCGAATGGCAGCCAGACGGCGGTTCATCAGGTGACGCACCATATGGCGGTAGAGCGTCCCCTGCACCCCTGAAAACTGATGGTGATACTGATAAAACTCATCCGGTGAGTCGTACACGCCCAGGTCCCTTTCTATACCCTCCCGCTGGATAAAAGGATCACTGCGTCTCGCATCCAGCGGAGGGTCACTCAGATGCAGCGTAGCGGCCCCATAGCCACAAAACGCCTGTTGATCTGGAAAAGCCTGTTGCAGCCGGTGCAGGTAGGCGCGGTCCAGAATAAAGCCTTCCAACGTCAGGGTTTTGCCGGGCAGGGGGACCTCCACCCAGCTGTGCAGGATCTGCGGCGGCGCCAGACGGTAAGCCAGCCCGGTCAGGATGCCGCGCTGCAACTCCTTGTGAATGGTAAACCCGTGCAGCTGGCAGGGCAAACCGGCGGCCCGCAGCAGCGCCATCAGTAGGATCGCTTTGGTGTTGCACTGGCCATAGCCGTCACTCAGCACCCGGGAGGCGGGCAGATCGTCCTGGCGGTTGTATCCGAATGGGACGCGGTCCTGCACAAAGTGATGCACGGCCTGAATGCGCTGCTCTGTAGGCTGGTCACGCCAGCCGTAGGCCTGCACCAGCGTCCGTATGGCGGGATGGTGAAAGTCCAGTAGCGGGGTGGCGCGCAGGAGTGACCCGTTCACGCTTTACTCCTGCCGGGCTGCCAGCCCAGCAGCCGCAGGGCATGAAGTGTGACCAACACGGTAGCTCCGGTGTCGGCCAGGACCGCCAGCCAGAGCCCGGTGTAGCCCAGCAAGGTGGTGACCAGAAACACCGCCTTAAGGCCCAGCGCCAGGGCAATATTGATCCGGACGTTGCTCATCGTCTGCTTGGCCAGTTCCAGCAGGTCCGGTACGCCGCTCAGCCGTCCGTGCATCAGCACCACGTCGGCGCTCTCAATGGCCACGTCGGTGCCAGACCCAACCGCAATCCCCACGTCAGCGCGGGCCAGGGCCGGGGCATCATTGATCCCGTCGCCCACCATCGCCACTGGGCCAGGCAGTTCACCGATGATCCGCAGCTTGTCTCCGGGCAGCAGCTCAGCGCAAATCTCGGAGACGCCCAGTCCCTGGCCAATCGCGGCTGCCGTGCGGGCATTGTCCCCAGTCAGCATGACCGTCTTTAGGTCAGCATCTTGCAGGCGTTTCAGTGCGGCATGCGCATCGGCGCGGGGTTGGTCGCGCAGGGCCAGGGCACCCAGAACTTCGCTCTCACTGTGTAGCACGCTTACGGTGTGCCCCTCAGCTTCCATTGCTTCTATCTGTAAACGCAGTTCTGGCATCAGGCCCACCACTTCCTCAGCGTGGCGCGGTGACGAGACGCTCAGTCTCTGGCCTTCCACCTCGGCCTGCACACCGCGTCCACCTAGCGCCTGAGCCTGAAGGCCTTCGGGGATGCTCAGCCCACGCTGCTCGGCCGCCGTACGAATGGCCAGCGCCAGCGGGTGGCTGTTGCCGGTCTCGACTCCTGCCGCCAGGCGGAGCACCTGCTCCGTGGCCCCGATGATTTCGGTGACTTGCGGACGACCCTCAGTCAGCGTGCCCGTCTTATCAAGGGCCACTGTCCGCACGCCCGCCAAGGCTTCAAGCACCGCCCCGCCGCGCACCAGCAGGCCCCGGCGGGCACCGGCGCTCAGCGCACTGGTCATGGCCGCTGGCACACTGAGGACCAGGGCACAGGGACAGCCGATGAGCAGCAAGGCCAGTCCCTTATAGATCCATGGCAACCACTCGGCTCCAGTCAGCAGCGGTGGCAGTGTGGCGGTCAGGACGCCGGCCAGCAAGATCAGTGGGGTGTACCAGGCGCTGAACCGGTCAATGAACCGCGCCGTCGGAGCGCGGCTGGACTGCGCCTCTTCCACCAGGCGGATGATCCGGGCCACCGTATTGTCGCCCGCTGGGCGGGACACCTGAACGTCCAAGACACCTTCGCCGTTGATGCTGCCCGCGTAGACTTCTTGCCCTTCGCCTTTATGGACTGGGACGCTCTCGCCCGTCACTGGGCTGTCGTCCAGGCTGGACGCTCCAGCCACGATCACGCCGTCGGCAGGCACCCGCGCCCCGGTTCCGACCCGAATCTGCTGGCCTGGTTGCAGGAGATCGGCACTCACTTCGCGTACCGACCCACCTTCCAGCAGCTGCGCTGTCCTCGGCGTCAGCGCGGCGAGGGCGCGGATGCCCTGCCGGGCGCGGCCTGCGGCGTAGCCTTCCAGCCATTCGCCTACCGCGAACAGCGCGACCACAGCAGTTCCTTCGGCGGCTTCGCCAATCGTCACCGCGCCTACCACGGCGATGGTCACCAGGGTATTGATGGTAAAGGGTTGCCCGCGCCGGGCAGCGGCCCACGCACTGCGGGCCAGCGGGAAAGCGGCCAGCAGGGCCGCTGCCGAGAAAGCGAGGTCGGCTGCCCGCGGATACACCCAGCTCACCGCGACCGCCAGCATCGCCGCACTGACGCTCAGGAGTAGCAGTCTGCCCTTGGGCGTGGTGTGCCAGGCGGGTTCGTCGCTGCCCTGGGCTCCTTGCAGTGTCACCGGATGTCCCAGACGACTTAGCTCGGCTTCCAGCGCCGCGCGGCTGGTCTGTGTCTCGTCCAGGTGCAGACGGAGGCTCTGGGCCGCAACGCTCAGCTGCACTTCGCTGACACCGGGCAGGTGGCCCAGCACACCGTCCACCGTGCGCACGCAATTCGCGCAGTCCAGGCCCTGTACCCGGTAATCCAGTGGGGTGGGTTGGGTGGAAGAAGAGGTCATGCCTTCAGCCTAGTTGAACATCTGAACAGTTGTTCATAGATGCGAAATGAGAATCGGAGATCAGCGCTACACTGCCCCCATGACCCAACCTGACCCCAACCCCAGGCCGCCGGTTGGCCACTCCGTCCCTGAGATGCCGGAGCATTCTGATCCCCCCGTAACCCGCAACCACCGTGCCTCGCAGGAGCGTCCGGCATTTGCGGTCAATGGCTTCATGGCCTTTATCGTGCTGGGACTGGCGACGGTGGCCCTGCTGTTTGTCGGTTGGCAACTGTTGGGCACGCTTCTGACCAGCGCCGCGGCGACGATTGGGCTGGCCCCACTGCTGATTCTGCTGTTCCCGCTGGCGGGCGTTCTGCTCCGTGGCTTTTTCGTGGTGGCCCCCAACCAGGCGGTGGTGCTGACCCTGTTCGGGAAATACATCGGCACGGTGCGTCAGAACGGCTACTTCTGGGCCAATCCGTTTGCAGGCCGCCAGGACATCTCGCTGCGCATCCGCAACTTCCAGTCCGAGCGGGTCAAGGTCAATGATGCCGCCGGTAACCCCGTCGAGATCGCTGCGGTGATTGTCTGGCGCGTGGTAGACACGGCCCGCGCCTCCTTCGACGTGGAGAACTACAACTCGTTCGTGGATATCCAGTCCGAAACGGCGCTGCGTCATCTGGGTACGGCCTTCGCCTACGAGGCTTATGGCACCGACGAACATGGTGAACCCGTCGTCTCGCTGCGGGGCCGCCCCGACGAGGTGGCCCAGTACTTGCGTGAGGACCTGCAGGCCCGCTTGGCCCTGGCCGGGGTCGAGGTGCTGGACGCCCGTATCAGCCACCTGGCCTACGCGCCCGAAATTGCCAGCGCCATGTTGCAGCGCCAGCAAGCGGAAGCGGTGCTCCAAGCCCGTCAGGTGATCGTGGAAGGGGCGGTCGGGATGGTGCAGATGGCCATCGAGCGGCTGGAACGTGACGGTGTGGTCGAACTGAACACCGAGAACCGCGCCGAGCTGGTCAACAACCTGCTGGTGGTGTTGACCTCTGAACGCGGAGCGCAGCCGACCCTGAATTCCGGCAGATAAGTCCAGCGGACTGTTACAGGGCCGAAATGTCCACCCTAGGATTTCGGCCCTTTCTTCTGCACTCAGGCAGACTTTTGGGCTGGTGGATTCACCAGCTTCAGGCCCACCAGAGCGGCAATCAGTCCGGCCAGCAGGGCCAGGCGCAGGGGACTGAGTTCTTCGCCGAACAGCGCCGCGCCCAGTGTGACCGCCCCAACGGCCCCAATGCCAGTCCAGATGGCGTAGGCGGTACTGAGTGGAATGGTTTTGATTGCCTGGGCCAAACACTCGAAGCTCAGGACAGCCAGCACCACGAAGGCCACCATGTAATTGGAGTGGTCCTGACTCAATTTCAGGGCTGTCGCCATGCCGATCTCGAACAGGCCAGCCAGCAGCAGCCATGCCCAGCCCTTCATGCCGCGCCTCCGGTCAGGCGCAGCGCCGCAATCAGGGCCACCACCACCGCCAGCAGGGCCAGTTGCCGCCACCCCAACCGCTCACCGAAAAAGAGCGCTCCAACCAGGACCGTTCCCACCGCCCCGATGCCGGTCCACACGCTATACGCCGTACCAAGCGGAATGGTCTTCATCGCCTCTTCCAGAAAGCTGAAACTGACAAAGGCACACACCAGAAACAGCCAGATGTAGTTCTTATTTTTCTGTTCCAGCTTGAGGGCCGTCGTGAACCCCACCTCGAACAGTCCAGCCAACAGCAATGCGGTCCATCCCATGTTCTGCCTCCTTATTCGCACGTCTGTGCGAAATTCACAGCTCTATAGATAGCACATTTGTGCTAAAAAGGATGATGCCCAAACAGGTGAATCACGACGAACGCCGCGCCGAGCTGGCTGAGGCAGTCTGGACCTTGATTCGCCGCGCTGGAATCGCGGGCGTGACCATCCGGGCTCTGGCCCAGGAAAGCGGCTGGTCCAGCGGCGCGGTGCGTCACTATCTGCCCAGCCGCGCCGCCATTCTGACCTTCGCCGCCGAGCAGCTCAGCGCTCAGGCGGAGGCCCACCTGCGGAGCTTGCCACTCTCTGGAACTCCGCGTGAGAATCTCCTGGCCTTTTTGCGGGCCACGCTGCCCTTGGATGCCGAGAGCCGCGCGATGATGGAAGTTTGGCTGGCCTTTGTGGGGGCGTCAGTGGGTGATCCGGACCTGGCGGGAGTACAGGGTCTGACTTACCACGACCTCAATGCGGCATTGGTGGAGGTGCTGATCCAGTTGGAGAACCAGGGGTGGACGTTGGGCAGCGATCCTGCTCTGGGCGCTCTGGACCTGCAAGCGGTGCTAGATGGCCTGAGTGTTCACCTGTTGCTGGGCGTCATCACGCCCGCCCAGGCTGAGGCTGCCCTGGAACGTAGTGTGGACCGACTGTTGCAGCCGCCGACATAATGGCAACCATGACCGAAGTACAGACCCTGGACCTGATCGTCGCGCTGGTGGTGGTGTTCGACCTGATCACCGGGCATTTTCTGAGTGCGCGGCAGCTGAAACTGGCCGAACAGATGCCCGAACCTGTAGACCGCGAGCAGATGCGGGCGCGGGCCGAGCGGGGCCGCATCATGCTGATGTATGTCTCGCCGCTGATACTGGTGGTGCTGTACTTACTGTGGCTGCGCCCTTCCGTGGCGTAATTGCTCACCCCTCAGGCCTTGTCCCGCACCTGATAGACCTCACCTCGCAGCGCGGCCTGAGCCGCTTCGGCGTCGCTCCACTCGTAGACAGTTTGCCCCCGCTGTAAAAAGTGCTCCCCGCCCTTGTTGGCGATCAAGACGGTGTCCAGTGGGGTGGCATGTTGCACAGCGTAGGCAATGGCTTCGGCGCGGTCCCCGATGCATTTGAAGTTGGGCCGGGTCGCTGCCGCTGCCATCACGTCCAGAATCTGGTTCAGTGGGGTGTCCCGGTGATCGGCTTCGGTGAGGATCACGCGGTCGGCCAGGGCGGTGGCTGCCGCCGCCATCGGCTCCCACTTGGACGAGTCGCGCCCCCCGGCTGCGCTGCCCACGATCACCCACAGCTGCCCGGCGGTGAGGGGACGCAGCGCCTGCAGCGCATTGCTGAGGCTGTCCGGTGTATGCGCCGAATCGGAGATCACGCGGGGTTGATCCGGCGCACTGAGCAGCAGCTGCATCCGGCCCGGCGGCCCCTCAAATTGGCTCAGGCCACGCTGCAGGTCCTCGGCGCTGGCCCCGAAGCGCCAGGCCACCGCCATCGCTGCCAGGGCGTTGCCCATCTGAAAGTGGCCGGTGAGTGGCAGAGCGGCGCGGAAACGGCCCGCTGGACCGTCCACCAGAAACGAGGCCCGTCCGTCCGCTTCCTCCCGCAAATCCGAGGCCCGCCAGTCGGAACTGCCCCTGGCGGCGCTGTAGGTGGTTTCCTCATTCGCCGCGCCGCGTAGCCGCTCGGTCCAGGGATCGTCGGCGTTCAGCACCGCAAACGGCGCTGCCTCGATCAGGCGTCGTTTGGCCGCAAAGTAGTTTTCCAGGCTGCCGTGAAAGTCCAGATGTTCACGGCTGAGGTGGGTCCAGACGGCCGCGTCCCAGGCCACACCGCGCACCCGTTCCAGTGTCAGCGCGTGGCTGCTGGTTTCGATCACGGCGGCCTGCGCCCCGCTCCTGCGCATCTGGGCCAGGAGGCCCTGCAACTGTGGAGCTTCGGGCGTCGTGAAGTGAGCCGGGTAATGCCGCAGTTCGCCGTCCGGCAGTTGATAGCCTGCTGAGCTGAGCAGTCCGGTTTCCATTCCCCCGGCCCGCAGCAGTGCCGCTGTCAGCCAGGCAGTGGTGGTCTTGCCGTCGGTCCCGGTGACGCCGATCACGGTCATCGCCTGACTGGGTGACCCGGCCAACAGTGCAGCAGCGTCGGCCAGCGCAGTTCTGGCCGTAGGAACGCTCAGGTAGGGCAGCGGTGTGACTGCACCATCCTGCAGACCTTCGCCCACAGCAGCGACGGCTCCACGCTGGGCCGCCTGATTCAAAAACTGGTGTCCGTCAGCCTGCTGGCCCCGAATCGCCACGAAGACATTTCCCGGAGCGGTCCAGTCGGCGCGGTGTGTTACGCCGGTCACTTCCGGGTCAGTGGTGGGAACAGAGGGTAGGGGCCAGCCGAGAGCGGCGGCCAGATCGCTCAGGCGCATGCCCAGCATCATACGTGCCTGTGCTGGGCGCTGTCCGTATTTGTTTCTCAGTTTCCGCGTGGCGCTCTGCGCGGCCAGAGAGTGAACCTGCCTTTAGTGATTCGTGTGATATCCCCGTGCGGCTTACCTTAGCCTGGGGCATGACCATGGAAAGCCGTGATATCAGCGTGATTCGCAACGACGAGCAGAGCCGCTACGAGGCGCAGGTGGAATACAGCAATGTGGGCCATCTGGACTTCGAAGACCTCGGTGACGCCCTGATGCTGACCCACACCGAAATCCAAGCTGAGGCCGAGGGCGAAGGCTACGGCACCGAGCTGGTGCGTGGCGCTTTGGATGACATTCGTGAGCAGGGCAAACTGGTGGTGCCACAGTGCTCCTTCGTAGCGGCCTTTATTGACAAGAATCCGGAGTACCGGGAACTGGTCCATCCGAACCAGCGCGGACAGCTGGGTATGGATACCCGCGGCTGAATTTTGCCGCCACGCCCTGCTTGGGCCGCCACGCTGTGCGTCTAGTCGCGGTAGGGTGGCCCGGCTTGTTTTAGCCTGAAGAGGTGCAGGCGCTGATTCCCATTCTTCTGATGTTGCTGCTTGGGTGGCTGGCTTATACGGCCATGACCAATCCAGCGGGCTTCCGACCTTCCTTGCCCACCCAGGAAGCCATGCAGCGGCGTGATGACGCCCAGCCAGCGCAGCCCACCGCTGATCCGGAGACACAGCAGGAGATGCCTGAAGGCCAGACTGAACTGACTGGGCCACTGATTGCTGAGGCAGTGGCGCGGCAGCCCATCTCCATTCAGGCGCTGCGGCAGCGGGAGTATCCGGGCAGTGATCTGCAGGGCGTGAGTACCCTGGCGCCTGGGCGCAACTACTCGCGGCAGGTGGTGAGCTATCAGTCGGATGGACTGACCATCTACGGTCTGCTGACCATTCCAACTGGTGAGCCGCCTGAGGGAGGCTGGCCCGCCATTGTATTCAACCACGGCTACATTCCGCCTGCCGAGTACCGCACCACCGAGCGTTATGCCCGCTACCAGGATGCCTTTGCCGAGGCCGGATTCGTGACCCTCAAGAGCGACTACCGGGGGCATGGCAATTCGCAGGGGGCGGCGGGCGGCGGCTATACCGATCCTGGCTACACGGTGGACGTACTGAACGCCGCGGCCAGCTTGCGGCGAGATGAGCGGGTCAACGGAGCGCGTATGGGCCTGTGGGGACACTCGATGGGTGGTCAGCTTTCGCTGCGGGCCATGCTGGTGGACCGCGAGCTGCGAGCTGCGTCGCTGTGGGCTGGGGTGGTGGCTGACTACGCTGTTCTCCAAACCGAGTGGAACTCGCCGGGTCGCCGTCAGCTGGACGATCTGAACCGCCAGTATCTGCGCCAGCTCAGCCCTAACGCCTATCTGGACGAATTGAATGGCCGCCCTCTCCAGCTGCATCACGGCACTGCCGATGAGGACGTGCCTTATAGCTTTCAGGTCTATCTGGCCGAAGACCTGCGCGCTGCGGGGCAAGCGGTGGAGGCCTACAAGTACGAAGGCGACGACCACAACCTCAGCCAGAATCTAGAGTTGGCCTTACGCCGTAGTGTGGAGTTCTTTCAGCAGAACCTCTGATTCGTGGCAGCCCAGTTGGTTGAGGAGATGCACTGTGGCCCGTCGGCTGGATGACCCGCTGGCAGCAGTCACGGAAGAACCCGGTGAGGAACCAGCTGCAGGTTCCAGGCCCGAATCTGTGCATGGTGCGGTGACCAGGCCTGCCAGATCTGTTCCGCCCACTCCCGCGCCAAGATCCGGTACTCGGTTTGCGGTGCTTCCCAAAACATCTCATATGTCGGCAACTGCTCAAGTGGCGGGATCTCCAGTGGCGTAAAGAAATCGGGGTGCTGCCGCATCATTTCCTGATGCATGGCCGAACCTTCCGCTACAGGCTGACCGCACTCCAGCGAAAGGTCAAGCGTCATGAGACAGAGGGCTGTTGTCTGTACGCCAAGGCGCGTCGTGTTTTCTGGATGCGTGCAGGCATAGGCGTCAACGACGTATTGCCGTTCGCTCATTAGCGAGGGTTGATAAAACGCAGCAAGCACCTCGCTACTGGCGGCGTGGCATTCACCAGAAGCCAAGATTCCCCGTGGCTTCGGCAAGCCTCCAGCGAGGTGTGTCAGGCCACAAGAAGGGCACTGGATTTTAGCCACGGCGGTCATAATCTGTCTCCATCAACGTCTGTGCCCAGAATTGAACAGGAGTCTCCTGCACTCTCCAGGCTTCCCACACCTGCCTGGCCCATTCATAAGTCACCTCTTCAAGCTGACTGACTGGAAAGCTGAGGATGACCGGGGCATTCAACGGCCCCCACTGCTGGGGTGGATTGAGGGCAGGCCAATCCTCAAGACCCAGGCGCGGCAGCAGGGTAGAACTTAGGCGGGCGCGGAACTGGGGCAACTGCGAAAAGGGAAGGCCGAAGTCGAAATGAGCGCACAAGACCGTCAGATGGACTGCTACCGACCCTCGTTGCCGCCGTTCCGCTGGGGCATTGCCGGGATGTTGGGCGGCATAGGTATCCATCTGCAGCGGGGCATCAACACCCTCCGCCGCCAACCGAGCCAGCAGTTCGCCGTAGCAGCGCCAGCAAGCCGGTTGCGCCGACATGTAGGCGTGTGATGGACCGTCCTCGGTAGGAACCAACGCACCGCAATCGCAAAGCGCCATGCCCAAAGGTTAAAACCTCACGCTACGTCAGGGTCAAGGTCCGTTGGCGTAACTGTGGCTCAGCTCTGACCAGAAGTTGCCATAAGACGCCTTTAGTCGGTGTAGAACCCCTTCCAGGTTCTAAGGTGCCGGGCATGAATCCACAACTTCCCAGTGACTGGACCATGCCCCTTTCTGGCCGCACGGTGCCACTGAGCCAGGTTCCCGATCAGGTTTTCAGGAGCGGCATGATGGGACCCGGTTTTGCGATTGCGCCGGTGGACGGCGAGGTGCGTGCGCCTTGTTCCGGACAGGTTGTCACCTTTTTTCCCACCCGCCACGCCATCGGGCTGATGTCCGACAGTGGTCTGGAAGTGCTGATTCACGTGGGGGTAGATACCGTGAATCTGAACGGTGAGGGCTTTACCGCGCTGGTCCAGCAGGGCGACCGCGTAACAGCAGGCCAGCCGCTTCTGCGCGCCGACCTGAATCTGATCGGCAGCCGGGTGCCCAGCACGCTAACTCCAGTGTTATTCACCAATCTGGATGACAGCCAGCAGGTGCAGCTCTCGGATACTGGACAGCTGAGCATCACACCCTAAGGTCAGCCAAATAGCTCTCAAGGAGGAGATGGTCTTTGGGCCAACTCTTCCCTTCTTCTTGCGTGAACGGCAACGATGCCCGCAACTTTCTCTAAACCACACATGAACTGCCGCTTCAGGTTCTGACCTACCAGGCTTCAACAAGGGCTACGGGAGCCTGGGCTATGCTCGGCCTATGGAACAAAAATTTGTGGTGACTGATGAGCACGGCCTGCATGCCCGCCCAGCCTCGGCGGTGGTCAAGGTGGCAACTCCCTTTACTGCTGACCTGAAACTGGTGAGCGTAGGCAAGGCCGTGAACCTCAAGAGCCTGATGAGTGTGCTGAGCATGGGACTGACCAAGGGCAGCGAGTTTACCCTGACCGCCGAAGGCGAGGATGCCCAGCAGGCCCTGGATACGGTGGGTCAGGCACTGGTCGAGCAGGGACTGGCCCAGCGTGCCTGAGCGGCTGCCCAACGACAAGGCCAGCACCCGCAGTCCAGCGCAGGAGGCCACGGCGCTGGACGTGGCCCGGCGGCTGACGGGCATCGCTGCGTCGCCGGGTCTGGGCATCGGCCCGGCGTTCGTATTGCGTCCCCCAGACCTCCGCTTTGAGCCGCAGGAGTCGGGTGCGGACGCAGCAGAGCAGCAGCAGCGTTTCGATGAGGCCCTGCAAAAGAGCCGCGCCGATCTTCAAGCTGTGCGTGAGCAGACGGCACAGAAACTGGGCGAAGAACACGCCGAGATTTTCGATGCGCACCTCTTGATGCTGGACGACCCCGAACTGCTGGATCAGGTCGCGGCTGGGCTGCAGGGTGGCCAGAGCGCCGAAACGGCCCTGGGTGCCGTATCCGACACCTTTATTGCTGTCTTTGAGACGATGGAAGATGAGTACATGCGCGAGCGGGCCGCCGACTTGCGCGATGTGCGCAACCGGGTGCTGTCGCACCTGCTGGGCCGTCCACTGACTTCGCTGGGCGACTTGCGCGAGCCTGCTGTGCTGGTGGCCCATGACCTGACTCCCAGTGACACGGCGGCGCTGAACCGTGAGCTGGTGAAGGGCATCGTGACGGCGGTGGGTGGCCGGACCAGTCACTCGGCCATCATGGCGCGCGGGCTGGGCCTTCCAGCTGTAGTTGGTGTAGGCGAGGCTGCCATGACCCTCGAAAGCGGTATTTCTCTCATCGTGGACGGCGAACTGGGCCGCGTGCTGGTGGAGCCGGGCGAAAGTGCCCTGACCGAAGCCCAGAGCCGTGCCCAGGCCTATGCCGAGCGTCAGGGCCGTCTGCTGGCCTTGGTCGGCACCGAGGGTCGCACCAAAGATGGCACCCGCATTGAGTTGGCCGCCAACATCGGCAGCCCGGCGGACCTGCCTATCGCGCTGGAGTACGGTGCTGAAGGCGTGGGCCTCTACCGTACCGAGTTTCTGTACATGGCGCAGGACCGCTTACCCACCGAAGAGGAACAGTACTTGGCCTACCGCGCTGTGTTGGAAGGGATGCACGGCAAGCCCGTGATTATCCGCACGCTGGACATCGGCGGGGATAAGGCTGCGCCCTACCTGGACCTACCGGAAGAGGAAAATCCTTTCCTGGGATTCCGTGCCATCCGGCTTTGTCTGGCCCGGTCCGAGATTTTCCGGGTGCAGCTGCGAGCGCTGCTGCGGGCCAGTGTTCACGGGGATCTCAAGATCATGTTCCCGCTGGTGTCTACCCTGGAAGAACTGCGCCAGGCCAAAGCGCTGCTGGAAGAAGAACGCCAGAAATTACTGGCTGAGGGCGCAGAAGTTGCCCAGAACATTCCAGTGGGTATCATGATCGAAGTGCCAGCGGCAGCTGTGCTGGCCGGCACCCTGGCCCGCGAAGCCGACTTTTTCTCGGTGGGTAGCAACGACCTGATCGGTTACTCCATGGCTGCTGACCGCATGAACGAGCAGGTGTCGGGCCTCTACCAGCCGCTGAATCCCAGCGTGCTGAAGATGATTCAGCTCACCTGTGAAGGTGCAGCCCACCATGGCCGCTGGGTGGGTGTGTGCGGCGAAATGGCCGGTGACCGCCTGGCGATGCCGCTGCTGGTGGGCCTGGGCGTGACCGAGCTGAGCATGAGTGCGCCCGCGCTGCTCTCGCGCCGCGAGCAATTGCTGAACCTGGATCTGGCGCAGGCGCAGCGGGTGGCTGCCGAAGCCCTGACGCTGGGGACTGCCGCCGAAGTGGAGGCGCTGGTGCACCGCGAGTTCGGTGACGCTGTAGCGCAACCTTTCACTGATTCCCAGGGCGGAGAGTAAACGGTGATGGCCGGTCCAGCCTTCGCTATGACCGGCTGGCTGGCCCTGCCGCAGGGTTTGACCTATGGCCGCCTCAGTTTCCGTGAGGGAATTGAGGCGGTCACGCCTTTGCCGCCCCAAGCTGGGGCCAAGCGGTACATTCTGCCTGGGTTTATTGACACCCATGTGCATGGCGGCGGGGGCGGTGATGTGATGGACGGCCCCGCTGGGGTGCAGACGCTGTGCCGCCTCCACGCCCGTCACGGCACGACCAGCTTGCTGCCCACCACCATGACCGCTCCCTGGACACAGGTCTTGGCTGCCCTGCGTGGTGTGCGGCAAGTGCTGGACCTACAAGCGGCGGGCGGCTTAACGGATGGAGCGCAGGTGCTGGGAGCCCATTTGGAAGGGCCCTTCATCAGCCCAGGGCGCTTGGGGGCGCAGCCAGCTTATGCGGTTCAGCCCACGCCGGAGCAGGTGGCCGAGGTGCTGGCCCAGGGCTGCCTGCGGGCCGTGACCCTGGCGCCTGAAGTGCCGGGTGTGGCCGCTGCCGCCCAGCAGTTGGCCGCCGCAGGGGTCCGTATCGGGGTGGGTCACACCCGCGCTGACGCCGACCAGACGGACGACTTTTTGGATGCGCTGGCCTCACACCCCCGGCTGGCCGCCACACACCTGTTCAACGCGATGGGCGGCATCGAGGGCCGTGCGCCTGGTGCGGCGGGAGCGCTACTGGCCCATCCGGCGGTATTTCCCGAGGTGATCTTTGATCTTCAGCATGTCCATCCGGTCAGCCTGTTGCTTGCCCGCGCCGCCTGCCCTGACCGGGTCATGCTGATCACCGACGCCATGCGGGCCGCTGGCCTAGGCGACGGCCAGAGTGAGCTGGGTGGGCAGGCGGTCACCGTGCAGGCCGGCCGCGCCACCCTGGCAGACGGCACCCTGGCTGGCAGCGTCCTGACCATGGACCAGGCTCTGCGGAATGTGGTGGCAGCGGGCATCCCACTAGACGAAGCGAGTCGCATGGCCAGCGCCCACCCGGCCCGTTCCCTGGGGTTAACTGACCGGGGCAAACTGCTGGAAGGGCAGCGTGCCGACTTGGTCGTGCTGGACGAGGACTTGAGAATTACCGACGTGTATCTGGGCGGTGAACGGCTCATTGCACCGCAGCTCACCCTAGGAGAACCATGACCGAGTCAAGAAAATCAGAACCGCTGATGCTGCAAGAAACCCGTGAAATCCCCGCTGTGCTGCGCCGTCAACGTGGGCAGAACGCCGCCGTGACCCGTGCCCTTGCGGA
The DNA here is from genome assembly GCF_020889625.1 of Deinococcus radiophilus. GTDB lineage: Bacteria > Deinococcota > Deinococci > Deinococcales > Deinococcaceae > Deinococcus > Deinococcus radiophilus. Next base: position 40,174 of record NZ_CP086381.1, read on the forward strand.
GCGGCTGCGCGGGAAGCTGCCGCCCTACGCCATTACCGTGGCGCGGGGCAGCAGCGACCATGCCTGCACCGTGCTGAAGTACGCCCTGGAAGTCGGTCTGGGCCTACCCGTGGGAAGTATGGGCCCCAGCGTGCAGACCCTCTATGGCCGCGAGCTGCGGTTGGATGGGGCGCTGGTGATTGCGGTGTCACAGTCGGGAGCCAGCCCAGATGTGGTGGAGACGGTGCAGGCCGCCCGCCGCAGCGGGGCCGTGACCGTGGCCCTGGTCAATGTCGAGGGCAGTGAATTGGCTGGGGCCGCCGAATGGGTATTGCCGATGCAGGCTGGGCCTGAAAAGGCTGTCGCCGCTACCAAAAGTTATCTGGCCAGCCTGCACGCGCCCCTGCCGCTGCTGGCCGAGCTGACGGGCGACGCTGAACTCCGCTCGGCACTGGACCGCTTGCCGGAGGTGTGCGAGGAGACATTAGCGCTGGAAGATCAGGCCCGCGAATTGGCCGAGCGCTACCGTTTTGCCGAGAGCCTGATGGTGCTCTCGCGGGGGCTGAACTTCGGTGTGGGCCGGGAAGCGGCCCTGAAGCTCAAAGAAACCAGTGGCCTTCACGCTGAGGCCTACTCCGCCGCCGAATTCAGCCACGGTCCCAAGCGACTGATCGCCGAGGGGGTGCCCCTGCTGGGTCTAACTTCACGGGACGCTGCCGCTGAGGCCACTGCTCAGGCCTACGCCGAGTTGCAGGGGGCCGGGGCCGATCTGAAAACCCTCGGTCCAGCGCAGGGCAGTGATCTGCGCGTGCCGGGAACAGGGCATCCTTTTACCGATCCTCTTCCCACGGCACTCGCCTTTTATCTGTTCGCCGCGCATCTGGCCTTGCAGCGCGGTGAGGACCCCGACCGCCCACCACTGCTGAGCAAGGTGACCCAGACCCGCTAACGGGTGGGGGTCGGCGCCGCCAAAGCTGGGGATACGGAGAGTGGACGCAGGCCCCGGGCCTCGGCGGCACTCCGCAACTCCTCGTGGAAGTCGGGGTGGGCAATGTGCGTCAGCGCCTGGGCGCGCTCGCTGAGGCTCCGGCCGTACAGGTCAGCCACGCCGTATTCGGTCACGACGTAGCGCACGTCGCCCCGCGTAGTCACCACGCCCGCGCCTTCTGTGAGGGTCGGCACGATACGTGAGGCGGACTGACCGCTGACCCGCGCCGTGCTCGTTACCGCCATGATAGAGCGCCCGCCTTCGCTGGCATTGGCCCCGCGCACGAAATCCAGTTGCCCGCCAAAGCCTGAAATCATCCGCGTGCCCACCGAGTCGGCGCAGACTTGCCCGGTCAGGTCAATTTCTACCGCCGAATTATTGATAGCGGCGCAAGTATGCGCTGCTAAACTCCAGGGACCATGGAATGGCAACCGAACCAATATTCTCGTGCCCAACTTGAGGAGCGGCGCCTGGCTGCTACCGAGTGGCTGCAGCAAGGCAGCCACACACACCGCGAAATCGCTGCTCACTTTGGCGTCTCCGTGCTCACGGTGACTTCTTGGAGTGCTCGGCTCAGAAAGAAGGGAAGCTTGCAAGCGACGGTCAGCTCTGGTCGTCCTGCTCGACTGACTGAGTCTCAGCACGACCAGCTTCGCACCCTCCTGCAGGAGGGTGCTCTGCAGCATGGGTTTCCTGACGAAACCTGGACGACAAAACGTGTGGCAGAGCTCATCGGGCGGCACTTTGATGTGTGGTACCACCATGATCACGTCCGCAAAATCCTACGAAAGTTGGGTTTCAGCCCACAGATGCCAGATGGGCGGGCCGCTGAGCGGAACGAACTTCGGATCGCATCCTGGCGGGAACAGGTGCTGCCGGAGTTGGAAAAAAAAGGTCGCTGAGGGAGCCACAATCATCTATCTGGATGAAGTCGGATTCTCTCTGAAAGGAGTCCAGCGACGGACATGGGGGGTGAGGGGCGTCACGCCCCTGGTCAAGCTCAGAGCAAACTGGGAGAAGCTTTCAACGATTGGGGCGATCACTTCAGATGGACGATTCTTCCAGCACACAATATCCGGAGCGATCCGGAGTAGAGAAGTCATACGATTCTTTGGGCACATCCTGCGCCAAGTTCAGGGGAACATCGTCGTGGTGCTGGACAATGCGAGAATTCATCACGCGAAAGTAACCCAGGCGTTCGTGGGTTCCCACGAACGCCTCTCTCTGATCTTTCTGCCTCCGTATGCTCCAGAGTTGAACCCGATCGAGTTGGTGTGGGCCTACGTCAAGCGCAATGTGTTGGGGAACTTTTGTGCCCACTCCATAAGAGCGCTGAAAAAGAGGCTTGTCACCGCCTGGCAGCGGGTCCGCTATATTCACCTGCCCCGTCAGCTTATGGACGCCAACTTACGCCGTTATCAATAATAGAGGTCATCCGGCGGTTGCGGGCGATCAAACCGACGTCGTTGGTGTAGTTGCTGGGGTACATCTGAAACATCGGGTTGCGGTCCACGAAGCGGTACAGCTCAGGCGTGCCCAGCACCAGCGTGCCGGGAATGCGCCCAGGGTGCACGGTCTTGCGCCGTCCGGTGATGATCCCGGCCTCCACCGCGTGCATCACCGAGGTGCTGATCAGCTCGGTGTGCATGCCCAGGTCCTTTTTGCCTTCCATCGCCGCCAGGGCCGCGTCGGGAATTGCCCCGATGCCGATCTGGATGGTGTCGCCGTCTTCGACCAGATCAGCAATGTGCCCCCCGATCAGCCGCTCCTCGGCGCTCAGGTCATGCGCGGCTACGCTCGGCAGCGCGAAGTCGTCTTCGACGATCACGTCGATCTCGGAGATGTGCAGGTGGCAGTCACCGTACATGCGCGGCATCTGCGGGTTGACCAGCGCGATCACGAAAGGGGCCATGCGTGCCGCCGCCTGCGCCCCCACGATCTCGGTCCCGAAGCTGACAAAGCCGCTCTCGTCCGGCGGCGAGACATGCACGATGGCGGCGTCCAGCGGTAAGCGCCCCGAATAGAACAGCTCTGGAATGTCTTTCAGGAATACCGGGATGTAGTCCACCTGCCCTTTGCCGTAGGCGCGGCGGTCGTGCGGCCCCATGAACAGAGCGCGGCGGATAAACGGGCTGCCCTCGTCGGGAAAGGGGTTGTCGCCCATCAGCAGCACCGAGTACAGCTCGGTTCCGCGCAGGCGCTCGCCCTGGTTCATCAGCTCGCGCAGCAGCGGCGTGGGCGTCGCGGCATTGCCGGACAGCGCCACCCGCCAGCCGGGTTGCAGGCGCGAAATCGCTTCGGCGGCCGTGAGTCGCTCGGGTTGCTGGTCACGTGAAAAGGGCTGCATGTCTCATTGTTTCATCTGTGGGCCGAGGCATTTGGTTACCGCCCGGTTTCAGGGGCTGCCTATCCGCCCGTCTCCCGGCGGCACGGCAAAGACGCCGCCCCAGGGCCGGTAGCGGCTGACCAGCTGATCTTCGCTGACCTGATCACCGCGCTGGATGCGCCGCGTGACGGTCACCCGCCCGCCCGGTGCAGGCATGTCCAGCCGCTGAGCCTCTTCGCCGTGCAGCGCCGGGTCGGCGACAAAGGTGGGGTCGGGCGGCGGCGCAAAGTCGGTGATCTGGGGGTCACCCAGCGTGACTTCGCGGCCGTCGTCCCGGCCGAACAGGTGAATGAAAAGCTGCTCGGTCTCCAGGTTCCACTCGGCCTGAACCAGCAGCGGCGCGCCGGTGTCGTTGACCCAGCGCAGGTTCTTGCCCGGTGCGTAGACGGCGGCGTCCAGGCCGGGTTCGCCGTAATACTCCACCTGATAGGAATGAGGGTGCCGCTCGGTGATCGGCAGGCCCGCCCCGAAAGCGGCCCGGAACACCGTGGTGCTCACCTGACACAGCCCGCCGCCGTCCTCCATGCTCAGGGTGTCGCCCGTGATGACATAGCCCTCCTGAAAGCCGTTCGCGGCGTTGATTTGTCCCACGCTGGCGTTGAAGTCGAAGGTCTCGCCCGGCTCCAGCCACTGCCCCGCCACCTTGTCCGCGCCCACCCGGATGTTGTGCACCCGGAAGTCGGGACTGCCCGCGAACTGCGACTGGCCGCTGTGCAGATGCCCCAGCCCCTGCGCGGCAGCCCAGGCCACATCCCGCTGGGGGGCCACCGTGCGGACGGCCAGTGTGACCGACGTTTCTCCGGCGGCCAGTGCCGCCCGAACCCGTTCCCAGCTGGCTTCCCGGTCTACCGCCCAGCCGTGCTGCGCCGCGCCCACCCAGCGCTCACCCACCCGCCGCCAGCGAATGTCGCGCGGCTGACGCTGCTCCAACTCGGTGTACAGCGCCTCCAGCCGGTTGCGGAAGGCCGGGTCGTCGGCACTGGCCGGGCGCGGCAGCTCGCGCTGAAAGCTGAGCGAGCGGGCCTGCACCTGTCCGCCGATCAGCTGTGGTTCGTCAGCGGTCCACTGAACGGTGAGCGGCTGGGCGACTGGCTCAGGTTCAGCCGCCGCTGGGGCCGCCGGGCGGACTGCAGGAGCCGTCACCGTGGGGGCCGCCGGCTCAGGCTGCCCGGCCGGTGGCTGGCAGCCAGGCAGCACGGTGCAGCCGAGCAGCAGGGGAAGGAGAAAGCGCAAACGCAAGGGCAGAGCCATCCTTTCTGGCGAGCGGTCGTCCGGCTGGGCCGGGCCTGGGACTGGGAGCAAAGCCGAGCAGGCTGCCCTGAGGAACAGCCCTCTGGCAGCCTGCCGATCCCGGTTCACGGGATAGTTTCCTTAGGGCAGCAGCACTGTATCAATCACGTGCACCACGCCGTTACTGGCCTGCACGTCCGCCTTGGTCACGGTGGCGTCGTTGATCATCACCTTGCCGCCGTTGGTCATGATGTCCAGGTCAGCGCCATTGGCGGTGGTGGCCGAATCCAGATTCACCACCTGGCCAGAGGTCACCTTGCCGGGAACCACGTGGTACAGCAGCACGGCCCGCAGCTGCTCACGGTCATTGAGCAGGGCGTTCAGCTGAGCCTGCGGCACTTTGGCAAAGGCCGCGTTGGTCGGCGCGAAGACCGTGTAGGGGCCGCCGCTGGCCAGTTCCTGGGTCAACCCGGCGGCCTGCACCGCACTGAGCAGGGTGCTGAAGTTGGGGTCGTTGGCGACGATGGCGGCGATAGAGTTACCTGTAGGCACGGCGCTGCCGCCGCCGGCCACAGCCGTGCCGGTCAGCAAGAGGGCGGTCATGGTCAGGACTTGTTTCATATCAACACCTCCATGAGCAGCAGTAAAGTCCCCCCAATCAGCCTAGTAGAGGGCATTTCAATAAAATTTGCTGCTTTGGTTCCTGCACCATAAGAATTCCGTCAGCTCTTAAAAGTAAATAAGTGTACACTCGGCATTGATTTAGTGCTTAGCCTTCTCATTTGAAAAGAGAGTGCTGCACGCCTTATTTGTTTGGGAAAGTTGAATTTTTACCCGCTCTAGCAGCTCGGCTGACTGGTTGGGCAGGTTTCCTTCCAGCACCTGCCCAGTCAGCCAGCGTTTGGCTTGTCCCACCTGCTGCGGCGAGAGGCCCAGCTCCAGCAAAGCGTGGCCGCTGAGGGCCAGATCATGCTGGGTAAAGCCCCTGGGCAAGTCGGCAGTGGCGGCGCGAATCCGGCCCTGCTGGGCGGCGATCTGCTCTGGGTTGGCACCGATATGGGCCAGACGGTCAGCCGCATAAAGGTCCAGCAGCGGCTCCAGCAGGTTCCCAGCCGCGGCGGCCAGGCGGCGAGCCGCAGCACGGGTCTGCACCTGGCCGGGACGCATATGCAGCCGTACCAGCGTGACCAACTCCCGGCTGCGGCGGTGGTCGGCCCGCAGACGGTCCAGGACCTGCCGGGTTAACTCGGCGCCCACCTTTTCATGTCCGTAAAAATGCCCGCATAGGCCGTGTGGCCCGGCGCTCAGCGTGCGGGTCCGTCCCTTGCCCAGATCATGAAAGAAACCAGCTTGCTTGGTCAAGGGAGCTGCCCCCATGCGGTCCAACTCGCCCACCACGCTCAGCAGGTGGTCGGATACGGTTTGGGCGTGGTAGGGGCTATGCTGCTCCAGACCGTCCACTTCCGGCCAGAAGGGAACCAGCAGGGGCATGGCCCCGACTTCGGCCAGCCAGCGCAGGCCCTGAGCGCTCCGGGGCGCGGTAAACAGCCGGGTCCATTCTTGCCAGAGCCGTTCGGGAGCCACCTTGGTCAGCCGGGGGGCCAGCTGACGCGCCGCGGCACTCAGCTCGGCGTCGGGGTGCAGACCCTGAGCGGCAAAGCGGGCAGCCCGCAGAATCCGTAGCGGGTCTTCGTTCAGCCGGTCCAGTGCCGAACCTACCGCTCGCAGTCGCCCGGCCCGCAGATCATCTTGTCCGCCAAATGGATCAATCAGCTTCGGTGCGTCCACCGCAGGCACACACAGCGGCCAGGCCAGCGCATTGACGGTGAAGTCGCGCCGGGCCAGATCGCCCTGGAGCGGCAGGCGGGGGTCACTTTGCCAGCCACCGTCCGTTTGCTGGCTTGGCAGGGCCAGGTCCAGCCACTCGCCCTCCCAGCGCACCTTGAGGACTTTGAAAGCGGCACCGACCTCGAAGACCGGGGCTGGAGCCAGTCGCTCCCGCAGCTGTGTCAGCAGCTCCGGAGCCGAGAGGTGGGGATGTCGTACCAGCAGGTCATGGTCCTGACTGGGCATACCACGTAGGCCATCACGCACCGCGCCGCCTACCAGATAGACCTCGCAGCCACTGCCCTCTAGCGTCCGGCACAGGCTCAGCAGTTCACGGGCAGGGGCGAACAGCAGCTTGGTCATACCCCTCAGTGTAGCCTTGGCTTTCAGCCGCCGATGGGCCAGCGAAGACTGCAAAGAAATGCTGGCACTGCGGGTCCATCCTGCTCAAATCACTTGCAAAATAAACATTGCTGTCCCTCTCGTATTCTGTGCTGAACAGTCAGGCGGTGGTCCCGGTTGGTTCTCTCAAGTGTAAGGGGGAATGAGTCGGGTCTAGCGCCTGGGCCTCGCCGATCCAGCCGACTTTACGTCTGGACACTCCAGAATGGCTTGCAACTGCCGTATGGGACTTGTATAAATAAACACGGCTTGATTCATTTCAGTGAGTCCCACAGGTGCAGCTGACCCGTCGCTGACCAAGTGGTGCTGGCGGCAAAGCCGGAGCCTACCCCCAAGGAGATCAGATGAACAAGAAACTGCTGCTGCTGCTGACCGGCACCCTTTTGCTGGCAGCTTGTAACGACAATACGACCACCGAAACCACCACGACCACCACGGATACGGCCAGCACCGACGCCGCCAGCACCGACGCAGCGACCGATACGGCGGCTGAGGGAACGGCGGCCCCAGTTCAGGCTTCGGCAGACACCCTGGTCGTCCAGCAGTCGGCAGATATTCCTACCCTGGACCCTGGCACCACCTATGACACCAGCTCCGGGCAGGTCGTGGAGAACCTCTACGAAACATTGGTCACCTATGACGGCGCCAGCCTGACCGACATGGTTCCCTCGCTTGCCACCGAGTGGGAAGAGGTCAATGACGGGCTGCAGTACCGCTTTACCTTGCGCGACGGCGTGAAGTTCCACACCGGCAACGACATGACCTGCGCCGACGCCGAGTACTCGTTCCAGCGCAACCTGGTGACCAACACCGGGTCCAGCGGAAACTGGTTCCTGTCGGAGTCTTTGCTGGGCACGCCCGCCAATGCCAACGATGATGAAGACGGCCTGGTCACCTGGGAAGCCATCGACAACTCTGTGCAGTGCGAAGACAACGTGTTGGTCTTCAATTTGCCCAAGGTGGACCCCTCCTTCGTGTCCAAGCTGGCCTATACCGGTCAGAGCATCGTGGACAGCAAGCACGCCATTGAAATCGGAGAGTGGGACGGAACCGAAGCCACCTGGAAAGACGCTGTGGGCAAAGAGCTGGAAGGCAGCCCGCTGTCACAGGAGCCCAGCGGTACTGGCCCCTTTAAGCTGCAGAGCCGCGACGCCAGCACCATCGTGGTGCAGCGCTTCGATGATTACTGGGGTGAGGCTCCGGCCCTCAAGACCGTGGTCCTACAGATCGTCCCTGAGGAGTCCTCGCGCAATCAGGCCTTCCTCAACGGCGATGCAGATATCGTCGAAGTGGCGGGCGGACGCCCCTTTATCGAAGACCAGTTGGCCGGACAGCCAGGTGTGGCGATCATCGACAACCTGCCGGACACCTACGTCTTCGGCATCTCCATGAACCAGAGTGTGGACGATCCGGTCAACCTGGGCAGTGGCAAGCTGGACGGCCAGGGCATTCCCGCTGACTTCTTCAGTGATATCAACGTGCGTAAAGGCTTTATCGCTGCCTTCGATCCACAGGTCATGATTGATCAGGTCCAAAACGGCAAAGGCACGCCACGCAACTTCATGTTGCCTGACACCTTCATGGGCTATGACCCGGCACTGCCTGCGGCGCAGTTCGACCTGGCCGCCGCCGAGGAGTACCTCAAACAGGCCTGGGGTGGTCAGGTCTGGGAAAATGGCTTTACCATCAATGCTTCCTCACGTCAGGGCAACGTGGCCCACCAGACCATGATGGAAATGCTCAAAACCAACCTTGAGCAAATGAACCCCAAGTTCAAGATCAACCTGACCCAGAAGCAGTGGAGCGAGATTCTCGCGGATGCCCGCGAGGGTAAAGAAGCGCTGACGGTGGCCACCTGGGCCCCTGATTATGCTGACCCGGACAACTTCGTGTACACCTTCTACCACACCAACGGCTACTACAACGTCCGCACCGGTATCAACGATCCGGAGATTGACAAGATGATCGAAGAAGCACGTTCGATCACCGATGTGCCCCAGCGTGAAGCGCTGTACCGCCAGATTGCAGAGCGGGCGATGGACCAGGGCCTCTTCATCATGATGCCCACCAACCCGCAGATTCGCGCCGTCCGCGACAACCTGCAGGGCGTGAGCGAGGAAACCTACAATCCGATGCGCGCATTCAATATGGGCGTGCTGTGGAAAGACATCAGCAAGAACTGAGTTGAGTCAAGATCAGCCGGGCGACCCGATATCGGGCCGCCCGGTTTTGTGTTCAACTTATGACCGGTATCACTTCAGAAAAGTACGTCGGCAACCTTCAAACAGGAGACAGCAAAAATGAACATCCTTGTTACCGGGGCAACCGGAGTGCTGGGCCGCAGCGTTCTGAACGAGTTGCGCAGTCGGGACATCCAGGCGCAGGGCTTTGGCCGAAGTGATCAGGCCGACTTGCAAGGTGACTTGCTGAACAGGGATAGCTTGGGTGGGACCATCCAGGGGTTTAACGTGGTGGTCCACTGTGCGACAGCTTTGGCCGCTCACGAGGACAAGCAGATGACGGCCAATCTGATTCATGCGCTGCAAGCCGAGCAGGATGCAGGCCGACTTCAGAACTTGGTGTATGTCAGCATTTCAGGCGTCGACCAGGTGACCGCTTTTCCCTACTACAGTGCCAAGTTACACAGTGAGCGGCTGATTGAAGGAAGTGGGCTACCGCATACCATTTTGCGCGCCACACAGTTCTTTGACTTGGCCGACTATCTGCTTAAGCAGTTGCGGTTCGGGTCGTTGCAACTGGCCAGCCCTCACCTCCGGATGCAGCCGGTCGCGCCCCAGGCGGTCGGAGTGCGGCTGGCTGATTTGGCGTTGCTCCCCGCCGCTGGGCGGGTGCTGGACATAGCAGGTCCAGAGCGGCTGTCCCTGAGTGACATGGCCCGGATTGCAGCCCGCAGCAGTCGGCGGCGGTATCTTCTGCATCTGCCGCTGCCGATTCCTGCCCTGCGTAAAGGCAGGCTGATTCCGGCGCGCTGTGAGTCAGTGGGCTGCACTTACAGGGAGTGGCTCGCGGCGCACGGCACAGGCCCCAGCCACTACAGCAGGAAATATCCTCTGCGGCGCGTTTGAGCGTGCTTAGGGCGTAGATGTAGGGGCGGGTGTCGCTGGGACAGCGGGCGACGTGGGTAGGGGAGGCGTAGATGCTGGCGCAGCTGGAGCTGGAGCAGGCTCCGCTGGAGTGACAGGTACAGCAGGCGGGGTAGGCGCCTGGGCGGGTGGTGCGGACGGCGCTGGAGTCTCCTGACCAGCGGTGCCGTTTGACGGTGTTTTCGGGGCGGCAGGTTGGGGAGGAACAGGGGGCGGCCAGCGCACTCCGTCCATGCAGTCGTCCCGTCCAAAACTGGGTCCGAAAGCCTGCGGGTTGAGTTGCACCAAGGCTGGCCCTGAGCGGTTGCCTTCGCACAGGTTGCGTTCGCCGCCGCCGCCCGCTGCCTCCTTGAACACGAGGCCGTAAGCGGCATTGCCGCGCAGCGCATTTTGGATCAGTTGAGGTCGCGCCTCCCCCTTGATGACAGCGCCGTGTTCGGCGTTGCCTTCCAGCACGTTACGGGTGGCCTCGCCGCCGCTGTTTCCCAGATAGATCAGGCCACTGCCACGCCCGCCACGCACCTGATTGCTGTCCAGACGCGGCGCAGCGTTGCCGGCCACCAGGATGCCGCTGCCCACGCTGCCTTCAATCTGGTTGTTCTCAGCGCTGCCACCTGCGTCCTCGCTGTAATTCAGGCCCTCACCGCGGCTGGCCTGAATCCGGTTGCCGCGCAGGGTCGGTGCTGCCGCCTCGCTGACCCGGATACCGGTTTGGGTGCCCTCAATGGTGTTTCCTTCAGCGGTTCCACCCGCCTGCGTGCGGTAAAGCAGCGCTGTATCCGCAGCGCCCGTCAGGGTGTTGTCCAGCAGGGTGGGCTGAGCGCTTCCCCCGACGCCGATGCTGAACTGCCCCCCCTCAATCTGATTGCCGCGTAGGGTGGGCGTGGCTGCGCCGCTGATTTCTACTCCCCGCTGACCATTGCCCCGAATACGGTTGCCTTGCAGTTCCGGGGTGGCCTCGCCGCCGATGACCACGCCATCCTCATTGTTGCCCTCTATCCGGCTGCCGCTGATCGTACCACTGCTGCGGCCATCCAGCAGCGCCCCAGCAAAGCGGTTGGCGCGCAGGTCCGAGTCAGTGAGAACCACGCGGCTGTCCTCAGTCACGCTGATGCCGATGGCGTTGCGGACCAGCGAACTGCCTGAGACTTCTCCCAATGCTCCCGCCCGCAGCCACAGGCCACTGCCTTGTGAGCGGTCGGCGTCGTTCTCGCGGCCCCCGCTCAGGACGATACTTTCACCCTGAAAGTGGCCCCGGTCTATCCGCACGGCCTGGCCGGGTGAAGTACCATTCCACAGCACACTCAGGTCACGCAGCAGCAGCCGAGAATCACGTACCGATATGGCACTCTGTCCTTGGCTGCCGATCAGGTAGGTCTGGTCCGCGCCCTGCCCGATCAGCTCGGTATCAAGGGTGAGTTCCAGTGGCTGGCTGAGCAGATAGACCCCGCGTGCCAGGGTCACGCGGCCACCCTGGTCGGCCGCAGACATCAGCGCCGTGACCTCCGCCCCTGGTAGAACAGGCAGCACATACTCGTTGCTCACCCACCCGGTGAGCTCGCCGTAGCGCACCTTGCTCCAGCCTCCTTTGTCTGAAAGGACATCCAGCAGACTCTGTCCGGGAATCACCGCCAGCGGTTCGCCGTTGGTGTTGGCCGCTGGACGCAGGTTCAGAGGGGTCGGAAGGGTCATGACCTGGCGTCCAGGGGTGGCAGGAGCCTCGGCGTCAGCAGGGACTCCGGAGGCAGCTTCCTCTGTTTCCTGGATCGCCGCGGAGTTGGGCGTAAACGCTGCGCTCTGAGAGGCCAGATCACGGAGGGTCGGCAGCGCCAGCATCAGTCCGATTCCAGCCGCCAACAGCAGCGCCAGCGGGAGCAGGCGGGGCCAGAGGGGGCGTGGCGCTGGGGAGGCGGTGGGGTGAGCAGGTGGAATTTGCTCCACCGAAGCAGCAGCAGTGGCGATCACCGTGTCCAGTGCCGTGACCGCCGGGTCTGCGGCCCGGTCCAGCAACCGCAGCGCTGCGCCTGCCGAGATGGGCAGGCCAGCTCCTGCTGGGGCTTGCAGGGCGTCCAGCAGCCGTCCCAATGGTGTGCCGCCCGTGTGCGCTGTGCTGACCCGTAGCAGCTGCCCCAGCCGCTGCAAATCCTCGCTCACGCTGCCGCCACCGCTCAGGGCACTCCAGAGGTCACGCAAACCCACGGTCCCGCTTTGATCCAGCCAGATGTGCGCGGCACTCAGGCCGTTCAGGTGCAGGCCCTGGGTGTGCAGAGGCCCCAGCGCCGAAAGCAGCCCACGGGCCAGTGCCTCACCGTCAGCTGCGTCCAGTGGTGGAGCGGAACGCAGATAAGTTTCCAGCGTCTGCCCATGCCGCTCAGCACGGACCAGATAGCTGGCCCCGGAATCACTCCACGCCGCCACGGCCCGGTCGAACGGGAGGCGCTCGGCTGCGGAGCGGCCAGCGACTTCGGCCAGCCAGGAGGCCTCGGCATGGGCACCCGGCGGCGGCGGTGTGATGCGGCGCAACACCAGCGTGTCTTCACCCTGACGGGGACGCACACTGTAGCGCTGCACCTGGTAAGGCGGCAGAGAGGTGACATCGCGCACAGTGGTCACCTCGAAGTCGCCGGCCCAGTCGCCAGGAACCAGAGGGGGGAGGGGGCGCACGGGATCGGTCATAAACAGGGTGCCGTCATCATAGCGAAGATGGCGCCGGGGCAGGCCAAATCAGTGGCAGTGGCTGTTTGCTTCCCTGTAATCATCCGGAACATGGGTGTGAGGTCCAAGCCAATCTATGGCTCCTCGCTCTCCTGCGGAGCTGTGCCCGTCTGCTCGCCTATAACCCGCGCAGGTACGCCCACCTCTGCGATGTTCAGGGGCAGCCTCTAGAAATCATCTTTAAGTTCTGAGCCTTGCTCTCTCCCGACAGCGCGGCCCTACCGCCTGGACCCCTGGCCAATGGACCGTACCCAGGCAATGCCTCATCAGTCATCCAGCTGTGACAGGGAGAGGCGACTGGCATTTGACCCTTGCCGCTACAGAAACCAGCCCTACACCTTGTCAGCCGCGCTGCCAGGCCACATACTGCGCGTATGACAAAAGCAGGCAGCGAAGGCGCCGCGCCGCAGGACGAACGTCAGATCAAGCTGGCGCGCGCAGTGCAGGAGGCCGACCTGGACCGGGTGGTGGCGATGCTCCCGGACGCTTTTAGTGCGCCGCAGCATACGGTGCGTTCCACCCTCAAGTGGATTTTTGAGGCCGCGGCGCGTGACGGGGTTGATCTGCTGCGCCCACCTGAAGATTTTCATGCCTGGCTGGGCGCACCCTTGGGCGAAACCCGCACCGGACCCGACACGGCCAAGCCCAATACGGTCCGCACCCGCCTGACGCTGCTGGGGGCGATGTACCGCGCCCTGTACGAAGAGGGGCTGATCCGCCAGGACCCGCTGTACGGCTTTAGGCGTCCACCTGCGCAGCGCAAACTGAATTACCTGCCGGACCGTGACGCCATCGTGCGCCTGATTGCCCAGACCGAGGACCCGGAATTGCGGGCGGCGCTGCACCTGATGACCCGTCAGGCCTTTCACACCGGCGAGGTGCTGGATCTGAAATGGTCGGATATTGACCCGCAGCGCGGCACGGTTCTGCGCCGCCGGACCGAGACCCATCTGGCTCCCGAGGTGTTACGGGCGCTGCAGGACCTCGCCGACAAACATGGTGGCTGGCTGTTCGCTAAAGGGCATCTGCTGACCATCCGCACCGACGCGGGGTTTCGCCAAGCACTCTGGCGGGCGTCCCGGTTGGCGAACGTGGATTACGTGCCACCCTCGCACCTGCGTCAGGCGGCGCTGCGTGACTTTGGGCAGATTCTGACCTATCAGGATGCCGGTTATGTCAGCCCCAAAGCCTACGCCGAAGCGCTGGAACTGGCCCAGGGCGTGCTGGAAGAGAAGAAGAAGGGACCGAAAGTAGGGGGCCAGGCTGTAGAGGAAAGGTGACGAAAAGGAAATAGCCTGGCCACTGCTGCAGGCGTAAAAAAGCGCCTCATCATCTGCTTGTGACATTTTTCCCTAACGCAATATCAGTAGCGAATCATAAACTGTGGGTATGTCCAAATCCAAGACGGAGACCCGCACTCGCCGCCCCGCCCGCACGGCCAAGGCCCCGCCAGCGGTCCGTGTCGCTCCGCCTGAGGAGCAAGCCGAGCTACTCCCCAATACCCGTGTGCATCCCCACAGTTACGGTTTGGACGAGCGGCGGATTGAGGACCGCCACACCGATGAGCGCGGCGAGAACAAGCTCGGCTCACGGGCGGTGGCCACCGAGGACATCCTGCTCAAAACCCCGATTGACGATCTGGACAGCGTGGCCCGCACCCTGATGGACGCCCTTTCGCCTGATGAGCAGCGGCATCTGATCCGTGAACTGCGGCGCGGACAGACAGAGCCTACGGAGCAAAGTGCCGACTTGGACGCGCAGCTGGACCCCGCCTGGCGCGAGGGGGCCTATCCCTACCTGTACCGCATGAGCCGCAAAGCTTATGAGCAGGAGAAATACCAGCTACAGATCGAGCTGCTCAAATTTCAGGCCTGGGTCAAGGAGACCGGGCAAAAAGTCGTGATCATTTTTGAGGGCCGGGACGCAGCGGGCAAGGGTGGCACCATCAAACGCTTTACCGAGCACCTAAATCCGCGTGGCAGCCGGGTGGTGGCCCTGGAAAAACCCACCGCCACTGAGGCGGGTCAGTGGTATTTTCAGCGCTACATTCAGCATCTGCCCACTGCCGGCGAGATCGTGCTGTTTGATCGCTCGTGGTACAACCGCGCTGGGGTAGAGCGTGTCATGGGCTTTTGCAGCGAGGACGAATACCATGAATTTTTGCGTCAGGTGCCGGAGTTCGAGCGGCAACTGGTCCGCAGTGGCACGCGCCTGATCAAGTTCTGGTTCAGCGTGAGCCGCGCCGAGCAGCGCCGCCGCTTTAGGGAGCGGCAGGTGCATCCGCTCAAGCAGTGGAAGCTCTCGCCGATTGACATGGCCAGCCTGGACAAATGGGATGAATACACTCGGGCCAAGGAAGCCATGTTCTTTCATACCGACACTGCCGATGCCCCCTGGTACGTGGTCAAGAGTGACGACAAAAAGCGGGCGCGCCTGAATGCCATGCGGCACGTGCTGAGTACGTTGCCGTACGATAACCGCGACCCCCGTAACGTGGGCACGCCCGACCCGCTGATCGTGGGCCGCCCGCAGGGAATGTACGACCGCGACGACCTGCCAGATCTGGCCGAAGTGCCGGGTCAGCCAGGGCAGGAGCGTGGTCAGGCTGGGCAAGCCGGGAAAGCGAGTGTCAAGGGGAAGAAACAGCGCTGACGCTTCATTACGCCGTTTAGGGCCTAGCAAGATTGTGGGCGAGTACGGCCAAGACGACGCGGAGCTTAAGTGAACCCAGGGTTTTGGTTTGGGCAGAGCGGATTTGAGCTTCCACAAGCGCAGAGAAGACTGTTTCAATACGTTTGCGGATTTTGGGATGGCGAGAATCTCGCCATCCCGTGTCATATCTGGTGTTCTTCTTGGGCGGATACACGTAGCCCAGACAGCAATACCCCTTATCGCCAATGATGGTTGGGCCTTCAAACTCTGGCCATCTGAGATTCAGCTCATAGCTGACCGTAACGTCATGGAGGTTGGCAGGTCGGATGACGTACTGAACGATTTGTCCACCTGGTGTGACCCAGGCGTGCAGCTTATATCCGAAGAACTCGCCCTGAGTTCCAAATCCCCATTTCGCGCCTGGGAAACGACAAAGGTGCGTGCGTTTGGGACGGCAAATGGGGAGGGGCATTGAATCAACTACGACTTCAGTGCAGGGCTGAGCTGGGCTTGCAACATGCTCTAGGAGTGGCAACAGTTTGATGCCCCTGGTGTAGGCCTGAGTGTAGGAAGGAAGACCGGGACGGTCTTCCTTGAGGATGTTCCACCAGATGGAAGGAAATGGATGCTTGAAGACGAGACGGGAGAGCAGCAGAGCAACCAGCATGGCATCCGTGACCTTCTGGTGCGGGCAGGTTTTCTGGTCGCTGAAGTGCTTTTTAGCCCAGAAATAGAGGTGGCGAATGACGTACCGACGTCCTAGACTATGGTGGAGACGATGTTTAGCCATGTCGTCTCTATTTTTATGTGTCTGGGACGCAGTTCGCCAGAGGTGAGGCAGGCCCTAAACGGCGTTCATTGTTTATCTGGGGGGAGAGGAGGGCAGGGCTGCTTCCCTCTTTAATCCGTCAGGCGCGTGGCGGCTTTCATACGCCGCACGAAGTTTCCCAGTGCCGCCAGCATCGCCGCTTCATCCTCCAGATGCTCCTCGATCAGGCGCACCACTGCTGACCCGCTGATGGCCCCGTCAGCCCCAGCGTCCAGGGCGGCGCGGACATGCTCCGGCTCCGCGATCCCGAAGCCCAGCAGCGTGGGTGGCGCTCCAGCTTCCTTCAGAGTACGAATCACATGACCGGCTGGGCGGGCCGTGCCGCCCTCAGTGCCTGTGACTCCGGCGCGGGCCAGCAGGTACACGTACCCCTGCGACGCCTGCGCGATTTCGGCCAGACGCTCTTGCGAGGCGTCCGGCGGAGCGATAAAGAGTGGTTGCACGCCCGCCGCCTGCGCCGCCGCCGCAAAGCGGGCCCCCTCGCGCAGCGGCACGTCGGCCACAAGCACCGAGTCGACGCCAACCGCCGCTACGCCGCCATAGAATTCCGGCAGTCCGAACGATTCAGGTAAGTTGGCGTAAACGAGCAGGCCCACCGGCACGTCTGGGTAATCCTCGCGCACCCGCCGAATCAGGTTCAGCCCAGCGCTGAGTCCTGCGCCCGCCGCCAGTGCCCGTATGTTTGCCGCCTGTATGGTGGGACCGTCGGCCACCGGGTCTGAGAAGGGCAGTCCCAGTTCCAGCGCGTCGGCCCCAGTGTCCAGCAGGGCACGTACGATCCGCTCACTGGCTTCTATATTCGGGTCGCCCAACGTCACGAACGGCACGAAGGCTCCTTCGCCTTTCCCTTTCAGGGCCGCAAACATCGTTTCGTAGCGGCTCATGCCTGGGCCTCCTGCTCACCGGCGTCTGCAACGGCAAGCTGCCTTGCTGTTGATCCTCGCTCGGTTCGCGAGAGCAAGTCCCGCACATGATCTATATCCTTATCTCCGCGTCCTGACAGGTTGACCAGCAGGGCCGTGCCTTCTGGCGCGTCCTTGGCGATTTTTAGCGCATAGGCCAGCGCGTGGGCCGACTCCAACGCGGGAATGATGCCCTCGTGCTGGGCCAGCAGACTGAAGGCTTCCAGCGCCTCCGCGTCGGTGATGCCCACGTACTGTGCCCGGCCTGAAGCTTGCAAGTAGGCGTGCTGTGGCCCCACGCCGGGGTAATCCAGCCCCGCTGACACCGAGTGCGATTCTTCGACCTGTCCCTCGCCGGTCCGCATGACGTAAGTACGTGAACCGTGCAGAATACCGACCTTTCCCCCATAAATAGGCGCGCCGTGCCGCCCACTTTCCAGGCCCTCACCGGCTGGCTCCACGCCGGTCAGCCGCACGCCCTCATCTTCCAGAAAGTCCGCGAACATTCCGATGGCATTGGACCCGCCACCCACACAAGCAATCACTTCGTCGGGCAGCCGCCCAATTCTCTGTAGCATCTGTGCCTTGCTTTCTTCGGAAATCATCCGGTGAAACTCGCGCACGATAGTGGGAAACGGGTGGGGCCCCGCTGCTGTGCCGAGCAGGTAATGGGTGGTGTCGTACGAGGCAGTCCAGTCGCGCAGGGCCTCGTTCACGGCGTCCTTGAGGGTGCCGCTGCCGGCGTGGACCGGGACCACCTTGGCGCCCATCAGCTCCATGCGGAACACGTTGGGCTGCTGCCGGGCCACGTCCTTGGCGCCCATGTAGATGGTGCAGTCCAGTCCCATCAGGGCGCAGGCCAGGGCCGTAGCGGTGCCGTGCTGCCCTGCGCCCGTTTCGGCAATGACCCGCTGCTTGCCCATCCGCCGCGTCAGCAGGGCTTGTCCTAGCACCTGATTGGTCTTGTGGGCGCCGCCGTGCAGCAGGTCTTCGCGCTTGAGGAAGATGCGGGCCTGGCCCCGCAGCGGGAGGTGGCGGCACTCGGTCAGTGGAGTGGGGCGGCCCAGATAGTCTTTGAGTAGGGCGCGGAACTCGGCCTGAAAGTCGGGGTCGGCCTGCGCCGCGATGAATTCGGCTTCCAACTGGTCCAGCGCGGGCAGGAGGATTTCGGGGACATACTGCCCGCCGAAGTCGCCAAAGTAAGCGGGGAGGCGGGGGGTGCCGCCGGTGAGGATGGGGGTGGTCGTCATGGGCTGCTCCTTGAAGGTGGTTCGCTTTGCCGCTGCGCGGCGGATCGGTGATGGACGGTGGACTGGCGGAAGGGAAGAAATGTTACGTCGCAGACGTCCCGCCATACTGGCGTACCGCTGCAAACGCCTGCGCGATCAGGGCAGGGTCCTTGACGCCACGTTCCCGCTCTAGCCCGGAGTTGAAGTCCAGGCCCAGCACGCCGGTCTGCAGCGCGGCGCGGGCGTTGGCGGGATTCAGGCCCCCAGCCAGCAGGGAGCGGGATTTCAGCTCGGTGGGGACACGCAACCAGTCGAAGGTCTGCCCGGTGCCGCCTGCGCCGTTATCCAGTACCCAGCGGTCCACGGCCTCGCCTGGTTGCGGCTGCCCCGCGGCCATGTCCAGCGCGTACCAGACCTGCGCGCCTTCTGGCAGGGCCGCGCGGAGTGCGCGGATAAACCCGTCGTCCTGCCCTCCATGCAGCTGAACGGCATGCAGCGGCAAGGCCTGCGTGAGCGCAGCAGCTTCGGCTGGGTCATGGCCGGTGTAGACCGCGACATAATCCAGCTCCGGCGCGGCGGCGATGATGGCGCTGGCCTGCTCCACGCTGACGCGGCGCGGCGAAGCGAGGGCGAAAATCAGTCCGCCGTACACGGCCCCGGCAGCAGCGGCAGTCTGGGCGGCTTCCGGAGTGGTCAGCCCGCACACCTTGTGTTTGCCGTAGATGAGGCGGCGGGCAGCGCGGTCCACATCCTTTTCGCCGCAGAGTGACGACCCCACCAGAAAGCCGTGAACCTGCGGAGCGATGCGGCGCACGGTCGCGTTGTCCTTCAGGCCTGATTCGGCCACCAGCAGTGTGCCTGCTGGCGCAAGTGGCGCGAGCTGTGCTGAGCGGCCCAGATCAATCGAAAGATCACGCAGGTCGCGGTGGTTGATACCGATGATTCCGGCCCCCAGTCGGGCGGCGCGCTCCATTTCGGTTTCGCTGCTCACTTCGGTCAGGATGTCCAGCTCCAGCCGCTCTGCCACCTCGGCCAGGTGGGCATACTTGGTGTCGTCCAGCACCGAGAGCATCAGCAGCGCCGCGTCGGCGCCGTGGTACCGGGCGGCCAGCAGCTGCACCTCGTCCACGATGAAATCCTTGCACAGCACCGGCAGGTGGGTGGCGAGCGCCACGGTTTGCAGGTGGGCGTAGTCGCCACCGAAAAAGTCCGGTTCGGTCAGCACCGAGATGGCGGCCCCGTACCGCGAATAGGTCCGGGCCAGCTCGGCGGGGCGGTAGTCGGGCCGGATCGCGCCGAGGCTGGGGCTGGCGCTTTTGCATTCCAGGATAAAGGCGCTTCCCGGCTCCAGCGCGGCCCGCAGGCTGCGGCGGCTACGCGGCAGGGTGTCGGCCCTCAGGTCAGCGTAGCGTTCACGCAGTTCGGGCACCCGCTGACGGCGCCGGGCCACGATCCCTTGCAGCACTTTACTCATGCGCCCACCGGCTCTTTCAGCCGCTCCACATGCTCGGCCACCCGTCCCGAGGCCAGTTGATCCAGCGCGGCGGCCACCCCGGCCCGCAGGCTGGGCGCGTCGCCGGTCAGATACAGCAGTGCCCCGGTGGCGGCGGCGATGGCCTCACGGTGCGCGTCCTGGCCGCGGCCTTCCATCACCTCGCGGATCATCCGGGCGTTGTCCTGCGCGGTGCCGCCGACCAGATCAGACAGGGGCCGGTCCTTGAGGCCCAGATCCGCAGGGGTCAGGGTGTGATGTTCGATGGCGCCGTCCTCCGTAACTTCGTAGACCTGGGTGGGACCGTGCAGCGCGATTTCGTCCAGCCCCGAGCCGTGAACCACCAGCGCGTGGGTGCGTCCCAACTGCGCCAGCGTGTTCGCCAACAGCGGGGCTACCTCGGCGCGGGCCACGCCCAGCAGTTGGCGGGTGGGCCGCGCTGGGTTGAGCAGTGGACCCAGCAAGTTCAGCAGCGTGGGCACGGCCAGGGCGCGGCGCAGCGGCATGATCCGGCCCACCGCCGGGTGGTACTGCGTGGCGAAGATATAGCAAAAATTGTGCTGCTCCAGTTGCCGGGCGGCTTCCTCTCTGCTCAGGCCAATGGGCAGTCCCAAGGCTTCGGCCAGGTCCGCTGACCCCGCCAGGCTGCTCACCGAACGGTTGCCGTGTTTGGCAACCGGCACACCCAGGCTGCTGGCGGCCAGCGCCGCCGCGGTAGAGATGTTGATGGTTCCGGCCATGTCGCCGCCGGTGCCCACGCAGTCGGCAATCGGGCGCTTCTGCTCCGGAAAGGGGAGGCATGCGTCCCGGTAAGCCAGGGCCGCTCCGGCCACTTCCTCAGCGGTTTCGCCGCGCGTTTTCATGGCGATCAGGAGTCCGGCCATCTGGCCTTCGGTAAATTCACCGTCAATCATGGCCTGAAAGGTGCGCCGGGCCTCGGTACGGGTCAGGCGCTGTCCCAGCAGGGCAGATTTGAGCAGCTCGGGAGTGGGAATGTTGCGGGTCATTGGGTGGTCTCCTGGACAGTGGCTGCGAAAGTCGGCTGGCCGATGTGGCGCCCGGTCAGGAATTCCGCCGAGCGCAGCAACAATTCACGGCCACGCGGGGTCAGCAGGCTTTCGGGGTGGAACTGAAAGCCCAGTGCGGCGTGCTGCCGATGTTCTGCGGCCATAGAGATACCGTCTATTTCAGCCAGCGAGTGCAGCGTGGGGGGCAGGTCACGGCTGCCCAGCGAGTGGTAGCGCGCCACGCTGAGTGGACCCAGGCCAGCAAACAGCGGGTGCCCTTCGCTGCCAGTCAGCGTGAGCGTCTGGGCCTCACCGTGAACTGGGCCGACGCGCCCGACCGCTCCGCCGCTGGCCTCTATCAGGGCCTGAAAGCCCAAGCAGATGCCCAGCACTGGATGGCGTCCCAGCGCGGCGCGCAGCAGTGGCATCAGCTCGCCGGCGTCCTGCGGGTGGCCCGGCCCTGGTGACAGCACCAGCACCCCGGGCCGCCGCGCCAGCCGCGCCAACAGATCAGCGGCCGGAACGTTGTTGCGGTATACCTCCACGTTCATTCCCGCTGAGGCGAATTCGTCCAGCAGGTTGTACACGAACGAATCAAGGTTGTCGAGCAGCAGAATGTCGGGCCGGCTCATGCGCCCACCTCTACCTGGGCGGCCACAGGCGGGCCGCTTCTTTCACGCTTCTGGGCGGCGGCCACGGCCAGCAAGACTGCCCGCGCCTTGGCTTCGGTCTCGGCGGCCTCGGCGGCGGGGTCGGAGTCGCGTACCACGCCCGCGCCAGCTTGGACGGTGCAGACCCCACCCTGCACGAATCCTGAGCGAATCACGATGCAGGTGTCCAGGTCGCCGTTTCCGGCCAGATAGCCCACCGCCCCGCCGTAGGAGCCGCGCCGCTCACCCTCGGTCTGGCGGATCAGGTGCATGGCTTCCAGCTTCGGTGCGCCGCTCAGCGTGCCCATGTTCATGCAGGCGCGGTAAGCGTCCAGAGCGTCCAGTTCGGGGCGCAGCTCGGCCACCACCCGGCTGACTAGGTGCATCACCTGCGAGTAGCGGTCCACCTGCAGCAGTTCGGCCACCTGGCGGGTGCCGGGCACCGCCACCCGCGCCAGGTCGTTGCGGGCCAGGTCCAGCAGCATCAGGTGTTCGGACAGTTCTTTGTGGTCCAGCCGCAGTTCCAGCTCCTGCCGGGCGTCGCGCTCAGGGCAGATCTGCCCCCGCTCATCCCGTCCCCGTGGCCGCGTTCCCGCGATGGGGTACAGCTCGGCCTGGCGCGTCTGCGCCGTGAACTTCAGCGCCGATTCCGGCGACGCCCCAAACAACTCGAAATCGCCGGCGTCCAGATAAAACAGGTAGGGGCTGGGATTCAGCCGTTTCAACTCGGCGTAGGCCGCCAGCGCGTCCGGGCAGGGCAGGCTGAACCGCCGCGATGGCACCACCTGATAGATGTCCCCGGCAGAGATGTGTTCTTTGAGTTCCTCTACCTGGGCCATAAACTCCGGCGTGGAGGGGAAGGATCGGTGCTCCGGAATTTCGGCGTTTGGTGTGGATGGAGGAGTCGTACCCGTCACAGCCGAGTCCGACAACTGCTCCGATAGGGCCGCCAGCCGTTTACCCACGCTGCTCTGCGTTCCGCTGGTCGCCAGGCCCAGCAGCGTGGCCGTTTCCAGTTGGTGGTCCAGCACCAGCGCCGTCTCGGCCAGATAAAAGCGGTAGTCGGGGCAGGTGTTGACGCCTGGCGGGACAGTGGGCAATTCCTCGAAGGTGTCCAGTAAGTCAAAGCCGAACACGCCCAGCAGCAGGGGTTGGAGCTCATCTGCACCGCCCAGCGCCCGTTGCAGCACCCGCAGTGGCTCCAGATTGCCCGGAAATTGCAGCCGCTCGGCTTCGTTCAGGCCAGCTGGCGCGGGCGGAAAAGTCAGGGTGCGGCCTTGGTCGCTCGTGGCGCAGACAAACTCGGGCAGCGCGGCGTCCAGATATTCCAGCGCCGCCTGCCCCGTCTCGCTCAGCGCTTCGGCGGTCACGTCCTGACCGTGACAGGTCAGCCGTAGGGCCGGCGAGAGCAGCATCAGGCTTCTCAGGTGGGCTTTGGACTTCACGTCGGCGGATTCCAGCAGGACGCTTTCCCCGCGGGGGCGCAGCAGACGGAAAGTGGCCAGCGCGTCGGCGCGGTACGGGGCGGAAACGGTCAGGGGACAGAACTGGGTCATGGGCGTGGGCCTTTCTGAGAAAAGAGGAACTCTTTCTCGGCGGGCCAGTGCCAAAAAAAACGCCCGCCACCAGGAGCGAGCGGTCGGGGTCTGATTAACTGTAAGGAATCAGACGTGCCTGCGGCCAGCTCGCTCCGGCGAGGGCCACCACTGCTGCACATTCTGAAACAGGGACTGCATGGGGCGGAGTGTAGGCTCCGGCCATGCACTTTGTCAAGCGCGGCCGGGTCATGTGGCGAGGTGTTGGGCGGGCCGGGGTAGGCTGTGGCCTATGCGAATCCTGATCGTGGGCGGCGTGGCTGCCGGAATGAGCGCCGCGAGCCGGGCGCAGCGCCAGAACCCGGACGGCGAAGTGGTGGTGTATGAGGCGGGCGAATACATTTCCTATGCGGCCTGTGGCTTGCCCTATGTGCTGGGCGGCGAGGTGCGCGGCGAGGGGTTTGACCGCCTGGTGGTGCGGACCCCGGCGCAGATGCGCGGGCGCGGCATCTCGGTGCGGTTGGGGCACCGCGCCGAGGGGATAGATGCGCGGGCTGGAACCCTCACCGTGCGCGGCCCAGACGGGGTCACGACCACTGAACCCTATGACCGCTTGCTGCTCGCCACCGGCGCCGACCCGGTGGTGCCGCCCTTCGCCCAGACGGGGCTGGAAGGCGTGCATGTCCTTAAAACCATTCCAGGCGCGCAGGAGCTGGATGCCAGCTTGCGGGGGGCGCGGCGGGTCTGCATCATCGGCGGTGGGTACATCGGGTTGGAAATGGCCGAGATGCTCCGGGCACGCGACCTGAGTGTGGTCGTGGTGGAGCGGCTTCCTGACCTGGCGACCATTCTGGATGCGCCGCTGCGGGTACCGATTCGCGGTGCCCTCCACCGTCATGGGGTGGATGTCCGCACCGGGGTCACGGTGACGGGCTTGCAGGGCCAGGGGCGCGTGAGCGGCGTAGAAACCGATGCGGGCCTGATCCGCGCCGATACCGTGCTGGTGGCGGTGGGCGTGCGCCCCAACACCGAGCTGGCCGAGGCGGCTGGAGCCAGGCTGGGGGAGACGCGGGCTGTGGCCGTGAATCGGCGACAGGAAACGAGCGTTGCGGGTATCTACGCAGCGGGCGACAATACTCAGGCGACTCACCGTGTGACCGGGCAGCCCGTCTGGGTGCCGCTGGGCCTGACTGCCAACCGAATGGGCCGCGTAGCGGGGGTGAATATGGCGGGTGGCGACGCCAGTTTCCCCGGCATTGTGGGCACCGGCATTTTCAGGACTTTTGAGCTGGGCGTGGCGCTGACCGGCGTGACGCAGGCTCAGGCAGAGGGGGCAGGCCTGGACGCCGTCTCAGTGGACCTGAGCAGTACGGACAGCGCCGGGTATCATGTCTCTTCCCAACCGGTCCACATCCGGCTGACGGGTGAAAAAGGCACGGGCCGCCTGCTGGGAGCGCAGATTGTGGCTGAAAATCACCTGGCCGCCAAACGGATTGACGTGATCGCCGCGCTGCTGGGTGTGGGGGCCACCGTGGAGGACCTGTTTGAGACTGACTTGGCCTACGCCCCGCCTTTTTCCAGCACCTGGGACTTTCCGCTGGTGGCGGCAGACAAGTTGCTTCGCCAGCTGTAAAGGCTGCCTCGGAGACTTGCGGAGGTGGGCATCTGTGGCATGCGTCCACGGGTTGTCTGCGAGCAGACGGGCACAGCTCCACAGGAGAGCGAGGAGACAGCGACTGGCTTGGAACCTCACCCCCATGTTCCGGATGACCTCTAGGGCTTTGGCTGGGTTAGAACCGACCCCCAAAGCTCTGTAGCGGAGAGTAGCTCCGGGTTCAGCGGCAGTCGTGTTCCAGCAGATAGGCCCGCAGTCCGCTCAGGTTGTCGGTGTTGATCTGGTCTACGCCCGCGCCGATCAGGGCCTGCCACAGCGCAGGGCTTTCTGGGGTGGCCCAGAAGCGCACCCGCTGACCGTTCGCGTGGGCCTGGCCGACGATTTCGCGCAGCTTTTGCTGCTCGGCGGCAGGAAACTCCCCCGTGCCGTCCCAGGAAAAAGTCTTGGTCCAGTTGTCGCTGATGATCGGAATCAGTGAGGCAGGAGCAGCGCCGCCCAGGTCGCTTAGGCGGCCATCCATGCCTGCGTAGCGCAGTGCCTGGGCCTGCATGGTGGCAGGTACCCGGTTGCCTGAGATGATCACGGTGACCGCTCCTGGCGTCACCGTACCGTTGTCGTAGCGGGTCAGCAGGTCGCTGTAACCTGCCAGCACCCGGTCAATGGCCTGGTAGGTGGCTTCGGCCTCGTCCTTCACGTCAATGTAGAGGGTCAAGCTCTGCCCGCCCGGATAGATGTGGCCCCCGTTCTGCGCGGCGATCTGGCGCAGCGGTTCGAGATACAGGGTCTGAAGGGTCCGGCCCGGCTGAAGCTGGCTGGCTTCATGGGCCACCAGCAGTTCATTGCCACGCAGAAACACGTCGCTTTCCACGCTGGTAAAGCCCTGCGCCAGTGCGTCCAACAGCGGGCGGTCATGCTCGTAATCGTTGTGGGCGTGCGCACGTGGCAGGGGTGACGCGATCCTGACCGTTTGCGAGACAGGCGTGCCAGTCACAGGCGTATCCGGCTGCACGGTGGCCGCCGGAGCGCAGGCCCCCATGAGGGCTAAGAGGATGAGCAAGGAAGCGGTCAGCAGCCTATTCATGTGGGTAGCCTAGGTGCTGGCTGTCAGCTTCTGGTCTGTCATTGAGCGCCGGAGATAGATCTCGCCCCACCCCGCAAGTCGTAGCGATGGCAGCGGTGTACTGGCCCCGCCGCCAGCGTGACGGCAGAGGCTCTTCAGGAAACCGGGACCGCACTCACAGCCGGACTGGGTCGGCTGCGCCGTTTGCACGTAGCATTTTCTCCCAAAAAAAATGAGTTTCAATCGGATTGAACAAAATTCACACGAGTGCAGTTGAATTTTTTCGGTGACCCCTGGGTCCGGTTTATGTCCCCAGCGCCCAGACTTCATCCATCAGTCGCTCGGCCTCGGCGGGGTCGTGGGTCACCAGGAGAATGGGCAGACTCAGTTCGTCCAGCACGCTGAGCAGCTCTGCACCCAGAGCCAGGCGCAGGCTCGGGTCCAGCGCGGCGAACGGTTCGTCCAGCAGCAGTGCCCGTGGTGAGGCCATCAGCGTGCGGGCCAGGGCGGTGCGCTGCGCCTGGCCGCCTGAAATCTGGTGGGGATAGAGCCCGGCCACCCGGCTCAGTTCTAGGCGGTCCAACCAAGTGGTGACCTGGCGGTCCAGTTCTCCTCGGCGCGGATTCAGCCAACCCTGCCGGGTGCCGAAGGCGACATTCTGTGCCACCGTCAGGTGGGGAAAGAGGGCATAGTTCTGAAACATGTAGCCCACGCGCCGCTGTTGCGGAGGTCGCCAGATGTCCTGGGCCGTGTCTTGCAGTGTCTCGCCGCTCAGCCGGACATACCCCCGGTCAGCCCGGACCAGACCGCTGATGGTTTGCAGCAGCAGGCTCTTGCCTATGCCCGACGGCCCACTGACGGCTACCCGTGCAGCATGGCTGTGCCGACACACCTCCAACACGAAGCGGTCCGGCCCTCGGCCCAATGCTGAGACAAAATTCAGATCCCATACCGGCGCGCTCACGTGACCCGCCCTGCAGGCGTGGGCGGCGAGAGCCAGTGCGCCAGCAGCAGCGTCACCATACAGACCAGCGAGGTGATCAGTACCAGCTGCCATGCCAGGCCATCTTGGCCTGCCTGCACCGCGTCGTAAATGCCGATGGAGAGGGTCTGGGTCTGCCCCGGAATACTGCCCGCAATCATTAGGGTGGCTCCAAATTCTCCCAACGCCCGCGCAAAGGCCAACAATAGACCCGAAAGCAGCGCCCGCCACGCCAGCGGCAACGTGACCCGGAAAAAGGTGGCCGCCCGGCCCAGCCCCAGCACCCAGGCCGCCCCTTCCAGCTCACGGTCGCTGGTCTCGAATGCGGCCCGCGCCGGGCGGAAGACCAGGGGAAAGGACACCACAGTCGCGGCCAGAATCGCCCCTGACAGCGTAAAGACGAGCTGAATCCCCAGGCCCGAGAGCAGTGGTCCCAGCACACCACCCTGCCCCACCAGGACCAGCAGATAATAGCCCAGCACGGTGGGCGGTAGCACCATCGGCAGGGTCAGCAGTGCGTCAATCAGGTTGCGCCCTGGCCAGCGGCTGCGGGCCAGCCACCAGCCTGCCGCCGTGCCCAGCACCAAGTTGATGGCCGTAGCCCAGATTGCCACCTGCAACGACAGCAGCAGCGGTTGCCAACCTGACGCCAGTTCCGACATACGGCGATCAGCTTAGAGCATTCGGCGGTGAGCGACGACTTCGCGGCTGTGACACGCCTAGCGTGCGGCCCACTGCCGTTACTCGGGCCGCTCTGTCAAAAAGCCTGCCGCCTCCAACGTGGCCTGTGCCTGCGGGCCGTTCAGGAATTCCAGCAGTGGCTCGGCTGCGGCGGGGGCGCGGCCAGTGACAGCAGCCTGGTATTCCACAGGCGTTTGGAGTGGCAGTGTGACCACCGTTTGCACGTCATCCGCCATCACCGCGGCGTCGGTGGCGTAGACCATGCCGGCCCCGGCCTCGCCGCGGGCCACCCAGTCCAGCACCTGCCGCACGTTCTGACCGTAGACCAGCCGCTCTTGCAAACTGGGCCAAACGCCCAGATCGGTCAGTGAGGCCTGTGCGTAACGGCCAGCAGGAACGCTGTCAGGCTGACCCACCGCCACACGCGGCTGCTTGGCCAGCCATTCCAGCGCGGCGGGAAGATCGTCCCCCCCTGGGGCCGTGGCCGCGGCTGGGGCGATCAGCACCAGACTGTTGTAGGCCAGGGTCTGCGGTGAGCCAGCCAGCAGGTCCGCTTCCTGAGCCTGGGTCATGGTCTTGGTGTCGGCGCTGAGCAGCACGTCGATGGGTGCGCCCTGGCGCAGCTGTTGCAGCAGCGTGCCCGACGCCCCGGTTGTGACCTGCACTGCCACCTCAGGGTGCTGCTTGGTGTATTGCTCAGCCAGGTCGTTGGCCACCTCCTTCAAGCTGGAGGGCGCGGCCAGGGTCAGGCGGGCAGCTGAAGTTGCCCTCTCCGTCTGCACCGTTTCCGCAGTCGCCTCTGCGCTTTCCGTCTGTCCTGGCGCTGTTTCCGGAGCCGAGCAGGCCATGAGCCACAGGGAAAGACTGAGAGAAGCCAGAGGCCGACGAAAAAGGTGGGCAGCAGTCATATGCTCAATGTAATGCTATTCACACTAATGGAACTTGGCCTGTTCAGCATTCTCGCCGCGCAGTCCCGGCCGTGTTCAGTGCAGCTTAGACTGACGCCCCGCCTCGCGTAGAAAGGCCGTCAGGGCGCGGTGTTCCGGTCCCTGGGTCGCCGTGGGTGGAGTGACCAAAAGCTGGGTGATGCCCACCAGTGGGGCTTCAATGCCTAGGGTGGCGATGAGTCCCAGGTCACGTTCGCGCTGCACGAATTCGCGCGGGAGCAGCGCCACGCCGTGTCCGTCCAGCAGCGCCTCACGTACGCCGATCAAGCTGCCCAGTTCCAGGCTCTTAGGAGTGATGCCCGCCTCCTGCAGCAGCCGCTCGGACTGGCGCCGTACCGATGAGGTCCGCACTGCCCACAAGAAAGTTTCGTCTTCCAGGGTGTTCAGTGGGGTGTAGCGCAGGTCGGCCAGTGGGTGTTTGGCGGGCAGGGCCACCACCAGCTCGTCCTCGCCCATCGGCTGGGTGTCCAGCTTGTCGGTAGGCACCGACACTGGCCCGAGAATCAGGGCGGCGTCCAGGTGACCGCTCATGACTGCGCCCGCCAGTGTGCTGGAGTCACCGACCAGGAGCTGCAGTTGCAGGCGCTGAGCGGCGGCGTCCGTCACCAGATCGTAGGCCCGGCGGCCTAACGAGTAGGCCAGACCTAGCCGCAACACCCGCTCGGGCCGCTCCTGCACACCGGCGATATGGTCGCTGACTTGCCGCAGCGAACGGGCCACCGCGTGGGCATAAGGCAGCAGGTTCTCACCGGCGGGCGTCAGGCTAACGCCGTGGGCCTTGCGGCGGTACAGCGGCTCGCCGAACTGGTCTTGCAGGGCGCGGAGTTGGCTGCTGACCGTGGGCTGGCTGAGATTCAGTTTCTCGGCGGCGCGGCTGACGCTGCCCAGTTCAGCCACCACCGAAAAGGCCACCAGTTGATCCGAGCTGACTTTCATGGTTTCCCATTATAGCCACAACGAATAAGACGGCAGGATTATCGGCCTAGTATCAGCGAAGATAATATGTCGGCACAGCGGGCGGTCGGACTTGACCAGAAATAATAATTGACTTTGGTGAACAATAGCCCTAGGATAATCCAGCCGCGCCCCACCCGTGGGCGCCTGCCAACCTGTGGGTCTATTTCTCAGCCAGAGCCTGCCTCTAGCTGCTCCTGGAGGATTCCTATGTCTCTTGATTCCCCTGCTGCCACGTCTCTTACGGATCAGCTGCATGACGAGCAGATCCTGCGTTTTCTGGGCGGGCTGTGGCAGCTCAACCGCCGTCTCAAGTCCGACATCTTGCCGCTGCTGACACCCCTGAACCTGGATCTGCGGCTGTATTTCATCCTGCTGAACATCCGGCGTGGTCAGGTGCATCCCAAGGCCATCGCTGAAAATCTCGACTTTCCGGCCAGCCTGCTCAGTCGCTATCTGGAACAGTTGCGCACCTCAGGCTATATCGAGCGCCAACTGGACCCCGCCGACTCCCGGCGTATCCGGCTGGAGCTGACTCCAGCAGGCGTTCAAGTCCTGGAAGACGCCATCAACGCCATCAAGCTCCGGGCCAGCGAGCGCCTACAACACCTGGACCCGGCGCGGCTGGACGCCCTGCTGGAAGCCATCGAACTCCTCTCCGATCTGGACTTGCAGCCTCAGGACGCCGAGTCGAACAAATCTCCTTTCCCCAAACCCTCCGAGGAGCCCGTATGACTGCACTGACCGAAACCGAAACTCGACCCACGGCGCCTGACCTGCTGCCGCACTACACCGAGGCCGAGCGCCGAACCACCCTCACTGGCCTGATGGTGGTCTTTTTGCTGGCGGCCCTCAGTCAGAACGTGGTGGGCACCGCCATGCCGCGCATCATTGAGGACCTGCACGGCTTTAACCTCTACGCTTGGGTCACCACCGCCTACCTGCTGGCCAGTACGGTGATGGTGCCGATCTACGGCAAGCTTTCAGACCTGTACGGGCGCAAGCCAGTCCTCATCTTCGGGATCGTGGTCTTTTTGCTGGGTAGCGCCCTGTGCGGTCTGGCCGGTGAACCCTGGATGGGCAATGTCCTGGGCGGCGGCATGAATCAGCTGATCGCTTTCCGGGCGGTGGCTGGCTTCGGTGGCGCCGCGCTGTTTACCACAGCTTTTACCATCCTGGCTGACATGTTCGATCCTGCGGAGCGGGCCAAGTTCGGTGGCCTGTTCGGCGCTATTTTCGGCCTGAGTGCGGTGGTCGGCCCGGTGATTGGCGGATTCCTGACCGATACGCTGTCCTGGCGCTGGACCTTTTACGTCAACCTGCCGCTGGGCCTGTTTGCCCTGTTCCTGATCGCGGCCAAGATGCCGCGCGTCGGTCAGCGCACCGGGGGCAAGATCGACTTCTGGGGTGCCGCACTGATCCTGGGCGCGACGGTGCCGCTGCTGCTGGCCCTGACCTGGGGTGGCGTGACCTACCCCTGGACCAGCCCCACCATTCTGGGCCTGCTGGGTGGTGCTCTGGTCAGCCTGCTGGCCTTCTTGTATGCCGAAACGCGCGCCTCCGATCCCATCATTCCGCTGAGCCTGTTCCGCATTCCGATGTTCAGCACTGGCAACCTGGCCTCGTTTGTCGTCGGCATGGCCTTTTTCGGGGTGGTGATGTTCCTGCCGCTGTACATGCAGATGGTGCTGGGCGTATCGCCCACGGCCAGCGGGATGAGCATGCTGCCGCTGATGGCGGGCCTGATGGGTTCTAGTATTCTGGCGGGCAACCTGGTCGCCAAAAGTGGCAACTACAAGCCCTGGATGATCGGCGGGGGCATCCTGCTCGTGCTGGGCATGTGGACCCTGACCGGCCTGCACGCTGACTCGACCCTGCCCGACCTGTACTGGCGGATGTTCCTGGTGGGCCTGGGCCTCGGCCCGTCGCAGAGCCTCTTTACCCTTGCCATTCAGAATGCTGTCCCTGTACGTGAACTGGGCGTGGCCACCTCGTCCAGCCAGTTCTTCCGCCAGATCGGCTCGACCATCGGGGCCGCTGTGTTCGGCACCTTGCTGATGAACAACCTGCATACCGAACTGCCCCGCCATCTGCCGCAGATGCCCGGTGCACAGATGGACGCCAGCAACATTGACCTTGGTGCGCTGCGGGCGGCAGGCAGCGGTCAGGGCGGCCCCGGAGAAAAAATCAAACAGGCCTTCTCTGAGCAGTACACCCTGATTGAGCGGGCACTGGACGGCGACGCCGCCGCAGTGCGGCAGGTTCAGGCCAACACGCAACTGCCTGAAGAGCTGCGCACGCTGGCGACCGGCGGCTTGCAGGCGCAGGTGCATGAAAAGCTGAGCACTCAGGCTGCAGCGATTCAGTCGGCACTGGCCCAGGGTGAGCCGGGCCGTGAAGCCCTGCTGAACCGGGCGGACACTCCGGAAGCCTTCAAGACCCAACTGCGGGAACTCCCGGCGCAGGCGCTGGCGACTCCGGCTGCGGCGCAGGCCACCGCACAGCAGGTTTCAGCCGGCGTCCTGGCCAGTGAGCCACAGGTCTATGCCCAGGCCAAAGCACAGACCCTGAGCACCCTCAAGACGCAGCTGGATAAAGAAGGGAGCCGTTTGGCAAACGAAGTGAATACCGGCCTCAAAGAAGGCTTTACGGCGGCCATGACCCGTATGTTCGGCAGCGCGATTTGGTTCGCAGCTCTGGGTCTGCTGATCACGTTGTTCGTGCCAGTTCTGCCCCTGGTCAGCCGCCGCTCTCCCGCTGCAGGGGACACCACCAACCCCGACGCACCCGCTGTCCCCAACTGATCCGCAGCACCAAATTCTGTCGATAAGGTCCACCGCACCCCTACACTGGAGCGGTGGATAATTTTTTGAGATTACCACTGGCAGCGCCGCAGCAGTAAACAATTGATAACAATAATAACCTTATGGTTTGCATAAATAAGCTATATCGCGTTTAGTTATAGGTGGGGCACCTCACGGCAGGGGTGACATATTCCACCCTCTAATAAGGTATGAACACTTCAATATCACGCGAACGAATTGTGATTGTGGGGGGCGGAGCCGGAGGCATCAGCCTGGCCTCGCGCCTGCTCCGTGATGGGGTCAAGGCCCAGATCACCGTGATTGATCCTGCCGAGGTGCATTTTTATCAGCCGTACTGGACGCTGGTGGGCGGCGGGGTCGTTCAGGCCCTGGACAGCGCCAAGCTCATGAAAGACGTGATGCCCAGCGGGGTGGAGTGGCTGCGCGAGGCTGTGGTGGACCTTCAGGCGGCCAAAAAGCAGCTGACCACCGACGCTGGACGCATTGTAGAGTTCGACTACTTGGTGCTGGCTCCCGGCATTCAGATCGACTGGGACAAGATTCCTGGGTTCCGCGAAACACTGGGTAAAGGCGGCGTGTGTTCTATCTACGATTTCCGGCAGGCTGAGAAAACATGGGAGATGGTCCGCACCTTCCGGGGCGGTCACGCCATCTTCAACGGGGCTGCGACCCCGATCAAGTGTGGCGGCGCTCCAATGAAGATCATGTTTCTGTCGGAAGAAACCTTCCGCGAGAACGGCGTGCGTGGCCGGACGCCGGTCAAGTTCAAGACCCCGGGTGGAGTGATATTCGGCGTGAAGGAATATGCCGACGCCCTCACCAAAGTGGTGCGTGAGCGTGACATCCAGACTGAGTTTGGGCACACTTTGCAGCGCATTGAGCCGATGACCAAAGAGGCGACCTTCACCGTCCAGAAGCCCGGCGGCAGCCAGGAAACCTACACCGAGCGGTACGACCTGATGCACGTTACACCGCACATGAGCGCCCCGGACTGGATCAAGCGCTCGGATGTCGCCGTGGCCGACGGGCCACTCAAGGGCTGGGTCAAGGTAGACGCCCACACCCTGCAAAGCCCCGATTTTCCGTATGTCTTCGCGCTGGGTGACGCGGCGGGTCTGCCGGGCCATCCCAAGACCGGAGCCGCTGTCCGCAAGCAGTACCCGGTGGTCGCCAAGAACCTGCAAACGGTGATGAAGGGCTTTCCTCCGACCAACTTTTATGACGGCTACTCCAGCTGCCCGATCGTCACCGGGCGCAGCAAATTAATTCTGGCGGAGTTCGTGTATGGCAACCGCATCAAATCCAGCTTTCCTAGCTTCATGCCTTCCGACACAGAACGCTACGACTCGTGGCTGCTCAAGCGCTACGGCCTCGCACCGATGTACTGGTACGGCATGTTGAAAGGCCTGGTCTGAACTGCTCCCCCTGGTTTCCTGCACCTAAGGCGTCCTGCACAGGGCATGTGGCCGACTCTCACAGGTCGTTATCAGCGCAAAGACTGCTTGTTGATGCGGGGTCCTGGGGACCACTGGGCAGGGTAAACTCCCGCTTCTGGTCTGCCCAGTCAAAACGGCAGCGACCTGCATTTTTGGCGGCGTACAGTCGCTCATCTGCGCGGCGAATCAGCGCCGATAACATCTGCCCCGGCAGTTCGCCGGTGTGAACCCCGCCTCCGCTGACCGAAAGCGGCGGAAGGCCAGCGGCAGGGGAGAGTCGCAGGTTCTTCTGAATCCGCCCGGCCCGTTGCTGGGCTTCTGGGACAGTCGCGCCGTCCAGCAGCATGATAAATTCCTCGCCGCCCCAACGCCCAACCAAGTCATGTGGGCCAGCGACGCTGCTCAGCACGTGCGCGGCATAGATTAGGGCCTGGTCTCCCTTTTGATGCCCGTGCTGGTCATTGACCTGCTTGAAATGATCCAGGTCCATCAGGAGCAGGACGCCACTGTGTTCTGGGGACAGCAGCCGCTCCTCAAGCTTTTGCTCGACCGTCACCCGGTTCAGGAGTCCAGTTATGCCGTCTTTGGTGGCCAGGTATTCCAGCTTTTCTGAGTGTCCAATTTCGCTGATCACCCGGTGGCCACTTTCGGAAATCAGGCTCATGGTGATGAGCAAGGCGGCCAGGTTGATCAAGTCAGGCAGTGGAGCGCCGCCAGTGAGGCCTGCCACCATACAAAGGCCAAGAAATGCCAGCCCTGAAACGACTGCCGCGATGTGGAACGGTGTTAAAGCGAAGGCTAACGCTGCCAGCACTGCCACACTGATCAGATCCCCTGCAGGAACCGTGCCGCCGTTGATCAGTTGCACGAGCATGGAGCGTCCTAGCCATAGGGCAGCCAGCACAACGGTCAGCAGCCCCATTGTCCGGATGGTACCCCGTTCGGTCAGTACGATGTACAGATTCACCAGACTGATTATCAGTCCAATAATCCCTACCACCTGCGTAT
Organism: Deinococcus radiophilus; assembly: GCF_020889625.1. Lineage (GTDB taxonomy): Bacteria > Deinococcota > Deinococci > Deinococcales > Deinococcaceae > Deinococcus > Deinococcus radiophilus. Next base: position 74,609 of record NZ_CP086381.1, read on the forward strand.
AGATGACGGGCGGGGGCACCGAGGCGATCAGCAACATGTAGACATGCACCGCTACCGAGATCAGTGCCAGCGGTAGTGGTACGCGAAATCCTTCCACATCAGCCCCACTTTTTAGGAGGGTGGGGCACACTGGAGGGAAGATATGGGAAAACAGCGCAAAACTTGGTCACCTGAACTCAAGGAACAGATTGTTCTGGCTGTCCTGAGCGGGGAGCACACCATCGCAGAAGCTGCTCGTGAATACGAGGTCAGCGAGAGCTTGATTCACACCTGGCGTGCCCAGTTTCTGGAAGCGGGCCGTGCCCGCCTCCAGGGAGCCAGGCCGGATGCGGCTCAAAAGAAGCTGAAGAAGGAAGTCCAGCAGCTCAAGGCCATCATTGCGGATAAGGAATTGTCGCTCTACATCGCAAAAAAAATCCGGGGTCTCTGAGCGTAGATGAACTCCTGGCGTGCTATCAGGAGTTGCTCAGAGACCACCCGAAGCTCAGCCTCAGTCAATTTGCGGCTGAGGTTGAGCGTCCATATCATGTCCTGCGCGATGCCCGGCAGAACGCAGAGCGTTCTGCACAGCGGACGGAGCGACGTCAGCACGTCCTGGAAGAGGTACGGCTGAAAGCCCTTGAAGAGCCACTCAGCGGCTACCGTCTGATTTATCAGGCCCTACAACAAGATGTTCTGCGGCCTGCTCCGGGCCTCCATACTGTTCGTCGCTGCATGGTGGAGTTGAAGGTGCAGCGCCCAGTTCCCAGAAAGAAGCGCCGTCTGCCGGTGTCCCCTACGCCTATCGTTCTCTGGCCAGCGGGCCGCCGAATTCAGATGGATGCCACACGGCTCAGCCTACCGGACGGGATCTGCTGGGCTTATCTTGTCCTGGACGTAGAAAGTCGCGCACTGCTGCACATTGAAGTGGTCCGGAATCTCTCTGCCAGCAGCGCGGTCACCGCGCTGCAACGAGGAGTCCATGTGCTGCACCATCTCGGCATAGACGAGCAGCTCCTGATCATGACTGATGGTGGCTCAGATTTTACGTCTGGCGCATTCCAGGCGGCCTGTCAGGAGCCGGGCAACTGGGTACGGGCCAAGGTCTCACAGAAGCGAGGAATGGGCATCCTGGAAAGGCTCAACCGGACCTTCAAATATGACGGCGTCTTCCGGGAAGAATTGACGAATATTGCCCAGCTTCGTGCGTTCAGCACGAAGTTTAAAAACTGGTACAACTCTGGAAGGAGACATTCCAGTCTGGGGTATGCCTACCCCTGGGTTAAACTGCTGGAAGCTACGGAATCTTCGAACGTGGCCTGAAGGATTTTCCGTACCACTACCAGCACCGCCAGAACCATCCGGCGGCGTTCATATTGTTTGATTAAACGGGGCACTTGTTTTGGCGTCATTGTCTCTCTTTGGGGTTGCTGTCTCTCGGGTTCGTAGGCTAGCCCGCATGGCCTGACGCATTTCTTCCGGCGGCCAGACCAGCCAAATTATTTCATCTTAAGAAATAGGTGTTTGAACACCTAAATGCAGTCCAGGTGCCTGATTTATGCTGATCCTATGACCCAGCTTGCCCCGGCTCACTTTGAACTCGGTCTGCATACCTTTGTGCCGTATGCGGAACGCACCTCTTCTGGCCAGGCTGTCAGCCCACGGCAGGAAATCAGGAATCTGCTGGAACAGGCCCAGCTGGCCGACGAAGTGGGGTTAGATGTCTTTGCCATCGGTGAGCATCACCGCCCCGACTATCTGGCTTCGTCTCCGGCGACCCTATTGGCAGGAGTAGCGGCCACCACGCACAACATCCGACTGTCCAGTGCCGTGACCGTGCTGGGCACCGACGACCCGGTGCGGGTGTTTCAGCAATTCGCCACCCTGGATCTGCTGAGCGGTGGCCGCGCCGAAATCATGGCAGGCCGTGGCTCTTTTTCCGAGTCGTTCCCGCTGTTTCTAGGCCCCAGCCGCTTTGATTACGATCAGTTGTTCGCTGAGCGGCTAGAGCTGCTGTTGCGGCTGCGCGAGGAGACCCACGTGACCTGGCAGGGGCAAACCCGCCCCGCGCTGGGCGGTGAGGGCGTCTACCCACGCCCGGTACAAGACCCGCTGCCAGTCTGGCTGGCGGTGGGAGGAACTCCCGCGTCGGCGGTCCGCGCCGGGACGCTGGGCTTGCCGATGGCGCTGGCGATCATCGGCGGTGAACCGGAGCGTTTCGTGCCGTTTGCCGAGCTGTACCGCCGCGCCGCAGAGCAAGCCGGAACCACGGAGCAGACCCGGCTGAGCATCAACTCCCACGGCTTCGTGGCCCGCGGCGCGCAGGCCGCTGCCGACGCCTATTTCCCCGCCCACGCCGAGCAGATGAACCGCATCGGGCGTGAGCGCGGCTGGCCGCCACTGAGCCGCGCATCCTACGAGCGGGACCGCGAACTGCGTGGAGCATTGCTGGTGGGCGATCCGCAGCAAGTGACCGAGAAGATCCTTTATCAGCACGAGCTGTTCGGGCATGACCGCTGCTTACTGCAAACCGTCGGAATGATGGATCACCGTGACGTGATGGAATTTATCGAGCTGCTCGGCACCGAGGTGGCCCCAGCGGTGAGGGCTGAGGTGGCGCGGCGACGCGGCTGAGGGGCCACCCATGCCCAGCAAACTTTAGTTGATGAACCCGGTCACCACGCCGGCGCCCTGGGCCGTCTTGACACAGCTCACGACCGGATCATTGAAGCCCGCCTGTGAAATGGTGCCTTCACCCTTTGTCCAGCAAGCGGCGACGGCGGCGCGGGTGATGGTCCGTCCGGCCACTACGCTGGCGACCCTGGCTGCGTTGCTGGCCCCGTACGGTGGTGACGTGCCCTTGGTATAGCGCACGCTGTAGATGTTGCGGTTGGCGGCCTGTCCCGGCAGACGGTAGCGGGTCACCTGAAGCTGCTGGCCCTGCGGCAGCGGATAAGTATAGGTCCGCACCGGGTTGCGGCTGCCTTCCAGCACGCTGTCCCGCACCGGCCCGGTGCGGCAGCCCAGCTCCCGGCACAGCGCCGAGTCGTACACCGGGGCCTTGGTCCCCAGCAGCGGCGCAGCCTGCGCGGAGGCGAAGGTCAGGGTCAGGCCGGTCAGCAGCAGGGCTCTCTTCATAAGAAGGAAGGTAGCCGCTGAGGCTGACGGCGGCTTGAGTGGCCCAGGTAGGCCGCTTTAGGCTTTACTCTCCCCGCGCCGCCGCGAGCAGCTCGCCGCTCAGGACCGCCCCACGTACCCGCAGCACTTCGGGGCGGAAGTAGCGGTCCTCCTCCAGCGGGGGCATCCGCGTCCGCAGGGCTTTCCAGGCGCGGTCTACGCCGATGCCGGGGGCAAGCGGCTGGCGGGCATACTGAAAGTCCAGGCCCTGCGCCGCGCAGGCCAGTTCGATCGCCAGTACCCCGGCCACATTCTCCACGATCTCGCGTAGCTGCCGCGCCCCGTGTGCGCCCATGCTGACATGATCTTCCTGATTGGCAGAAGTAGGGATAGAGTCCACGCTGGCAGGGTGAGCCAGTACCTTGTTCTCACTGACCAGGGCAGCGGCGGTGTACTGCGCGATCATAAAGCCGCTACTCAGACCGCCCTGAGGGGTCAAGAACGCAGGCAGCCCACTCAGCGCCGGGTTGAGCAGCTGCTCGGTGCGCCGCTCGGAGATGCTGCCCAGTTCGGCGACGGCGACCTTCAGGACGTCAATCGTCACGGCCAGCGGTTGCCCGTGGAAATTCCCGCCAGAGACGACTTCGCCCGTGTCGGGGAAAATCAGTGGGTTGTCTGTGACCGAGTTGAACTCGGTTTGCAGGACCCGTTCGGCATGTTCCAGTGCATCCAGGCTGGCCCCGTGGACCTGCGGCACGGCCCGCAGGGAATAGGCATCCTGCACTCGCCCGTCGCCGGTCAGGTGACTGGGCGCGATCTCGGAGTCACGCAAGTGATCACGCAGCTCGGCGGCCACCGCCACCGCGCCGGGATGCGGGCGCAGACCCACCACGTCCGCTCCGAACGGGCGGTGAGAGCCGTATTTGGCCTCCACCGTCATGGCGGCGGCCAGGTTGGCGGTGTGCAGCAACGTGCGGGTGTCATGCATGGCCAGGGCCAGCAATGAACCCATCAGCTGCGTGCCGTTGATAAGCGCCAGTCCCTCTTTGGCCTGTAAGGTCAGCGGGTCTAGCCCCAGCTCACGCAGCACTTCGGCAGCGGGGCGCACCTCGCCGCCATACATCATCTCGCCCAGTCCCAGCAGGCCCAGCGTCAGGTGGGCCAGCGGGGCCAGATCGCCTGAAGCACCCACGCTGCCCTGGGCCGGGACCACCGGCAGCGCGTCAGCGTTCAGCAGGGCCAGCAGCAGTTCGACCACCTCGGGCCGCACCCCGCTGTGCCCCAGTGCCAGGCTCTGCGCCCGCAGCAGCAGCATTCCGCGCACCACTTCGCCGGGCAGCGGCTCGCCCAGCCCGATGGCGTGCGACACGATTAGGTTATGTTGCAGTTGCGCCAGCTGCTGGCGGTCAATCTGCACGTTCTCGAACCGGCCAAAGCCGGTGTTCACGCCATAAATGGCCGCGTCGCCTTCCACGATGCGCTCGATGATGGCGCGGGCTTTGGCGATGCGCTCACGGGCGGCTTCGGACAGCTCCACCGTTTCGCCGCCGCGCACCACGGCGATAAAGCCGCCCAGGGTCAGTTGTTTGTCCAGAATCATGCCTACAGGGTAAGCCAAAGTGCTGATGTGCCCACTCCGCCTCCGTGCCATAGTCGCCCATGTCGCGTTTGCCCTCTGGTTACACCGTCAGGCCCGGTACCCCCGCCGACCTTCCGGGGGTGGCTGGGTTGCTGAGCGCCGCCCACCCCGAGCGGCCCGTCAGCCTGGAAACCTTGCAGCGCTGGGACGCGGGCCGCAGTTCAGAGGAGCCTTTTCAGCGCCTGCTGATAGAGTGCGGCGGGCGGCTGGTCGCCTTCAGCGAAACGGGTGTTCCCCGCGAAGAAGACCATCCCGGCTGGCTGAGCGTGGAGGTTGTGACCCTGCAGCCCCCCCTGGCTCCTGATCTGCTGGACATGGCCGGAGAGTACGCCCGCTCCCAGGGTGCCCATACCCTGATGACGACTTTGCATGAAGACTGGTGGGAGCGGCCCTTCTATGGGCAGCGCGGCTACCACGAACATGACCGCTTATGGCCCAGCAGCCTGAACATGACCGGTCTGGACATGGGCCGTTTCGGGGAAGCACTAATGCGGGCGACAGCTTTGGGCGTAACGCTGCGCCCGCTGAGCAGCTTCACGGCGCTGGCCGATTTCGGTGACGTAGAGGCCCTTCAGCGGCGGCTCTTCAGCTTGCAAAGCGCCATAGAACGGGACGTGCCCAGTGCCGTGCCGATGAGCGAGTGGACTTTTGAAACCTGGCAGCGGCACATGCTCCCGACAATTGTTCCCGGGGCCGAAGTGTGGCTGGCGGTGTCCCCGGAGGGCGACTGGGTGGCCATGACCGGCCCACTGCGTCCCATGCCCGAGCGCTCCGCTACGCTGCATAACGGCATCACCGGGGTACTGAGGCCCTGGCGCGGGCGTTCGCTGGCGCTAGTCCTGAAGCTGGCGGCGGTGCGCTGGGCGCTAAACCAGGGCTACCAGCACCTGCGCACCACCAACCATGCCCGTAACACGCCCATGCTGCGCATTAATGACCACCTGGGCTTCGTGCGCGAAACGGCGCGGCTGGTGCTTATTCGCGAATTGCAGTAGCCCGCACACCCCCGCACCACACCTCGGCCACCACATTCCCGCCCAGCACATACGCCACCTCGCGCCAGTCGGCTCCTTCCAGCACGCAAAAATCGGCCCGCTGTCCTTTGCTCAGGCTGCCCCGGTCAGTGAGTCCCAGCGCTGCAGCCGCGTTCACGGTGCAGGCGGTCAGGGCTTCGGCGGGAGTCAGACCGCACAGCCGTACGCCCAGGGCCAGGGCGAATTGTGTACTGAACAGCGGCGAGCTGCCGGGATTCAGGTCCGTGCCGATGGCGACCGCGGCCCCGGCGTCGATCAGTTTCCGGCCCGGTGCAGCGGGCAGGCCCAGGTGCAGGGTGACCCCCGGGAGGATGGTCGCCACCGTATCCGAAGCAGCCAGCGCGGCAATTTGCTCCGGGCCACTCGCCTCCAAGTGATCCACGCTCAGCGCACCCAGTTCGCAGGCCAGCTCGGTTCCACCAATCGCATGGAACTGGTCGGCGTGCAGCTTGGTGTGCAGGCCCGTACTCTGCGCCGCTTCCAGAAGGGCGCGGGTTTCTTCTACCGTAAAGGCTTCTTTCTCAGTAAAGACATCCACCGCGTTCGCCAATCCCATTTCGGCGGCCTGTGGAATCAGGTGGCGGCACACCTCCTGCACGTATTCGGCGCGGCCCGTTTCAGGCGGCACATGAATCAGCAAAGTAGGGCTCAGATCGAACTCGCGGCGCAGTTCGCGCACGGCCCGTAGCATTCGCAGTTCGGCTTCCGGGTCCAGCCCATACCCACTTTTCACCTCTATCGTCGTCGCTCCGGAGCAGCGCAGCGCTGCCAGTCGGGGCCGGGCCAGGGCGACCAGCTCGTCCACAGTCGCGGCAGCCGTGGCCCGCATCGTAGAGCGAATACCTCCGCCACGGGCCAGGATTTCCTCATAGGTGGCCCCGCTCAATTTGGCGTCCCAGTCGGCCAGGCGGTCTCCGGCCCAGACCGCGTGGGTGTGGGGGTCCACCAGCCCTGGCACCACCGCTCGCCCGCCCAGGCTGATGGTTTGCTCGGCCTGGGGCGCGTCCGCCGCCTGGCCGGTCCAGGCGATGACGCCATCACGCACCAGCAGCGCGGCGTTCTCTGTCACGCTCAGCCCTCTCATTGCTGCGCCACGCTGAAGGCCGCTGGCGGGCGTAGCCAGCTGGGAGATATCGGTAAAAAGCGTCTCGGTCATGCCTCTCCTTCCCACACGGCGCAGAGCGTTTCCATGATCAGCCGTGCCATCAGCAGTTCACTGCGCCCGGATGGATCCAGGTTCGGGGCCAGTTCCACCAGATCCAGCCCCACGATATGGTTTCGCCGGGCCGTGGCCGCCATCAACGCCGCTCCCTGCGCGTAGCTGAGGCCATCAGGTTCTGGGCTGCTGGTCCCTGGAATCACCGCCGGATCAAAGCCGTCCACGTCGATACTGAGATACACGTTCTGCCCCATAGGCAAGCCTTCAAGGACGCCGATAAAATCCGCATCTACCTCGCGCATTTCGGTCAGGGTGTGTCCCCGCGCCCGCGCGGCTGCGACTGCTTCGGGGTCGAAGCGCAGGCCGCGCAGGCCAATGGTGCTGATATGAAACAGGTTGGGCAGCGCCTCGGCGGCCCGGCGAAAAGGACTGGAATTGCTCCAGCGCGTATCGTTACGGACATCGGTAAAGTCCAGGTGGGCGTCGAGCTGAACGACATGCAGAGCCTCCACATCGTCAAAGGCCTGCAGCAGTGGATAACTCACAGAGTGATCACCACCCAGAAAGACGGGCAGCCGACATCTGGACCGGACCTGCCGCGCCGCCTCGGTAATACGGTCATGCGCCAGTTCCGGCTCCAGGCTGGGCAGCACCACATCGCCTGCATCGGCAAAGGTGACTCCTGCCAGCCGGGTGATGCCGTCCAGTCCGGTAAAGGGCGGCACGCTGCGCAAGCTGGCTTCCCGCAGCGCCCGCGGCGCAAAGCGCGCCCCAGGCCGGAAGCCCAGCGCGATGTCAAAGGGAATCCCCAACGCGGCCACATCAGCGTGCCAGTCGCCGCTGGGGTCAACCAGTGGGGCGCGGGCAAAGGTAGGAATGCCGCCGTAGGGGAGATGGGTGGGGTGGGTCATGCTTGCTCCATTCTTGAATGACCAGACGGTCCAGAGGGCCAAACCAGACTGACCTGACCACCAGCAGCGCGCCGAACAGGGCAGAGTGCCAGACGCTGCCACCAGTCTGGGCCATGGCTTCAGGTTAGGCGTCCGCCGCCCGGCGCTCCAGTTCCTTACGCAAAATGGTGATCTGCCCCTGATGGCGCAACTCGTCTTCCATCACATGAAACCAGCACCAGTGATGGTTGGTCGGAACACCAAACAGATCCAGTTCAGGTGGCAAGCCAGCGCTGAGCCAGTCGTCATCACGCTGGCTCAGTTCTGCCAGGGTTTGGGCGCGGACCTGCGCCATTCGCGCCAGATAAAAGTCCAGTTCCTGGCCCTGGAAAGCGGCGCGGCCCGCCTCGCCCAGGACGTTTTCCGGACGGTCAAATCCATCGGTCCGTCCGTCAAAGGTCAGACGGCCATAGCCGTGTTCGGTTCCGGCAAAATGCGCCAGCAGCATCCCGATGGTGTTTCCGCCGGGCAGCACCTGGGTGTCCAGCTCTGCGGTGCTCAGGCCGTTGACGGCGTGCAGGGTGTTGGTCCGGACATATTCCAGGCTGTGGACCAGGAGGGAGATCTGAGGGCTGAACCCCTCCAGATTACCCGGCTGGAAGTGGTCGCTGTAGGAGAGGGGCAGCGCCTTCATTTCCGGTTCTCGATCCCCAGACTCGGCAGGTCGATGCCGCGCTCCTTCGCCGTTTCGATGGCGTGTGCGTAGCCGGCGTCGGCGTGGCGAATCACGCCCATGCCGGGGTCATTGGTCAGGCAGCGGCTGAGGCGCTCGGCGGCTTCCTCGCTGCCGTCGGCCAGGGCCACCAGGCCGGAGTGCTGCGAGAAGCCCAGGCCTACGCCACCACCGTGGTGAAAGCTCATCCAGGCTGCGCCAGAGGCGATGCCGACGCCGAAGTTCAGCAGCGGCCAGTCGCTCACCGCGTCGCTGCCGTCCTGCATGGCTTCCGTCTCGCGGTAGGGGCTGGCGACACTGCCAGCGTCCAGATGGTCGCGCCCGATCACGATGGGGGCCTTCAGGCGGCCATCCCGCACCATGTCGTTAAAGAGTTTCGCGGCTTTGTCGCGCTCCTTGTAGCCCAGCCAGCAGATCCGGGCGGGCAAGCCCTGAAAAGCGATCTGCTCGGCGGCGTAGGTCAGCCAACTCTGCAGGCGCTCATCTTCCGGGAACAGCTCCAACAGCGCCCGGTCGGTAGCGTAGATGTCTTCCGGGTCGCCTGACAGCGCCACCCAGCGAAACGGTCCACGTCCCTCGCAGAAGGAATCGCGAATAAAGGCGGGGACAAAGCCAGGGTAGTCAAAAGCGTTTTCCACCCCTGCCTCGAAGGCCCGCTGGCGCAGGTTATTGCCGTAGTCGAAGGCCACCGCGCCGCGCCGCTGCAGCTCCAGAATGGCGCGGACATGTGTCGCCATCGCAGCATAGGCCCGCTCACGGTACTCCTGTGGCGCATCCTGGCGCAGCCGGCCGGCGTCCTCGTCGGGGCGCACCGGGGGGATATACCCCCACATCGGGTCGTGGGCGCTGGTCTGGTCGGTGATCAGGTCAGGCGTCCAGTTCATTTCTGCCAATTGCGGCACCAGTTCGGCCGCGTTGCCCAGCACGCCGATGGAGCGGGCCACGCCCTCGGCCTTGTACTGCTCGGCCTTTTTGATGGCGTCCGCCAGGCTGTCCGCCACCTCGTCCAGGTAGCGGGTGTCCAGCCGCTTCTGGGTGCGGGTGGGGTCCACCTCGATGCAGATGGCGACCCCGCCGGCCAGCTTGACCGCCAGCGGCTGCGCCCCGCCCATGCCACCCAGGCCCGCCGTCACCGTGACGGTGCCCTTCAGCGAACCGCCGAAGTGCTTCTTGGCCGCGCCTGCGAACGTCTCGTAGGTCCCCTGCAAGATGCCCTGCGTGCCGATATAGATCCAGCTCCCCGCCGTCATCTGGCCGTACATCATCAGGCCAGCCTGATCCAGGCGGTCGAATTCTTCCCAGGTGGCCCAGTGCGGCACCAGGTTGGAGTTGGCAATCAGCACGCGGGGGGCGTGCAGGAAGGTGCGGAACACCGCCACCGGCTTGCCGCTCTGGACCAGCAGGGTTTCGTCGTTTTCCAGGCGGTCCAGCGTCTCCACGATGCGGTCGAAGGCTTCCCAGTTGCGGGCGGCCTTGCCGCGTCCGCCGTACACCACCAACGCTTCAGGGTGTTCGGCCACTTCGGGGTCAAGGTTATTCATCAGCATCCGCTTGGCGGCTTCCTGAATCCAGCCTTTGGCCGTCTTGTTGGGGCCGCGTGGGGCACGAATGACACGGGGTTCGGTCTGGGTCACGTTGGGTTCCTCCTTGAGTGAGGTTGAATTGAATGTTGTCCCCATGCTGCCGCGCCCTGGCTCAAGCCGCAACGGGACTTTCCGCCATACCCGGAAATATTCTAAGCTCTTGCCATGTCCCGGCCGCTGCAGACCGTCATGAGCGCCGTGCGCGTTTTGGAAGCATTTGACGCTGACCGGACCGAGTGGCGGCTGAGTGAGCTGGCCGAATTTCTGGACCTGCCGACCAGCACGCTGCACGAAACGCTAGAGACGTTAAGCGTGACTGGCCTGCTCCAGAAAACTGGGCGGGGCCGATATGCATTGGGCTGGCGCTTGCTGAAGCTGTCCAGCGCGTTGTATTCGTCGCTCCCCTGGTATGGCCCTGCCCACGACACCATGAACGCCCTGGCACGCGGGACCCGGCGGCTGGCTTTTTTGGCAGTGCTGGACCAGAGCGGGCCCCAGCCACAAGTGCTGTGCATTGCCCGCAGTGTGCAGGGCCGTGAGGGTGACGAGGTCGAAGGCGAAACACGTTTTCAGCTGCCGGCCCATGCCAGTGCCAGCGGCAAGTTGCTGTTCGCGCTGCATGGCTTACCCTTGCCGAACCACCCGCCGCGCTACACCGCCTACACCTCGCCGTCCCCCTGGGACCAAGAAGCCGCGGCCATCCGCGCTGCTGATCTGGCGGTCACCCAGGACGAGTGGTCACTGGGAACGTCCAGTCTGGCGGTGCCAGTACGCGGTCTGGGTGGTGAGGCCCTGTGTGCCCTGGGCCTGAGTCTGCCCACCGACCAGTTGCGCGGGCGAGAATTGCTGGAGCGGCGACTGCGGCGTGCAACTCACGATCTGGGCTGGGAACTGGGGGGCAGATGAGGCTGATGCATAAAGTCCCCTTTAGTTGCCCAGCGCGGGCCAGACTTGCCCAGCGGCGCATAGTGGAGCCATGAGCCAGCAAGACACCCAGAAAGCCCCGGAAGGCTATGGTCCGCTGATTGAGCGCCGCTACTGGATAGAGTTTCAGCGCCCACAGAAATCGGCGCAGGAAATCATGGCCTACATTCAGCGCCACATTGAAGAATTTAGCCCCAAGGCCCTGGCGAACTTCCAGAAAGAAGAAGGGTCAGAGTACACGCTGCGCCCCGGCGACGAGTTTCACATCACCATTCTCGGTCCCTGGAACGGTGATGTACGTGTGCTGGAAGTGGGCGAGCTCCACTTCAAAATGGAAACCCTCGAAGGCCACCCGGAAGCGGGCGAAATCACCTTCTCGATTGAACCAGCAGAGCATTTTGAGGATGCCCTGCACTTCGAGATTCGTTCGCTGGCCCGCTCGCGTGACGGGGTGGTGGCCGTGACCTACGACCGGCTGGGCGTGGGCAAGAAGGCGCAGGAGATGACCTGGGTCAAGTTCTGTGAGCGCGTCTGTGAGTTCGGTGGCGGCGAGGCGATCGGTGAGGTGCAGGTCCGTACCCTCTACGAAGACGACCTGGACGCCCGCACCAAGGCCGAGGCGCAGGCGCAGTGAGGGCACGTTTCCTCCCCAGGCGCACTCCGCAGGAGCAGCGCGAATGGTTGTATGAACGCCAGAAGTACCGCCTGGACCAGTATGTGGACGTGGGGCCGAACTTTGACCCCACCCGCCTGAGCGAGTACACCAGTGCCACCGGCTGGCATGTGGACGACTACGAACAGGACCTGATGCCCGAAAGCCCTGGTGCGCCCTGGCCGGAAGGCTCCTTTCACGCCGCTCAGCAGGTGTTACGGAACTACAGTTTCCCGCCGCCAGATTTGATTACCGGCATCTTTACGCCCGACACGCCCCTGGAAGAGCGGGTGATGGTGCTGCGGGGCCGATTCCTGCTGTTCACCTTCTGGTTCGGGGTCAAGGTGACGGGCGTGGTGGACGAGCAGCGCCAGCGCCCGGACGGCCTGACTGAGCAGGTCTGGGGCTACTCATACCAGACCCTGGAGGGTCATTACGAACAGGGTCAGATTGATTTCACGGTTCATAAGGTGCTGGAAACCGGCCAGGTCACGTTCCGTATTCACGCCGTGTCACGCACTGGGCACATCTCCAATCTGATTTACCGCATTGGCTTTAGGGTGTTCGGGCGCTACTTGCAGCGGCGCTTCGCGTTTCAGTCCATGCGCCGCCTCAAAGAGCAGGTGGGGGAGATGCTGCGAACAGGTGCCCTGGCTCCGGCTCCCAGCGAGACACCGCCACACCGTCCAGCGGAGGGCGAATTGCCGGATGAGGTGCAGGATCAGCTAACGGAACAAGGCCACGGGGAGAAAGGGGGCTGAATGAAAGAGGCAGCCGACCCCAATCCGCCGCTGGTCACCGGGCGGCTGCGCCTGGAGCCTCAGCGGGCGGAACACACGCCCCTGATGATGCGGGTGCTGGCCGACCCCCGGACGCACACCTACTTGCCCAGCGACCCTCCTGAAGATGAAGCGGCGCTGCGTGAGCGCTACGCCCGGCTGGAATCGCGCCGCTCACCGGACGGCAGCGAACTGTGGCTGAACTGGGTGGTGTTTCAGAGCACCCAGGCCATCGGCACAGTGCAGGCCACGGTCCAGCCAGAGCGCGCCCAAGCAGAGGTGGCCTACGTGTTTCACCCGGGCAACTGGGGCCAGGGCTACGCGGCGGAAGCGGTGCAGGCCCTGCTAGATTTCCTATGTACGGAGCTGGAAGTTAAGCAGTTCCGGGCCACCACCGACACCCGCAACCTTGCTTCTCAGCGCTTGCTGGAGCGCCTGGGCTTCACGCAGGTTTCGGAGATCCGGGGCGCGGACAAATTTAAAGGGACAGTTAGCGATGAGTACATTTACGAGCGGGGATGCGGCGAATGATTCCTCAGCGGTACAGCAAAGCCCAGGCCCCGACGCCAGCGCAGGCCGCCGCTACGGGCCGCAGACCGCGCTGACCACCCACGATCAGGCTCAGGCCGACCGCGCCCAGGGCCAGCATCCGGCTGGATTTCACCCGCTGACGCGAGATGGGCTGCTCTTCGATATCGTTCAGCGTCTCTATCTCATTGACCCGCAGGCTGGCTGGGGCAGTGCTCAGCGCCGCCAGGGCCAGCAATCCACTCAGGGGGGTGGTCCCCTCCTGTGGCTTGAGCAGGGTGGGCATCACCACGGCGGCCAGGGCGGCTACGCCAGTCCAGGGGGAACCCGGTCCCAGTCCGTCTTCACGGGTATGGGAAACCAGCAGCGCCGTGCCAGGGAGCAGCGCGGCGGCTTGTTGGCCCACAGCACTCAGGCCCAGCGCTCCGGCGGCCAGGGCAGTTTGTTCGGGCTGGGTCGGGGCCACGCCCACGGTGGCGCTCAGCAGACGCAGGCTCCCCACCGCAGCAAAAGCGGCCGCCAGCTCTTCCAGCGCTGCCAGGTCGGATTCGCTGCCGCCAGCTGCCAGTCCAGTCAGCAATTCGGCAGCCAGGGCCAATGCAGCGCTCTCGGCGTGGTCAGGGTCCAGTTCGCGGGCGCCAGCCCAGGCGGCAAAAGCTCCGGCCCCGCAGCGTACTGCGTCGGCCCAACTCTGCCCAGTCAGGCGGGCCAGGACCAACCCGGCCACCGCGCCGCCAGCCGCCAGCTGATTCGACGGATAGCTCAAGTCAAGGTTGCGGGCCAGGGCCAAGGTGGGTGTATCCATGTGCTGAATCTATCGCTGCCCTGTGGTCCGGCCAGCCGTAATTCAGCATCACCGCAACGCTAGATGAGAAAGGCGGCGCATCACTGCTTACTCAGGCTGGAGCCGCAGCACCTGAGTCTGGCCCCAGTCCGCAGGGTCCATGCTCATGGGGAGGTACTCACCCGCCGCCCACCCAGCCTGCTGGTCGCGGGCGTAACGGGACAGCGGATTCCCACTCTGGCCCAACGTACCGGTAAAGAGGCTGGCGTCAGGGTCGGCCAGGTCAATCAGCTGGCGGTAGCTGGCAGCAGCAGTGAAGTTCAGCGTGCCGTCTTCACGGCTGGGGCGGGCCACGTTCACAGTGTCACTGCCGCCGGGAGCGGCCACCGACGTATTGAAGATGGGGGCCAGGCGCTCCACCTCACCGAAAGCCCCATGGGCACTGAGGGCCTGATGGATTCGCCCATAAAAGGGCGCCTGCTCGGCCTGCTCTGCGGCGTATTCCAGGGTCTGAGCCAGCACTTCGTCGCAGCCCCCTTCCCCACCGACCGCGCACAGTGGGCCGTCGGTTCGGAGTGCCTCAGCGACGGCGCGGGTGCTCAGCGTTTGCCCCCATTCGTCCTGCCCCATATCTTTCAGCCCACGCAGCCACCACTCGAAGAGGGTTGCGGCCTGCGAATCGGTCGCCAGCACGCCGTCCCACGCGGCCAGCCTATCCAGCGCCGCCTCGGCGCGGTCACTTAGGCGGCTGCGGAGGGCCCCCAGCAGATCAGCGCGCAGGTCCTGCCAGGGACCACTGAAGGTGTCGTTCTGCACTTGGGCCATGTCGGCCAGATTGAGGGGGGCTTTTTCATTCAGGAGTTCGGTGATCCGCCTGGCCCGGTAGGGGTCGGCCCAGCCACGGTCATTGTTCAGCAGATGAGGATAGCCCTGCGGCACCGAGCGGTTGTTGGCGGTCACCACCATGCCGTCGGCGGGGTTGTAGGTCTGCGGGAGTTCCTCAAACGGAATCCAGCCGTTCCAGCGGTGTTCTCCATCGGCCTGGACGGGCAGCGTTCCGTCCCAGCCCTGCCGCAGCGGCACCCGTCCCGGCGCAATGTAGCCGATGTTGCCGCTCGTGTCCGCGTAGACGAAGCTCTGGCTGGGCGCGACATAGGCGCGCATGGCCTCCCGGAACCCATTCCAGTCTTGGGCATAGTTGATCCCTAAAAAGGCGTCCAGCGTGGTGTCGCCCGGCATCAGCGTGGGCCAGCTCAGGGCCAGCCGGGGCGCGTCGGCGGCGTCGCCCAGCTTGGATACGACCGGGCCGTACTCGCTTTCTTCGACATTCAGGCGCACATCTTCTCCGCCCTTGACCCGGATCACCTCCTCGCGGACCGTCACGTCGGCGTTTGGTGGCAGCACGAACAGGCCCTGTACATCCGGATTGTGGTTGGTCACCCCCCAGGCCACCTGCCGATTGCGTCCGATCACCACGGCAGGCAATCCCGGAATGGTGGCCCCGATGGTGCTGAGCCCGTCGCCTTTCAGCTCTGCCAGATACCACAGCATCGGGTTACGCAGTTGCAGGTGCGGGTCGTCGGCCAGGAGGGGCAGGCCCGATTCGGTGTGCTGGCCCGATACCACCCAGTTGTTGCTGCCTTTGCTCGGCTCGGCAGCCATGCCCAGCTCGCGGGCGGCGGCCAGGTGCTGCCGGAGCTGCGACAAGTGCCCGTTCAGGTCGCCCGCTGGGCAGGCATCCCCAGGCGCGCTGGCATCTTCGCCTGTTACCGGCAACTCGTCGGCACTCAGGATGGTTACCCCATCTGACGGATAGGGCGGGGACGATTCGGTCAGTGCTCTGGACCCACCCTTGTGACAAAGGTTCCAGTTGTCCAGCTCCTGCTCCCAGTTGCCGCCCAGGTCGAAGGACATCAGTTTGCTCCAGGCCACTGAATCCACGTCGGTCCAGGGTTCAGGCTCATAGCCCAGAATCAGAAATTCAGGTGCCGTTTTCCCCTGGGCAAAGCCGGCATTGACTCCCGCGGTATAGGCAGCGATCAGGCGACGGGAGCGTTCAGACAAAGCGGGCAGCGCCGTCTGGGCAGCCTGCTGAAAGCCCCAGGTGCGCAGAAATCTATCCTGCTCCAGCGCCGCTTCTCCCAGCACCTCGGCCAGTCGTCCCTGCGCGATGCGCCGCTGAAAGTCCAGCTGCCAGGCGCGGTCCTGGGCATGGACCAGGCCCAGCGCATAGACCGCGTCCTCGTCCGTCTGTGCGGCAATGTGGGGAATGCCGTGCTGATCCCGTGTGACGGTCACTTCGCCGCCTAGCCCGGCAGCTGAGAGGGTACCACTCAGCTGCGGTAAGGTCTGACTGCGCAAATAAAGTGCTCCGGCCACCAGCGCCAGCACAGCAATGAGCAGCAGTCCGGCGGCCACTTTCAGCAGGTTTTTCAGCATGGTCCAGTCTAGAGCACCTGCCCCAGACGACCCCGGCGCGATTCAACTTGCGCCGGGGAAGAGGCGGCTGTGGTCAGCCGATCAGAGGGACTGGACCCAGGCGTGGATGTTGGCGACGTCGGCGTCAGAGAGCTGGGCCTCGGAGAAGCGGGGCATGGTGGGGGCGAGTTCACGGCCATCGGGGGTGACGCCTTCGCGCAGGGTCTGGGTGAAGCCGGTAAGGTCCCAGCCATTGGCATTTTCGGTCATGGCTGGACCGATGCCGCCTTGTCCCTGGGCACCGTGACAACCACCACAGGAGCCGGCAAAGATTTCCTGGCCAGCGGCGGCGTCACCCTGGGCTGAACTTTCGGTAGCCCCAGCGGCAGGAGTGGCTTCTTCGGATGTCCCCTCTTCCGCTGCTTCCGGTGTGCCGCTTTCATTTTCAGCCGCGCCTTCGGCCTTGTCCGTCGTCACTGCACTATCCGTCGTGGCAGGAGTCCCGGTAGCGCTAGAGGTATCTGCGCCTCCAGTACCTGAGCTTTCGCTGCCCTCAGCCCCTCCTTCTTCAGTGCCCTCGGCGGGCGTATCGGTGCTGATGGGTTGGTCACTCGCTTCGACAGGCTGGCTTTGCTGACCTGCGCCCACTTCGCCTTCGACGGGGTTGGTGATGGGCATGTTGCCTGCGCCCAGTCCCTCGCTAGAAGGGGTCCGTACCTGGGTCAGCCCGATGGCTGCGGCCAGGACAGCAGTGACAAATGCAGCGCCAATGGCTTCTGGATATTTCATGGTGGTTTCCTCCAGTGGATGGGGCGGTCCGTTCCCGGCTGAACCGGGCTGGCCGCTCTGGCCCGACTATACTGCGCGTTCCACGTCCATTTCTGCCCCAGGCTTGAGCGGATTCTGGCGTTTCAGGCAGGGCCGATCGTCTGCTGCAGCGCTTCAATCAGCTGCTGGACTTCCTGTGGGGTCGTGTAGTGCAGCAGTGAGGCCCGCACCACGCCCCCCTGTTCTTCGAGACCCAGTGCCCTAATCAGCCGAGTAGCGTAAAAATGACCGTGCCGAACGGCGATCTGCTCCTCCTCAAGCGCCTCTACGATGGACGGTGAGCTGCGGCCCTCCACCACAAAACTGACGGTGCCGACCCGTTCCGCGGCCTGGTGCCTGGGTGGTCCAATCATCCGCACCGCCGGATGATTGTTCAGAACATCCAGCAGTGCCCCGGTCAGGGCAGCCTCATGCTCTGCGATGGCGTGAAAGGCCGTGTCTAGCTCCTGCCCAGCCGCGGCTCCCAGTCGCCCACCTAGCTCGGTCAGGTAATCGTTGATCCCAGGCAGGGAGGCGGTCAGCTCATAGTTCAGATTGCCGGGTTGCAGTTTGTAGGGGAGATCATCGGCTGTAATAAAAAAGTGATTGAGGTTGCTCAGCTCCAGCAGCAGTTCCTCACGTCCATACAACAGTGAACAGTGCGGCCCGAACACCTTGTAATACGAAAAGAGGTAGTAGTCCACGCCTAGGTCCTGCACATCCACCCGGCGGTGCGGAGCGTAGGCCACGCCGTCTACCAAGAGCTTTGCCCCAGCCTGGTGGACGCGGTCAGCGATCTCACGAATGGGCTGAATGCCGCCCAGCACGTTAGATGTATGGGTGCAGCATACCAGCCGGGTGCGCGCAGACAGCAGCGCGTCCAGCCCTTCCAGTTCGAGTTGCTGCGTCTCAGGGTTGATCTGCCAGAAACGAATCTGCACGCCGAACCGCTCCAGCCGTGTCCAGGCCCCCACGTTGGCCTCGTGGTCCACGTTGGTCAGGATAATTTCGTCACCCGCCCTGAGCCCTGGCGCCATCGCCTGCGCCAGATTGCTGATCAGCTGGGTGGTGCTGCTACCTAGCACGATTTCCCGGGGATCAGCGGCCCCGATCAGATGTGCGGCAGCCTGCACACCCGCTTGTACTCGCGCCGCCGCTCCCTGCGAGCGTGGATAGCTGGCTCCCAGCTGCACATTGGTTTCGAGCAGATAGTCGCGTACCCGGTCGGCCACCCGCCGCAGGGTTTGCGACCCGCCCGCATTGTCAAGTAAGGCCCAGGGCGAGTTCAGACCAGGGAATTGTTCCCGAATCCAGGGAAGATGGGGCTCTAGCACGCCAAGAGAAGAGGTCATGTCTGTTCACCATACTCCGCCACAATGAGGCTTAGTTTTATACAGCGAATTACAAAATAGGAGAAGCTTAACCCCTGATCCTTCCCCCTATACTCAGCCATGCTTGCCTTCTCACGCCCACCAGCCTTCCAAACCGTTCCAATCACGCCCACCCCTGACAGTTTTCTCCTCTGCTTTTCTCCAGACGGCCAGCATTTTCTTTCACCCACACCCGCAGGCTGGCCCCAATTAGGGGAGATGCCACACATCACAGCAGCTCTTGGCCTGGGCAAATGGCAAGGGAAGAGTTACGCCGCCGCCTACAGTTCACAGGCAATTGGCCCAGAGCAAACCACCACCTTGCGCGAACTGGCCAGCCGAAGTCCAGAGGACGCAGCCCTGGCTGGCTACGCTGCACAAATCCTGGACTTTCATCAAAGCCACCGCTTTTGCGGACGCTGCGCCTCGCCTACTCAGGCTCTGAACCACGAGCAGGCTCGCCGTTGCCCCCAGTGTGGCCTGACCAGTTACCCACGCGTCGCGCCCGCCGTCATGGTCCTGATCTGGCGGGGCAAAGGAACCCAGCGTGAATTTCTACTGGCCCGCGGTCCCCGCCACAGGCCTGGTCTCTACTCGGTGATTGCCGGCTTCGTTGAACCCAGCGAAACCCTGGAAGACTGCTGTCACCGTGAGGCCCTGGAGGAACTGGGGGTGACCATCCGTGACCCTCAGTACGTCCTTTCCCAGCCCTGGCCACTGCCTCACTCGCTGATGGTTGCCTTTACTGCCGAATATGTCGGCGGCGACATCGTGCCACAGCCCGGCGAAATTGAAGCTGCACAGTGGTTCCCTGCACACGACTTACCAGAGATTCCGCCTGCTTACAGCTGTGCTTACCAATTGATTCAACGGGGCGTCCAGCAAGCCCAGCCATAGAGCTGATCCGGAAAACAGAGTGAGCTGCTCAAGAGTGTCCGCATCTACTCGCTCCCCTACGAAGCTGTACCAGGCTGTCCCTGAAAATCATGCCTACACCTGCGTCACCGCGATTTTCAGGGGCAGCCTCTAAGCTCAAGCGCGATCAGCGAGATGATTAACACCGTTTCAGACAGCCTGAAAATTCTTTGCTCACAGAATGGACGAGAAGACCCCTCCAAAGCTCTCTGAGGGGTAGAGGGTGGGGGAATTTATGGTCAAGGTCCTTCAACTTAAGCGAACCGAATTGTAACCGGGTGGCAGCTTATTTTCCTGTACTCAGAAATCTTCTTCCCTAAGTCCACTTAGGGGTGAAGGATTCTACCTTATCCATCAGATCACTCAGGTAAGCTCGAGCTATGACTGCTACGCCCAGCTTTCCTTTAACGGACCGCTTCACTCAGGCCCTGCTCCTGGCGGCCCGCTGGCATCATGGGCACTTCCGCGACACCACAGCGGACCTTCCAGCTTCACTGCCCTATCTGAGCCAATTGCTGGCCACTGCAGCAATAGCCCTTGATCATGGGGCCAGCGAGGACGAAGCGATTGCTGCACTCCTCCACAGTGCTCCGACAGACGGACCCCAACAGAGCAAACAAAATCAGGAAGCCCTGCGCGGCGAGATGCTGAACCAGTTTGGCCTGAGGGTGACCGTGCTGGTTGATGATCTAACAGGCATGCGTCAGGCCACTGCTCTGCGGCAGATCAACAGCCTGAGTGCATCTTCGCTCCTGATGGTTGCTGCTGATCACCTGGCGCACAACCGATATCTGCTGAGCGAACTCCTTCAGCTCCCAGCAGAGCAGCGCCAAGACTACTTTGCACACTTGGGCAGTGCTGCGCTGGCCACACTGAGGCATCAGCAAGCAGTGGCCGACCAACTGGCCGCGTCCCCCGCAGTCAGCGAACGCCCCCGCCTGATCAGTTTGTTACAGCAGCTGAGCCAAAGCGTGGATGCACTGGCACTGGCCTGCGGCATTGATCCTGAGCAGCTGCGCGAAGGCCCGCCTTTCAATCTCTAAGCCAACTCTTTCTCAGCGGAGCTTGCCCAGCTCCCGCAAGGCCGCGGCCAATTGGGGGTCTTCACCCGTACGGACCCACGCTGCATCGTCACGCGGGGCAGGCACATCCGGCTGCACCCGCGAACCCAGCACCTGACCGCTTTGCGACTGTATCTGGGCAGCAGTCACCCACAGCGCCGAGCCATCATCCAACAGGATCAGATGTGATGATGTATCCGCCAGGCCTGCGGTGGTTTCCCCCAGCACCACCGTTTCAGGGCGAACCAGCAAGTCACGGGTCATGAACTCCGCACCACTGGCCGAGTCGGTATCAACCAGCACCGCCAGGGGGCC
Source organism: Deinococcus radiophilus (assembly GCF_020889625.1). Lineage (GTDB taxonomy): Bacteria > Deinococcota > Deinococci > Deinococcales > Deinococcaceae > Deinococcus > Deinococcus radiophilus. The sequence goes on from NZ_CP086381.1 coordinate 95,296, forward strand.
AGTGAAACGCTGAGGTTTGAATACCCGCGTTCCTGTGCCGGTTTCCGCCTGCCCCCCGGTCAGGTACCGTCCTCTGTCATAGCTGTACAGTTCTGTAGAAATGCGGGTGACTTCCCGCAGTGGCGCCGGCTGGGTCAGTGCCCCCGTCGCCAGCATGGTCTCTGTCACCAGACCACCAGGGTTGCCGCGCAAGTCAAGAACGGCCCGTGTGGCCCCCAGCAACTCGGCACGGCGCAGCGTGTTATGGACATCCTGAGCCACCCCTATGCTGTCAAAGGTTCTCAGCCGGATCAGCGCTGTCCGGTCATCCAGCATGTCCAGACTGACGGGTGGCGTCTCGACCAGTGTTCCCGCCAACGACGCCGTACGGACCCTTCCATGCCGCTCAAAGGTCAGCTCTGCCGTCCGGGCACTACGGGCCGCCGCAAACAATTTGGCCATCCCCCATTCACCGTCCAAGGGCAGTTGCCCTAGATGAGTCATCAGGTCCCCAGGTCGCAACCCGGCCAGGTCTGCAGGAGTGCCGGGGAGGACCTCGGTAATCACAGCCCCCCACCCTTCCAGCCGTCGCCACCACATCCCGAATGAACGTGTCGTGTCTCCACCAACCGTCAGTGCAGACATGTAGTCCATCTCTTGTGGGGTAAGGAAATAGGTGTGGTCGTCCTCCAACGCCAGCAACATCTGATTGACTAGGCCATAAGCAGCCTCGGAGTGGCAAACTGTTTCAGCTGCACACACCCGCCGCAGCTGCGGCAAAAAGCGTTCGCGTAATTCCTGAGCACGAAGCTGCGAGGGACCGTTGTAGTTCAGGGCCAGTTCGTAAATCACCTCATCGAACAGGCCCTGGGCTGTGACAAGCTCGGTGTCGGCTCCCTCAGCCGTGCCAGATGCAGCGCTAGCCAGCGGACACAGCACCAGCAAGGCACTGAGCACCAAGGTTCGGCTCCAACCCTTTTGACGCGCAGAAAATACAATTTTCATTTGGACACCTCAAAGGCACCAACCGGCAGATCAGGAAGAAAACGACGCTCCAGGACTTCGGCACGGCCGTGTACTTTTAGGCCGTCATCACTTTCCCGGAGATAGGTCAGGACCTGGGCCTGGGCTAACCCAGTGGCCCCTCCCCCACGTACGTCCCCGTAATAGGTGACGTAGTGCAGATCTTCTTCAGTACCGCCCCGCTCAGCCAACACCCGGTAAGACTGCGGATCCAGCAAATACTGCACCTTACCGGCCTTCCAGCTGATTTCTAGCACTGGACCACGTAAGCCCAGCGGCTGACCCTGCGCCCAGGTCTGCTCTCCGAGGCTGCGGACGCGGTAGCCAGCGCTGTCTGCCAGCGCCAGTGCCACTATGCCGCCCCGCAGGGCCGCCTGCATTTGGGCAGCGTCACGGCGGGGCAAGGGAACCGTACCACCTTGCGGGGTGAACAGGACCGCCCTGTCCGGACCAACGACAAAACGGTTGTTCAGACGCTGCTCTGAAGATTCCTCTAGCTGAAAGCGCTGTCCCGCCAAGTCGGCCCATAGATCATGTTCAAAGCCAAGCACCACCCGGTCTCCAGCCTCATTCAGCAGTTGGTGGCGCAGTCGCTCATGCAAGTAACGTGGTGAGTTCGGCACCTGATTGGCCTGACGGACCAGCGCCAGCAAGGTATTGGGTGCTGGAGTGCTCAGAAGCAGCTGCACCGAGGCAGGCTGCGCCGGAAACTGAGCAGCTACCGGAGAACCAGCGCCCAACAGTAAAAAGACGCCGCAGCCCAGGGCGGCCCCACGAGACAAGCAGCAAAGTGAGTTCACCCCATCAGCATACGCGTTTGACCCGCGCTACAGGGGTCAATCGGTGGGGAGGCCGAACACGACTCGCAACCGAGTGAGGCCCAGACTGAGCAGCGGGCGGCGACCTTCAAGCCAGGCCAGCGGACCAGGAGAACCAAAGCTCCAGCGGACCCTGGCCCGGCGTGGTCGGCCCTGGATCTGGCAGCGGCTCAGCCCTACCTGTTGATCCAAGAACTGCGCCAGCGTCAGCGGGACACGCAGAGCAGGTGGTCCCACCCGTCCTACACGGGCCAGCAGAGAAACATGCAGTGAGCCACTTCCCAGGTCGGTGATCACATAACCAGGGGCCGTACGGCGGGTAAAGGCGCCCAAGCGCTTAGGCACGGCCCACAGCTCACGTCCACCTGCCGCCGCTGGCACACTGCTGACCCAGATTTGACCTACGGTCACGTGTAAGCGTCCATTCAGACGAACCGGGCAGGCCACCAGCAGTTCTTCATATTCCAGATCACTGCCAGGACCATAGTGCAGGGCACCCACAACGGCCAGGGTATACCCACCCAGCCCCAGCAGACGTGCGCCAGGTGGCAAATGCGCGAACAGGGCCGAAGGCAGGGAGCCGACCGATACGATAAAGACCGACCCTACCGCACTGCCCTGAAGTTGCCAGGGTGCGGGTGGATAGGGCCAGGAAGCAACCGGTTCCAGGGACACAGGTTTAGTGTGCGTTGCGGCGGAGCGGGAGCAGATGCAGCAGCGCCACTACGGAAAAGCCCACCAGCAAGCCGAACAAACCTGAACCCACCGTGCCGACCAGCCATTCCACGAAAGTGTGGGCAGCAGGGACGGCGTGAGCCGCACTCACCGCAACGTCATGGATCAGATGTTCCAGTTCGGGGAAGCCCAGCTTGGCCAGACCGTCTACGATGATGTGCCCACCCACCCAGAGCATGGCCGCTGTGCCGATGACCGAGAGTGCGTTGAGGACATAAGGCATGGCCTTGACCATGCCACGGCCCAATGCGGCACTGCCGGGGCGACCACTCTGGGCCAGCTTGAGGCCGACATCGTCCATCTTGACGATCAAGGCCACCACGCCGTACACCAGGGCAGTGATGGCCAGTGCCACCACAATCAGAATCAGCGCGCGGGAGACCAGTGGCTGGTCGGCGACTTCGGCAAGGGCAATGGCCATAATCTCTGCGGACAGGATCAGGTCGGTACGGATAGCGCCGCCCACCATTTTCTGCTCATGCTCCTCGCTGCTGAGATCGGCCAGGTCTTCTGCGGCCGACTCGGTATGGTGCCCGCCCGAGAAAGCTTCGTAGACCTTCTCTGCCCCTTCAAAGGCCAGATAGGTTCCGCCGGCCATCAGCACGTAGGTAATGGCGGAGGGCAAAAATTCGCTCAGGAGCAAAACAGCTGGCAGGATAAAGACCAGCTTGTTACGCAGCGACCCTTTCGCGATCTTGGCAATAATCGGCAGCTCGCGGGCTGGAGACAGACCCGTAACATAACGGGGCGTCACTGCGGCGTCGTCCACGACCACTCCAATGGTCTTCGTGCCCGCCCGGCCAGCGGCAGCGGCAATATCGTCTACGGACGCTGCGGCAGCACGTGCGATCACCGCAATATCATCCAGCAGGGCAACCAGACCGCCGCTCATCGGGCACTCCAGGGATAGGGAGAGGGCACATCTAACATCGGCTTAGCTTAGCAGTTCGGTATGCGGGCGCGGTTTAGGAAAGGCATGGGGAATGGGAGGGAATCACTTGATTTTGTTATTCGCATAGTAAATCAAGCTGCGGAGACAAAATTGTCTCCTCTTTTTCAACAATTCAAGCGGTCAGAAAGTTCTTCACCTCGCCCAGTCCGCCGGTGTTGCGCAGAACCTCGCCGCGCTCGCGGTCAATTAGGGCGGGGGTGCTCTGCACACCGTACTGCTCCGTCAGTGCACCGAATTCGGTGGCGTTCTGCTCACGGTGAACGGTCACGATCTGGCTGTCGAACTGGCCCTTGAGGGGCCTGGCCAGCATCAGCTTGAGGCGTTCGCAGTTGGGGCAGTTGTCCTGGGTCAGCAGCACGAAGCGGGTCTGATCGGTGAGGTTTGCAGAGGTTGTTTCAGTCATGGGCCAGGGCCTCCAGGTGGGCGGGGCGAGCGGGGTCTTTGCGGGTCACGCGGCGGGGTTCGGGCCAGATGTCGTCGAGGTCGTCTTCGGTCAGGGCTTCCACGGCAATCTTGGCGTAGGAGTTGCCCTTGGCACTGAAAAAATCGTGGGTGGTGCCCTTGGCCTTGATGCCGTTGCGGACGATGGGGTTGATTTCCTCGTCCTCGAAGGAGCGCTTCACCCCGAGGTTGTCGGCCAGCACGTTGCAGTTATAGCGGATGAACTTCTTCACCTCGTCCACCAGTCCCACGTCGGCGTACAGCATCTCGGTGTAGGCCAGCTCGTTGCGGTACAGCTGCATCAGGGTGTCCTCGTACCAGGCCAGGGCATACGCCTGCTCGGCCTCGTTCATCTCCGCGAACTTCTCCTGGGCCAGCAGCGCCACGTACACCCCGTGCACCGCCTCGTCCATGATGATGAGGTTGAAAATTTCGCCGGCCGACACCATCCGTCCCTGCCCCGCCAGGTAGAGGGGATAGAAGAACCCCGAGTAGAACAGCGCCGTTTCCAACATGCACGACACCACCATCTTCTTCCACAGGCCCACCCTTGACACGTCCGGGTCGTTATAGATGGCCATGATGATGCTGATTTTGTTCTGCAGCTGCGGCTGGGTCCGGACCCACTCGAACACCTCGCGCTCCTCGGAGGTGGTCAGGAAGGTCTTATTCATCAGGGAGTAGCTTTTGGCGTGGATGTCCTCCATCATGCCCTGGAACTGGATGGTGGCCTTGCGGATGTGGCCGTCCACCAGGTGCCGCAGCGCCGGCATACCGACTTCGCCCTGCAGGGTGTCCAGCGCGTTCAGCCCCGCCGAGGCGTGGATGTAGGTCCAGCGCTCGGCCTCGCTGAGCGACTTCCAGACGATGGCGTCGTTGCTCAGCGGAATCTCTTCGGGGAACCACAGCTGCGAGGTGTACTTCTCGTAGAAGGTGGCGCTGAAGCCGTCCTCGGGCTCGGACCAGTTGGTGGCGGAAAAGGGGTCGGTGTGGGGGTGCATGAGGCTCCTTTGCAGGGCGTGGGGGCGGAAATGGATTGAAGCGGAGCGTGCAGGAGGCTGAACGTCTGAGGGGGTGGGGGCGGCCCTTCCTTCCGGCCCCCCGACCTTCAGACACGCAGCGTTACACGGCGCAGGTCAGGCATTCCTCGATGGTGGTCTTGCGCATTCGGGTGTAGTAGAGGGTCTTGACGCCCTTGAGGTACGCCTGGATGTAGTAGCGTTGCAGGTCGCGGGTGCTGGAGTTCCCGGGCACGAACAGCGTGCAGCTGATGCCCTGGTCCACATGGCGCTGGGCCGTGGCGACCGTGTCCAGCACGCGGTTCATATCCATGTCGTAGGCTTCTTCGTAGTACCACTCGGTGTCCACGTTCAGGTGCGGCATCGGGTAGATGGTGCGGGCCTTGTTGGAGGTGCGCGTCTCGACCTTTTCGGTAATCGGCATGATGCTGGCCGAGGCGTGCGACACGTAGGAAATGGAGCCGGTCGGCGCAACCGCCATGACGAAGGAGTGGGCCAGGCCGTGCTGCTGGATATCGCGGACCAGCTGCGCCCAGTCTTCCCGCGTCGGCAGGGTGTGCCCCTCGAACAGCGCGGCCACCTCGGCGGTCTTGGGAGTGAAGTCCTTGGCCAGATACTGCTCGAAGTAGGAGCCGTCGGCGTAGCGGCTGCCCTCGAAGCCACCGAACACGAAACCGGTGTCACGGGCGATTTCCATGCTGGCTTTGCGGGCGTGGTAGTGAACCGCCGCAAAAAAGGTGTCCACGAAGTCCAGCGCCTCTTCCGAGCCGTAAATCAGTTCGTTCTTCGCCAGGAACGAGTGCAGACCCATCGCGCCCAGGCCGATGGAGCGCATCTCGTCGTTGGCACGCTTGACGGCCGGCACCTCGGTGACGGAGGTGGAGCGGGCCACGTCGTCCAGCATACGGATGGCGGCGCCCACCACGCGGCCCATGTCGCCGCTTTTCATGGTCTGCTCGATCACCAGGCTGGACAGGTTGCAGCTCACGTCCAGGCCGATGGTGTCCTTGTGCTCCTCACCGTAGGGGTGGAAGTAGCTGGGGCGGGTGGGCTGCAGGATTTCCGAGCAGAGGTTGCTCATCAGAATCTTGCCCACGTTGGGAATGGGGTTGGCGCGGTTGGCGTTGCCCTCGAACAGCAGGTAGGGGTAACCGCTCTCGCCCTGGGTGATGGCGATGTCCTCGAAGACCCGCCGCGCAGAGACGCGCTTCTTGCGGATACGGGGGTTGTCGGCCAGCGCCTGATACTCGCTGTTCCAGTCGATAGAGGTGAACTCGCGGCCGGTTTCCTGCTCGATGGAGTAGGGGTAGAACTGGTAGATGTCCTCGCCGGAACGCACCTTCTGCATGAAGATGTCGGGGATGGTGGCGCCCACGCTGAGGGTCTTGAGACGCGAGTCCTCGTCGGAAGCGATTTTCTTGGCGCTCAGCACGTCCATGAAGTCGGCGTGCATCACGCTGAGGTAGATGGCGCCCGCGCCGGGACGCTGCCCGGCCTGGTCGGCGTAGCGCAACATGTTGTCCAGCATCTTGGCGACACCCATCACGCCCTTGGTCACGTTCTGGATACCGCGCAGGCTCTCGCCACGGGCACGCAGGTTGCTCACCTCTACCCCGATACCGCCGCCGCCCTTGCTCAGTTCGGCCACGAAGCTGAGGGTCTTGGTAATCGAGTTGAGGTTGTCGGTGCAGTCCTGGAGCAGAAAGCAGCTGACCAGGCGGCCGGTGTTGGCCTTGCCGGAGTTCATCAGGGTGGGGGTGGCCGGGGTAAAGGTCTGGTTGACGAGGTGATGCACCAGTTCCAGCGCCTCTTCCACCGTGCTGCTGCGGGCCAGCGCGGTAATGCTCATGCGGTCCTCGTAGCGTTCCAGCCAGCGCGAGCGGTCGGGGGTCATGGTGGCGTACTCGGAATAGAACTTATAGGCACCCATGAACGACTTGAAGCGGAACTTGTAGCCGTAGGCGCGGTTGAAGACCTGCTGCACCTCGTCGTAGCTGTAGCGCTCGAACAGGCTGGCGTCCCAGACCCCGTTTTCGGTCATGTAACGGATTTTTTCCTTCAGGTCGTGGAAAAAGACCGTGTTGGGGTTGACCTTCTCCTGAAAATAAACCTGCAGGGCGTCGGTATCAAAAGTGGTGTTGATTTCGGTGCCCGCAAGCACCTTGTTGTTCAGTTCTATCCAGCGTTCCATATTCTTTGCCTCATTCCCGGACGAGTTCTGGCCGTCCATTCCCCGCAGCGCTGGCCTTGCCCGCGCCGCACTGATGTACTGAAATCTCAGTCCGCCGCGTGGCTGACGTACGCTCCCAGCCAGTCGGCCACGGCCTGCACGTCAGCAGCGTTCCCCGATTTATTGACCCGCGCCACGTAAGGCACGCCGTACTGCGCCGCGATCATGTCCCCTGCCCGCCCGAAGCTGTCGCCCCAGTGAAAGCTACCGCTGCTGACCACTCCGCGCATCAGCGCCCCATGCTGGCCCAGAAAGGAGGCGGTGCTGTCCGGCACGGCCCCGCTCCCGAAGGTATAGGTCAGCAGCAAGTAGGGTTGGTGGGGGTCAGCGTCAGCCAGAGCCACCGCCTCCAGCCCCGTCAGTCCCGCGACCTTGCAGGCGAAGCGGCGGGTGTTGCCGGTCATGGAATCGAAGATCAGTTGCATAGCGATGACTCCCCTGTCTCGGCACACCGCACCCTTCCCGACCAAGCCAGAGTCTTGGACGGTGAAGCAAGCATAAAGCGAGACAACACGCGCAAAAAACGCCGTTTGGCGCGTGCTTTCGGATGGTTGGCCAGTTGGTCTGACTGAGGGTGATTCTAGCCAGATTCTAAGAGGCTTGCAACCATATCTGTCACCTCGCCGGGGGCCATATACAAGATGTTGCGTCCTGGTCGGGACAAGTGGAGTTTTCGGGATGGCCTTAAGCTATCATGCCCGTGTGACCCCCTCCACTGCACTACAGCAATACACTGGAGATTTGCTGTCCAGCACACGGGAATGGACCAACCTGCACGACGACGAGTTGAAGCGGCGAGCAGCGCGGGCAGCGATGGAAAAGGACGTGACCGAACTGGTGTCACTGACCACAGCCTACCTGGCCCACGGGGGCAGCAGCGGAGTGCTGACCAGCCCACGCACGGTCGAGGCGTATCAGCTGGGAACGCGTCAATTTGTGGAGTACACCGCCGAGAACGCTGTGAGCATGCTCAAGCCAGGGCGGCATATGGCACAGGGCTATGTGAATTGGATGCTGGCGCAGGGCCGCAAGCCAGCGGGCGTGCAGCTCAAGGTGGCAGCGGCGGGCTGCCTGTACCGGGCATTGCGCTGGGCCGGGGCCACCGAGGCTGACCCTTTTAGAGATGTCCGCGTGCCTAAGGACCGCACCCCCGGCATCATCAAGCGGCCCCCCTATTCCGAAGACGAGATGGCCGATGTACTGGACGTGGCCGACATCCACGCCAAATTTTTGTTGTTCGTGACGGCCCACGCGGGTCTGCGGATCAGCGAGGCGCTGGCCCTGGAGTGGCAGGACATTGACGAGGATGGCGGGCACATTCATGTGCGCAGCGGCAAGGGGCGCAAGGCGCGGATGGTCGCCATGAGCACCAGCCTTAGCCGCGCGGCGCGGGCCTACCGGGTCACCCACGGCCCCGGAGGCGAGGAATACGACACCGGCTACCGCACCACCCCGCCGGAAAAGGTTTTTCGCTACGGCACGGTGATGACGGCCCGCTACCACCTGCAAAAGGCCTTCCGGGCCGCTGGCGTAGAATTCCGGGGCTTTCACCCTGGGCGCAAATACGCGGGAACGCGGCTGCTGCAACAGGTCAAGGACTTCGGGCGGGTGGCCGCGCACCTGGGCCACGAGTCGGTGGACACCACCCGCAAGGGGTACGCCCGGTTGGCGGCGGATGATCTTAAAGACGACTTGGCGGAGTGGTAGGAGCGAAAGAAGCCTGCCCGAAGGCAGGCTGAAACCCGCGCCCGTTGCTGGCGGTGCTGGTGCGTGTCGGGTTTCAATCCACAGCCCACCCGAAGCGAAGGCAGGCTGAAACCGCAAAGCCCGCTAGGGTGTGTCTGCAAACTCTCACAGCCACTCCATGACACAAGCCAATGTCACCATTGCCTCGAAATGACAAATCCGCTTTTCGAAGCGTGTGGCGATACGGCATGCACGCTTTAATCGGTTGACCAATCGTTCAATGACGTTCCTCTGTCGATAACGTCCCCGGTCATATGACCGGGGACGTTTATGGTTCCGCTTTGGAGGACAGACCAGGTGCATTCCCCGCCGCTCACAGCATTCGTGTGCTTTTGCGCCACTGTAGGCACGATCTGCCAGGATGAAACGGGCACGGACCTTCGGACGTCCACGCCCTCTCCGTTTCACCTTCCCTGCATCAAGTGACCTTGCCCCTGTTTTCGGTGCCAGACTGATTGCGAATTCAGCAGCAGACTGGGAGGCATATGAACGGCAAACGGTATAGCTCAGAACTTGCACCTGAATACGTGGTAGTGGTACGGAAAATCCTTCAAGCCACGTTCGAAGATTCCGTAGCTTCAAGCAGTTTAACCCAGGGGTAGGCATACCCCAGACTGGAATGTCTCCTTCCAGAGTTGTACCAGTTTTTAAACTTCGTGCTGAACGCACGAAGCTGGGCAATATTCGTCAATTCTTCCCGGAAGACGCCGTCATATTTGAAGGTCCGGTTGAGCCTTTCCAGGATGCCCATTCCTCGCTTCTGTGAGACCTTGGCCCGTACCCAGTTGCCCGGCTCCTGACGGGCCGCCTGGAATGCGCCAGACGTAAAATCTGAGCCACCATCAGTCATGATCAGGAGCTGCTCGTCTATGCCGAGATGGTGCAGCACATGGACTCCTTGTTGCAGCGCGGCCACCGCGCTGCTGGCAGAGAGATTCCGGACCACTTCAATGTGCAGCAGTGCGCGACTTTCCACGTCCAGAACGAGGTAAGCCCAGCAGATCCCGTCCGGTAGGCTGAGCCGTGTGGCATCCATCTGAATTCGGCGGCCCGCTGGCCAGAGAACGATAGAGGTAGGGCATGCCGATGGACGGCGCTTCTTTCTGGGAACTGGGCGCTGCACCTTCAACTCCACCATGCAGCGACGAACAGTATGGAGGCCCGGAGCAGGCCGCAGAACATCTTGTTGTAGGGCCTGATAAATCAGACGGTAGCCGCTGAGTGGCTCTTCAAGGGCTTTCAGCCGTACCTCTTCCAGGACGTGCTGACGTCGCTCCGTCCGCTGTGCAGAACGCTCTGCGTTCTGCCGGGCATCGCGCAGGACGTGATATGGACGCTCCACCTCGCCAGCAAATCTGCTGAGACTGAGTTTCGGGTGGTCTCTGAGCAACTCCTGATAGCACGCCAGGAGTTCATCTACGCTCAGAGACCCCGGATTTTTTTTGCAATGTAGAGCGACAATTCCTTATCCGCAATGATGGCCTTGAGCTGCTGGACTTCCTTCTCCAACTTCTTCTGGGCTGCATCCGGCCTGGCTCCCTGGAGGCGGGCACGGCCCGCTTCCAGAAACTGGGCACGCCAGGTGTGAATCAAGCTCTCGCTGACCTCGTATTCACGAGCAGCTTCTGCGATGGTGTGCTCCCCGCTCAGGACAGCCAGAACAAGCTGCTCCTTGAGTTCAGGTGACCAGGTTTTGCGCTGTTTTCCCATATCTTCCCTCCAGTGGGCCCCACCCTCCTAAAAAGTGGGGCCGATGTGGAAGGATTTCGCGTACCACTACCAGGTACACCGAGGTTCCGGGCGATTTCAGCGCAGCTTTTTCTGCTGGTGCGAACGAGTTGAACGGCTTCCTGTTTGAACTGGGCGGAATACACCTGCTTGGGGGGTAGGCATGATGCCCTCCATTGTGAAGTCTCTTGAACCTGACTTCCACCAAAGCCTAGCAAGTCCACCCATTTCCTACCGGGTGTACCAGGGCAAGCACACCAGCACGCCCGTCACTCTGGCGCTCGACCTACTGGAAGAGGTGCCGGACTTCATCAAGAAACGTTTCCGGGTACGTGTCCTAGCGGACAGCGGCTTTGAAGCCGCTGTTTTTCTGGAAGGCGTGCGGCACCTCGATTTCGAGTTCGTGGTGGGTGTGAGGAGCAACCGGCGCACGGACCATCCTGGGCGGGTGACGGTGGCGGACTGTCCGCATGGAGGCTATGTCAACTTGGCCAACTGGTCTCTGGAAACGCTGTCTCTGGGGAGAGTAGACCGTGGGGACCGTGAATTCTTCGCGGTGTCGTCTGAACTGTTGGAGGGGGACGAGATCGTTGCTGAGGGTGGGCGGCGCTGGACATTGGAGTCCTTTTTCAAGGAAGGTAAGCACCAGTTTGGGTTGGCGCAGTTCGCGCTGCGAACTGCCAGGGGTCTGGACCGCTGGATTCTGATGGTCTTCCTGGCCTTCACCCTGACCATACTGCATCGCTCAGAAGGGATGACCTTGAAAGAGGCGGCACGCCTGGCCCTCTACACCCTGTTCCCCGTAGTCAGGCTCAACCATCTTCTGAGTCAGCTCCAAAAAGAACGAGAATTTCTTCTCCAGCACGGCTATTCGCTCAGCTATGCAAGGTGCAACTTATGAGTTTGGGCTTTTTCTTCTGTGGGTCGTACGCGAGAGATCCAGCACCCGACAGACCCGCCGTTCACTCACGGCGAAGGTGTCCTTCAGGAAGGTCACTATCTGTTTTTTGAGGGGCGTTCTCGCCTGGGATGTGGTCCCAGGCCCTACCACGTTCGTCCAACCACCTCCTTCAGCATGGCGTTGTCCAGCGAAAGATCAGCGACCAACTTCTTGAGACGCTGGTTTTCCGCCTCCAGCTGACGAAATTGACGGGCTTCGTCTTCGGTCATGCCACCGTATTTGGCTTTCCAGCGATAAATCGTCCCTGGCGCGACTCCATGAAGTCGCGCCAAATCGCTTATAGACGTACCCACTTCAAGCTGTCCAAGGATGTTCAGAATAGGTGCTTCGCTATACCGTTTGCCGTTCATATGCCTCCCAGTCTGCTGCTGAATTCGCAATCAGTCTGGCACCGAAAACAGGGGCAAGGTCACACGCCTGAAAGTGGTCACCGCGCAGGTTTTGATGGTGCAAAGAAGCGCAGAGGCAGCAAGGTCCACGCCGCCGTCGACACACTGGGTCACGTCATCGCTCTGCTTGTTACACCTGCAGACGAGCAGGACCGTGACCAGGTCTACGACTTATGTCATCAGATTCAGGAAGTCACTGGCGAGCATATTGACGTCGTCCTGGCCGATGGAGGGTATACAGGAGAGCAAGCTGAAACGGACGCCGCACTTTTAGATGTAGAGTTGGTCGTTGTTCAACGACCAACTGGAGCGAAGGGCTTCATCCTGCTCCCGAAGGGCTGGGTTATAGAGAGGAATTTCGCGTGGTCGTCACGCTTTCGTCGCCTGGCCCGTGACCTTGAAAGGCTGCCCTCAACCCTGCTCGGCTTCCATTGGCTCGCCTTCGCTATTCTGTCTGTACAGAAATTACTGGCCTGAAGTTGGATCGTCTTCCTGGCACGCTCTAGGGGAAGTCCGGACGACATGTTTCAATCCACAGCCCATCCGAAGGCAGGCTGAAACGCGAAGTGCAAATTTCAGGACCATTACCCTACGTTGGTTGTCATGCTTCACGCCTGACACAGGCTTTTCGGCTTGCGCGAACCCCCTGGTATTTTCCCACCGCAACAGGTTCGCGCCCAGTCTACTTCTCTCCCATCTCACGTAGGCGTTTGCGGTAAGCCTGCGGGGTGAGTCCAGCCATCATGCGGAATTTGCGGCTAAAGGCACTGTGATCGCTGTACCCGCAAGCATGCGCCACCTGCGAAACCGATAGCTCCGTGCCGCGCAGCAGCCGCACGGCATGTTCAAAGCGGACGCGCAGCAGCAACTGCTTGGGCGTGAGGCGGGTCACGCGGCGGACCAGACGTTCAAGGGTATCGGTGGACAGCCCCACCTGGGCTGCCACGTCCCGCAGGCGCAGGTCTTCGGCAAAGTGAGCGTGGATATAGGCCAGCGCCGACGCCACACGCGGAAAGTCAGGGTGGCGGCTGGCGGTGGGCAGGTCACGCGAGAAACCCACCAGCCCCAGCACCTCCCCGCCGGGGGCGATCAGCGGCAGTTTGTCGGTCAGACACCAGATCGGCTCGCCGGCCCCGGTCAGATAGAACTCCAATACGTCATGCAATTCCTGGCGCTCCAGCAGGGTCTGCTCATCCTGTAAGCGGGTACGCTCGCCGGTATCCCCGGTAAAGACCTCAGCGGCGGTGAGGCCCAGCAGGTCGCCTTTGAGGGCGCGCCCCGTGCGGCGGCGCAGCACCTCGTTCACCATGACGTAGCGGCCTTGGATGTCCTTGAGATAGAAGGCCAAGTCCGGCTGCGTGTCCATGATGGCCTCCAGCGGCGAGGCATGGACCGGATGCAGCAGGGCCGCGAGCAGCTGTGGCGTAGGACGCACGGGAGAATTGGGCGGTGCGGACACGGCTCTGAGTATGGCAGGCACGGGCAAGGGACAAAAGGAGCCAGGAAAAAGTCCAGGCTGTGCGGCGGCTGACCGGCAGCCTTGGGCTTGCTGCCTTCCTCCTTCTGCCATCAGCTGCGCAGGGGCGGGCCTATAACCCATCACTCAGAACTTGCACCTGAATACGTAGACAAAAAGCGGTCCCAGAGCTGAACATCTGGAAGTGTGATTGGGCAGGTTTCAGAGACGCTGTATCAACGGCGAAGCCTGGAGGCTTCGCTGCACCTTTTCCACAGTCCAGGCCAGAAGATCAAATTCAGCCAAGCTGAAGGAGTCAGTCCCAGCGCACTGAGTCGCTTCTTCAACGTCTATGACTGGGATTCAGACCGTTGCTGGGACGAGACGCAGGACATCCAGTGGCGCATTTTGTTGGACGTAGCTCACTCCAAACGCCGACCTCGGTTGCGGCTCAGTGTGGATCTGACCACGGTGGAAAAGGTGGGGACTCAGCTGCCCTATGTCAGCGTCTACAACGGTAGACATGGCATCCACCTGGTCGTCCTGTTTGCCGAGTATGGGGAACTGAAGTTCCCCATTTCCTACCGGGTGTACCAGGGCAAGCACACCAGCACGCCCATCACTCTGGCGCTCGACCTACTGGAAGAGGTGCCGGACTTCATCAAGAAACGTTTCCGGGTACGTGTCCTAGCGGACAGCGGCTTTGAAGCCGCTGTTTTTCTGGAAGGCGTGCGGCACCTCGATTTCGAGTTCGTGGTGGGTGTGAGGAGCAACCGGCGCACGGACCATCCTGGGCGGGTGACGGTGGCGGACTGTCCCCATGCAGGGTATGTCAACCTTGCCAACTGGCCCCTGGAAACGCTGTCTCTGGGGAGAGTAGATCGTGGGGACCGTGAATTCTTCGCGGTGTCGTCTGAACTGTTGGAGAGGGACGAGATCGTTGCTGAGGGTGCGCATCGCTGGGGGGTGGAATCCTTCTTTAAGGAAGGTAAGCACCAGTTTGGGTTGGCGCAGTTTGGGGTTAGTGCAGTTTTGAGTCGGTGCAGTTAAGCCTCACCATAGGAGGCAAGACCATGACCACCAGAAAGACCTACACCGCCGAATTCAAGCGTCAGGCCATCGAACTCGCTGCGCGCGAGGATGTCGGCCCAATCCGGGCTGCACGTGACCTCGGAATCAGCACCTCTGTACTCTACCGCCGGAGACTCCAAGCTCAGAAGGCTGGGACAGCCGCATTTCCAGGTCAGGGTCGGGTGACCCTGACCCCACAGGAGCAGGAAATTCAGAGGCTGCGGAAAGAGAACGAGATTCTGCGTCAGGAGCGTGAAATCCTAAAAAAAAGCAGCAGGTAGTGGTACGCGAAATCCTTCCACATCGGCCCCACTTTTTAGGAGGGTGGGGCCCACTGGAGGGAAGATATGGGAAAACAGCGCAAAACCTGGTCACCTGAACTCAAGGAGCAGCTTGTTCTGGCTGTCCTGAGCGGGGAGCACACCATCGCAGAAGCTGCTCGTGAATACGAGGTCAGCGAGAGCTTGCTTCACACCTGGCGTGCCCAGTTTCTGGAAGCGGGCCGTGCCCGCCTCCAGGGAGCCAGGCCGGATGCAGCCCAGAAGAAGTTGGAGAAGGAAGTCCAGCAGCTCAAGGCCATCATTGCGGATAAGGAATTGTCGCTCTACATTGCAAAAAAAATCCGGGGTCTCTGAGCGTAGATGAACTCCTGGCGTGCTATCAGGAGTTGCTCAGAGACCACCCGAAACTCAGTCTCAGCAGATTTGCTGGCGAGGTGGAGCGTCCATATCACGTCCTGCGCGATGCCCGGCAGAACGCAGAGCGTTCTGCACAGCGGACGGAGCGACGTCAGCACGTCCTGGAAGAGGTACGGCTGAAAGCCCTTGAAGAGCCACTCAGCGGCTACCGTCTGATTTATCAGGCTACCTACAACAAGATGTTCTGCGGCCTGCTCCGGGCCTCCATACTGTTCGTCGCTGCATGGTGGAGTTGAAGGTGCAGCGCCCAGTTCCCAGAAAGAAGCGCCGTCCATCGGCATGCCCTACCTCTATCGTTCTCTGGCCAGCGGGCCGCCGAATTCAGATGGATGCCACACGGCTCAGCCTACCGGACGGGATCTGCTGGGCTTACCTCGTTCTGGACGTGGAAAGTCGCGCACTGCTGCACATTGAAGTGGTCCGGAATCTCTCTGCCAGCAGCGCGGTGGCCGCGCTGCAACAAGGAGTCCATGTGCTGCACCATCTCGGCATAGACGAGCAGCTCCTGATCATGACTGATGGTGGCTCAGATTTTACGTCTGGCGCATTCCAGGCGGCCCGTCAGGAGCCGGGCAACTGGGTACGGGCCAAGGTCTCACAGAAGCGAGGAATGGGCATCCTGGAAAGGCTCAACCGGACCTTCAAATATGACGGCGTCTTCCGGGAAGAATTGACGAATATTGCCCAGCTTCGTGCGTTCAGCACGAAGTTTAAAAACTGGTACAACTCTGGAAGGAGACATTCCAGTCTGGGGTATGCCTACCCCTGGGTTAAACTGCTTGAAGCTACGGAATCTTCGAACGTGGCTTGAAGGATTTTCCGTACCACTACCCCTACATCCCCACAAAAGAAGGCTGGCTGTACCTGGCCGTGACGATGGATTTATTTGCTAGAACGATTGTGGGCTGGTCAATGGACAGCACCATGACCACAGAATTGCCATTGATTGCGCTGAATATGGCGGTGAGCAGGCGGAATCCGCCTGCGGGTCTCATTCACCACAGCGACCGGGGAAGCCAGTACGCCAGCCAGATGTTTCAAACCGCGCTTCGGAAACATGAGATGCGGTGCAGCATGAGTCGAAAGGGGGGATTGTTGGGATAACGCCGTGGTTGAAAGCTTTTTCGAGACCATAAAGCGTGAGCTGGTGGATGGCTGCGTGTATCGCAGTCATGAGGAGGCAAAGAAAGCCATTTTTGAGTACATGGAGGTGTACTACAACCGCAAACGGCGGCATTCGAGCCTGGGGTACTTGACGCCCCTAGAAGCCGAGTGCCAAGCTACAGCTGCTTAACCTGAGCGATTCAAAATCGAGTCAACCCCATCCAGAATCCGCTGTGAGAGAATATGGGCGCGCTCCCCTGAAACCTGTTTGTACACACTTCCAGATGTTCAGCTCTGGGAGCGCTTTTTGTCTACGTATTCAGGTGCAAGTTCTGAGCTATACCGTTTGCCGTTCGTATGCCTCCCAGTCTGCTGCTGAATTCGCAATCAGTCTGGCACCGAAAACAGGGGCAAGGTCAGGTCAGCGTGGCAGTTGCTGGATAAACTGTCTGGCCGAGCAGTACCGAGTGCAGGAACGGCCAAGAACAACGGAGCAGGAGGTCTAGCGTGACACAGGGTCAGGGCAGAGGAAGCGTGCAAGAACAGATCAAGGCAGCGATGATCGGACGGCCACTGTGGCAGGGGGATGCGGGCGTAGTGTTCGCCGATAGCCTCAAACTACATGGGCTGACGGCTACTGGGCGGCGGATAGTCACGGCCATGCCGGGCAAACCTGGCGATCCGCAACCGTCCGAACTGACACCAGGACAGAACCCGGCAGGCCTGACGCCACAGCGGTTGCTGCTGCTGGTGGTCCTGGGTGTGGTCTTTGGAGTGGTCACAGGACTCTTGGGCTTCCCCTGGTGGGTGCAGCTGATGCTGGGCTTGGTGCTGGGGCTGACCTACATCGCCTGGCCGTCGGTGCAGCAAGTGCAGGCCATCGGGCGCTGGGCACGGCAGGAGGAAGCGGTGACCCTGGTCCTCGCAGACGGCGCTGGGCAGGCCAATCCCCAGGACGGCGTCATCGTCCGCACGGTGTATCCAAGCGACTCACCCGCGACCCTGGCTGAAGGCGGGCGGGCAGTGGCCCTGGTCGTGTACGGTCTGAATGCCGATGACCGTGTAAAGCTGGTCCGCCAGGTGTTAGGCAACCAGGCGATGGGCCAGGTGCGGCGCTGAAACACTGGCTTAGCCGTGGCCAGACCGCCATTCCCTATCAGCTGACCCGCCGTGCCCGCCGCACATTGGGGATTCGAGTCACGCGGGAAGGCGAGGTGCTGGTCACAGCTCCGCTGCAGGCCAGTCGCTCTGAGATAGAAGCGGCTCTGTCCCGCAAAGCCCCCTGGATCGCCCGGAAACTGCGCGAAGTGGCGCAGCTCTCTCCTCCTCTACCGCCGCGCCGATATGTCACTGGTGAAGACTGGTACGACCTGGGCCGACCGTACCGTCTGCAAGTGCACGTACAGCCAGAACACCCTGAAGGCGTGAGCTTTCGCCCCGGCGAACTGTACGTCACAGTCCAGTCACAGGACCGAGCCGAGGCAGTGCTGAAGGACTGGTGGCGGCAGCGGGCGCGGGAGGTGTTCTCGTCGCGGATGCCTGCGCTCCTGGCGCATGCTGCCACTTTCGGCCTGCACCATTCCGGCGAGTTTTTCGCACCACCACCATGCGGACCCGCTGGGGGTCGATGAGTAGCCGGGGCCACTTGAACCTGAATACCGCACTGCTGCATGCTCCAGAGGAATGCATTGACTACGTCATCCTGCACGAGCTGTGCCACCTGCGCGAGTTCAATCACTCGGCCCGGTACTATGCCCTGCTGGACCAGGTGCGGCCTGACTGGCGGCAGCAACGTGAACGACTGAACCGAGTGGAGCTGGTTCCTGCAAGCACCTAAACCTTGAGGCACCTCTTAGGCACCGAGAGAGAACATCAGCTCGCGCACGCCTGTCGGTTAACGTGTCAGCCCCGGCCACAGCGCCGCAGCTTCCCTAGACAGGCCAGTCAGGCCAGCAGCTGGGCGCCCCAGGAAATATCCCTGACCACAGTCCACTCCCAGCTCGGCCACCGTTCTGAGTTCAGCTTCCGTCTCGATGCCCTCGGCCACCACCCGGATACCCAGATCATGGGCGTAACGGATCAGCGCCGTAACCAGAGGCAGCCTCGGATCATCACCCTGAAGATCCCGAATCAGGCCCCGGTCCAGTTTGACCAGATCAGGCCGCAGCTCCGCCGGACTGGCATCCAGCGGTTCAGGGGCGGGAGGAAAAGACAGGATCAGTTTATTCTCCCGGCCATAACACCGTCTGACAGGGGACAGCAGCTGCGCGTAACAGGCGTGATCACCCCTAGCTGCCCAAGTACGTGAAAGGCCGCTTTACAGCTCGGTACGCACTTCCCACAGCTCCGGAAACAGGACGACATCCAGCGCTTTTTTCAGGTAGCCTGCGCCACTGGTCCCGCCGCTGCCACGCTTGAAGCCAATCACCCGCTCCACGGTGGTCAGGTGGTTAAAGCGCCAACGCCGGAACTGATCTTCGACGTCCAGCAATTTCTCGGCCAATTCATACAGCTCCCAGTATCGGTCGGTGTTGCGGTACACCTCCATCCAGGCCGCTTTGACGGCGGGGTGAGACCGGTAGGGCTGCGAGTAGTCACGCTCTAGCACCTCGGCAGGCAGACCGAATCCAGCCTGCGAGAGCAGCCGCAGCGTCAGGTCATAGATACTGGGGGCCTCCATCGCCTCTTTCAGCGGCCCGTACAGCTCTTCACGGTGGGCGTGGGGACGCAGCATCACGGCGTTGCGGTTGCCCAGCATGAATTCCATCATGCGGTAACGCTCGCTCTGAAAGCCCGAGGCCTGCCCAAATGCACTGCGGAACTCCAGATAGTCGGTGGGCGTCATGGTCTTCAGGACATCCCAGGCGTTCGTCATCTGTTCTTCGGCGCGGACCACCCGGCTCAACATCTTGAGCGGCCCGTCGGTGATGCCCCCTTCCAGCAGCAGCATGGCAGCTTGCAGTTCGCGCACGATCAGGTCCAGCCAGACCTCTGACACATGATGAATGGCGATAAACAGATGTTCGTCGTGGGCTTCGGTCACGGGTTGGTGGGCGCTACGCAGCAGCTCAAGCTGCAAATAATCGCCGTAGCTCAGGCTGCGCGTAAAGTCGCTGTAGGCCTGATCCGCGCTGTCGGGAGCGCCGGGGCGTCCCACATTTTTCTGGGCTTGGTCGGTCATGGCTTCAGTCTGGCACAGTGGCGGCGGCATAAAAAATCCCCGCCGCAGCGGGGACGGGCCAGCGCTGAGGCTCAGGCCCAGGGATTCAGGACCACTTTGATACAGCTGTCCTGCTTTTCACGGAAGGTCTTGTACAGGTCCGGGGCTTGATCCAGCGAAGCGCGGTGGGTAATGACGAAGCTGGGGTCAATCTGCCCGCCTTCAATCCGCTCCAGCAGTGGGCTGATATAGCGGTGGGTGTGGGTCTGGCCCATCTTGAAGGTCAGGCCCTTACCGAACGCCGCGCCCATCGGCATCTTGTCTACCAGGCCGCCATATACACCCGGCATAGAAACGGTCCCGCCCTTGGCGCAGCTGAGAATGGCCCAGCGCAGTGCCGTAATGCGGTCGAAGGTCTGGCCCGTGACTTTCTGAGCCATGTCCAGGGCGTGGCCGGGGCCGTGGCCGTGGGCTTCCATGCCCACCGCGTCAATCACGTGGTCGGGGCCGCGCCCACCGGTCGCTTCAAGCAGGGCAATCAACACATCTTCTTCTTCGTAATTGATGGTTTGGCAGCCAAAGCGCTCGGCCATCGCCAGACGCTCCGGCACGCGGTCAATCACGATCACATGGGCCGCTCCCAGCATCTGGGCACTGCGGGCGGTAAACTGCCCCACCGGGCCTGCGCCGAACACGGCTACCACATCGCGGCCTTCTACGATGTCGCAGTTCTCGGCGGCCTGATAACCAGTCGGGAAAATGTCGGTCAGGAACAGGACCTGCTCGTCCTTGAGGTCGGTTTCGATCTTGTGGGGGCCGACGTCGGCAAAGGGAACACGGACATACTGCGCCTGTCCGCCCGCATATCCGCCGAACATGTGCGAGTAGCCGAACAGCGCACTGCCGCTGGTCGCCCCATACAGCGCTTCGGCCATGCGGTGATTGGGATTGGAGTTGTCGCAGGCCGCGTACAGGCCACGCTGACAGGGATCACACACCCCACAGGCGATGTTGAACGGCACGACCACCCGGTCCCCGACCTTGAGCTTTTTGACATCGCGGCCCACCTCGACCACTTCACCCATAAACTCGTGACCCAGCACGTCACCCTTTTGCATGGACGGGATCGCGCCGTCCAGCAGGTGCAGGTCCGAGCCACAGATGGCCGTGGAGGTGATTTTGATGATGGCGTCGGTAGGCAGCAACAGTTCCGGATCAGGAACAGTTTCTACTCCGACTTGATTGACTCCCTGCCAGACGATCGCTTTCATTGTTCACCCTTTTTCTGCATGTTCTGCGTCTTTGCACTGGTTGGTTTCGGCTGGGCCGCAGGCTCTGGTTTGCGCTCGCCTGCGTCGGCGCGGCCACTGGTTTGTCCGTTGGTGGTGGGGTTATAGCCCAGCTCCTGCTCACGCTTGAAGCGCATCAGGTCGTCACGCAGTTGCTGTGCGGGTTCCTCACCCATGATGCGCGCCGCAATTGCCCCGAAACTGCCGCCAGGGGGCCGGTAACTGAGCCGGGCCACCACCTCGGTGCCGCGCCCGCCGGGGGCTTCACGGAACAGCACCTCGCCGCTGTTTTCGATCTGTGAACCCGGCAGCGATTGCCAAGCGATGCGCTGCCCCGGCTCGTCAGCGGTCAGTTCGGCTTCCCAGGTCACCTGATTCAGGGGCGCAGGCGCTTTGGCGGTCCAGCACGAACGGTTTCCTTGCAGCAACTCTACTCGCTCCAGGTGCGACATGATGCGCGGCAGGTTCGGCAAATCACGCCACTGGGCGTAGATTTCATCCACCGGCCTGCCGATGGTGACGGCTTCCCGCACCATTACCTCGCCGGAGTCATTTTGCTGAATTTTGAGGGCAGTCGCCAGCGGGTTACGTCCTTTGGCGGCCATGTAACCCAGGCCACTGCCCAGGCCCATCAGCACCAGTCGACCTACCCCGCGTTGCCCCAGACCACTGAGCAGCAGGGCGCTGCCCAGCACGCCCAGCGCAGTTCGTTCCGTCGGTAGCAACTGAGCGCCCGGAAGCTCCTGTTCAGGTACAGCTTTTGTGTTCATAAAGTACTATGGCGCGTCATCTGGGTTAAAGGATGGGAAACCGTTTGTTGACGCCCTGTTCTCAAGGTTCCTTAAAAACTGCCCGCCCCTGTATGAGGAGGCACCCGGGCGCGCCTGCCCCGGATTCGTCTCTAGCACAAAGTACCGCTGGGTGCGTATCCAGACCGTGCCACACAAGTCAAATCTGCTGCTTGGAAGGCAGAACAGCCCTTGGGCAACAGCTTGTAAATCATGAACATGAATTCTGAGTCACTATTAAAACAGTAATGGCACCTTAATGTGCTGGATGAAACGGGTTCATCTAGGCGAATTGCCACCAGCGGGTTTGGGAAGACCTGCGGACACTGCCGTTTCGAAAGAGGTAAGAACATGAAAAAGATGACTGCTGTGGCCCTCGGCTTGAGCCTGCTGCTCGCTTCCTGCGGTAACGGTGCACCTACTGCCGCTGTTCCGACTCCCCCCAGCGCTGACCAAGGCGCCGTGACTGTGCCTGAGCGCAGCCCCAATGGGGTGGCCCCTCTGCTGGAAGTAGACGCCGCCAAGGCCATTCCTGGCCAGTACATCGTGGTGCTCAAGGACGGCGCCCTGGGCGACAACCTGAGCGCTCAGACCGAGGACAGCCTCATTCAGGCCTTTGGCCTGCAGGCACAGGGCGTCACGGTACAACAGGTCTACGGATTCGTACTGGACGGCTTTGCGGCCAAGTTGAGCGCTGAGAACTTGGAAACCCTACGCAGTGATCCCCGCGTCAAATACGTGGAACAAGACCAAGTCGTGGAGTTGAACGCCACCCAAAACGGCGCGACCTGGGGGCTGGACCGCGTAGACCAGCGCAACCTGCCGCTGAACAGCACCTACGTCTATGACCAAACTGCTGCCAACGTCGTTTCTTACGTGATTGATACGGGCATCCGCACCACTCACACTGATTTTGGTGGGCGTGCCACCTTCGGTACCAATACCACCGGAGACGGCCAGAACACCGACTGTAACGGTCACGGAACCCACGTGGCAGGTACGGTAGGCGGCACGCAATACGGCCTCGCCAAAGCTACGCGCTTGGTCGCAGTCAAAGTGTTGGCCTGTAACGGCTCCGGTAGCAACTCTGGTGTCGTCGCTGGCATCAACTGGGCTGCCCAGAACCGTCAGAGTCGCCCTGCTGTGGCCAACATGAGCCTTGGTGGTGGAGCCAGCCAAGCCACCGATGACGCCGTGACCAACGCCGTGACCTCGGGTCTGGTCATGGTGGTGGCTGCCGGCAACGAAAACCAGAACGCCTGTAACGTTAGCCCGGCCCGCGCTCCCCGCGCCATTACTGTGGCTTCGACCACCAATACGGATGCCCGCAGCTCCTTCTCCAACTGGGGTTCCTGCGTCGACATCCACGCTCCAGGCAGCTCCATCACCAGTGCCTGGCACACCAGTGACACCAATACCAACACCATCAGCGGAACCTCAATGGCCTCCCCACACGTGGCGGGCGGCGCAGCACTGATCCTGGCAGCCAACCCTGGCTTTACCCCGGCCCAGGTTGAGAGTGCCCTGAAGACCAACGCCACCCTCAACAAGGTGACCGACGCCAAGGGCAGCCCCAACCTGCTGCTGTTCACCAACCCCGGCGGCGGCACCACGCCCACCCCGACTCCTGAACCCACCCCGCCCACCTATGACCGCACCTACCAAGGCACCCTGTATAGCGGTCAGAACCAGGTCACCCAGTACTACCAGTATGCTGGCGGCACCATCACCGGCGAGCTGAAGTTCCCTGCTAGCGCTGACTTCGACCTCTACCTCCAGAAGTGGAACGGCAGCAGCTGGGCTTACGTCGCCCAAGCCAACGGCGTTGCCAACCCTGAGCGCGTCTCCTACAACGCCACGAGCGGCTACTACCGCTGGATCGTCAACGCCTACTCCGGCAGCGGTAGCTTCGTCCTCGGTGAAAACAACTAAGGTTTCCCCGCCCTAACTCGCAGCGGCAAAGGATTTTCCCTTTGCCGCTGTTTCTTGTATGGCTTCTCGGTGAGCGGCTGCGAACTATGGGGAGAAAGCTTACCCCCTCCCCAGTTCTGGCCTGCCCGCCGCCAACTTGCTTGGCCCCGAATGAATCGCCGTTAACCAGCCTGCGCCGCGCCGTGGATTTCCTGCACGGCACTCATGGCACTCAGCAGCGCACCTTCCTGCCAACCATTCCAGTAGCTGATGTGCTCACCCGCCAGCATCAATGGGCCATGACGGCGGCTCAGAACTGCATAGGCACCCTGGCGCTGTTCATCGGTGTACGGTGCGTAGCAGCCGAGTGCCCAGGGAACCCGGTGCCAACCCACGCTGACGCCACTGATAAATTCATCCTGCATCTGCGGATGAATCTGAGCGTACATGCCACGCACTTCGGTCAGGCGCTGCTGCGGCGTCATGCCGCTGTATTTCAGTGCATCTGGCCCGAACTGGTAGGCGGCCAGCACCACACCGGTTTCGGCCAGGTTCTGTCCAGTTGAGGGATAGCTGGTCACGGCGATCGGCAGGTCCGTGTAGGTTACGCCGCCATAAATGTGCTCCTCGGTTTCCCAGAAGCGCCGGGCTTCCAGACCCGCCTTGAAACTGGCTGCGTAGGCAATTTCACGGGTGGCACGGACCAGTTCAGGGTCAGCATTCAGTTCCACTTGCGAGAGTACGCTCAGCGGAATGGTACAGATGCAGTAATCGGCCTGAACCTGCTGCTCTGCGCCGCTGCCGTCCACGTACGTTGCGCTCACACCACCCGTGTCCTGTGCCGTCAGTGAGGTGACGCGGGCATTGTAAGTAATCAGATCCCGGGTGCGTTCCTCGAAGGCACGGGCCATTTGATCCATGCCACCCACCGGCTGGAAAATAGCCTGCTGGTGGTCATAAACCAGGCCATCAATGATGTTCTGCCAGTAGCCGCCTTGCAGCAGATCGCTGCGCGGAATCAGGTCAGATGGCTCACCAGGTTGCAGACGGTCGGCGGGATCGACCGAGTAGCCGCGGTGGTGGCTGCTGGCCATGCCCTTTACGTAACGGGCTGCATCGTCCAGTGCGCCCCATTCGGCGAGGGCCTCGGTCATCTTGTCCTTGTCATCGCCGGTCAGGTCCTGATCCAGCCCACCGGCATTCACCGCTTTGCTGAGCAGCTCGGCCACGTTGCCGTAGAAGTCTGAGCGCACTTCGCGGATACGGTACTTCTTGCCGGGACCACTGCGGTGAATGTAGGCATTTTCATTGACCTGAATAAAGGGTTCAAGCTGCACACCGAACTGCCGGGCATATTCCAGGTAGGTGCGGTGGTGGTATGGAATCCGCCAGGGGCCGGGATTGAAATAGTTGCCTTCCTGGAACTGCACCTGCTGGGTTTCGCCACCCAGTTCGGTATAGGTGTCGCCGCCACGCAGGGTCCAGCAGCGGCCCCCGGCCTGACCCCGGAATTCCAGAATCCGGACGTCGTAGCCCAACTTGCTCAGCTCAAAGGCTGAGGACATACCCGCCAGGCCCGCGCCCAGGATCAGCACACTGGTGCCAGCGCCACTGCCCTGAAGCTGCGGAATACGGTTCTCACTGCCCTGTGCAAAACCCAGCGAGGTCATGGCGTGCATGGCGGCTGCCGTGCCGCCCACTGCACCCATCATTTCGATAAAACGGCGCCGGGTCAGGCTGCCCGTGCCTTCAGCAGCCGGGGTGATCTGGTCTTGCTCGGTCATCCTGCATCATCTCCTAACGTGGTCGAACGCGCACCATCACGCAGTGGCTCAATGTCCCCAGGCGTCACTTCGCCGTCAAAATCGTTTAGGTCATTGCGCAGATAGTTGATCAGCATGGCAATCTGCTCGTCGGTCAACTGATCGGCAAAGGAAGGCATGGCCCCCGCGCCGTTGAGAATAAAGGTGGCTGGATATTGGGGAGTTTGCAGGTTGGCATTGCCGGCCAGCGCTGGATAGTTCTTGGTTCCGCCACCCTGGTCAGCGCCTACTCCACCAGCCATGTGGCAGCTCTGGCAGGCCGCGGCGTACAGCTCTTCGCCGGATTCGACATTGAAGGCGGGATGGATCACCATGGCTTCAGCATCTGCCGCTTCGGTGTTGCTGGATTCACCCGCCAGGGCACCTTCTTCACCGTCTTCGGTTTCGGCCTGTCCGGTGTTGGGATCCGTTTCACTTTGGCCTTCCCCATCCTGGGCGGTAGCACCTGCTGCGGCTTTCGACTGGGGCTGCGCCGCGCTGCTATGACCTTCTGCCGACTGGTTCTGCTGCGTGGTCACGCCTGCTGCCTGAGCTGCGTTGGCATTTTCCTGCTGCGGGGTGGTGCGGGCAAAAGCCCACAGCAGGGCCGAAGCCAGCAGGAACAGCGCGACCAGACCGGCCACGACTTTCCATGCTACTGATCTTGCGTCATCCATAAGTGTCTCCTGTGCGGTTGAGGCGGAGGGACCCACGGTACGGGCCAGCACCTGACCCTCTTCCTGGGTAGATATGTCCCACCCTAGTCCGCCTGCTAGGGACGCGGCAAGTTTCACACGGGAAATGAGTTATGCGTTAAGCCCTTCACAGCCCCGAAGCTAGGAGCCAATTTGTTCGCCTGGGCTGGCATAAGCTTCCAGCACCACCACCGCTGAGGCATGTTCGCGGCTGTGGGTCAAGCTGAGATGGGTGCGCCAGCCGCGCTCCTGCAGCTCGGCGGCGATATGCGGGGCAAAGTGCAGCGCCGGGGGGCCGTACTCAAAAGGGCCGTCTGGAGTAGCAAGCCGCTCGACCCAGACCTCCTGCCAGCCGAATGGGCGCGGCCAGACTTTCTGAAAGGCTTCCTTGGCAGCAAAGCGGGCGGCCAGTGACGGTACCGGGTCACGTTGCGCCAGGGCGTAGCTCAGCTCGGCGGGGGCGAATAGCCGCTGATAGCGCTGCGGCTCGCGCTCCAGCAGGCCGCGAATCCGGCCCAGTTCAATCAGGTCATGGCCCACCGAAACAATCACGCGGGCCATGATAGCGGGCAGGGCGGTCTGGGCAATCAGGCGAACAGGTCCGACGACAGATAACGGTCGCCCCGGTCGCAGACGATGGTCACGATCAGCCCGCCCTTCCCGGCGTCGGTCAGTTCACGGGCCAGCTGGGCGGCGGCGTGCGCAGCCCCACCGCTGCTCATGCCGGCAAAGATCGCTTCTTCGCGGGCCAGGGCGCGGGTCATGGCGCGGGCCTGATCTTCGCTGACATCTATCACTCGGTCCACACGCTCTGGCTGATAGTTGGCGGGTAGGTAAGCCTCGGGCCAGCGGCGAATACCGGGAATGCTGGCCCCTTCGGTGGGCTGCACTCCCACAATCTGGACCGCGTCACTCTGCTCCTTGAGATAGCGCGATACCCCCATGATCGTGCTAGTGGTCCCCATGCTGGACACGAAATGGGTGACGCGCCCACCGGTGTCGCGCCAGATTTCGGGTCCCGTCGTCTCATAGTGGGCGCGGGGGTTGTCAGGGTTGCCGAACTGATTGAGCATCTGCGCCCGGCCCGCCCCCACCTCGGCGTGCATGTGGTCGATGGCCGCTTCCATGCCGCCGTCCGCTGGGGTCAGCGTGACAGTGGCGCCGTAAGCCCGCATGGTCTGAACCCGCTCGGCGGTGGCATTTTCGGGCATGACCAGTTCCAGCTCCAGGCCGCGCAGCCGGGCGATCATCGCCAGCGCGATGCCGGTGTTGCCCGAGGTGGCCTCGATCAGACGGGTGCCGCTGGGCAGTTCGCCGCGCTCTAGCAGCCCCTCAATCATGGCGCGGGCGGCGCGGTCCTTGACGCTGCCGCCGGGATTCTGGCCTTCCAGCTTGCCATACACATCTACGCGGTCGGTGCTGAGGGTGTGCAGGCGAACCAGGGGCGTATTGCCGATCAGGTCGAGCGCCGACGGGTGCAGGGCAACGTGAGGTTCAGTCATGGGCGGCAGTGTAAAGCACCCGCACCGGAGTGAAAGAGGTGCTGATTCCTACCCGCCGCCTCACAACAGCCGAATATCCAATTCACCCTTGTAATACACCTTGGCTCCCGGCGGCACACTGCGGGTGACCCAGACATTGCCTCCGATCACCGACCCCTGCCCGATCACGGTCTGACCACCCAGGATGGTGGCCCCGGCATAGACGATCACGCCGCTGTGCAGGGTGGGGTGGCGCTTGGTTCCGGCCATGTCCTTGTCCACACTGAGCGCCCCCAGCGTGACACCCTGATACAGCTTGACATCGTTAGCGATCTGGGCCGTTTCTCCGATCACGATGCCGGTGCCGTGGTCGATGCAAAAGCGTTCCCCGATGACTGCGCCAGGGTGAATGTCAATGCCGGTGCGGCTGTGCGCCCGCTCGGTAATCAGCCGGGGCAGCAGCGGCACGCCTAAGCAGTGCAGGCGGTGGGCGATGCGGTAGAGCGATGCAGCGTAAAAGCCGGGATAGGCCCGAATAACCTCGTAGTGGCTGCGGGCTGCCGGGTCACCCTCCCACATGGCGTGGGCGTCCGCCATCATCAGGGCATACAGTTCGGGTAGCTGCGCCATAAATTCCCCGGCCAGCGCGTGTGCATCTTGCGGCAACTCGGCGGCCAGGGGAGTCAGGGTGCGGGCCAGCGTGACCTCGGACCTGAGCAGTTCGGCGCGCAGGCAAGCAGCGTTGTCAATGCAGCGCCCGGTCTGCTCCGGGAAGAGGGTGTAAAGGAGCCCCTCGGCCCAGGACACCACCCACTCGCTGGGGGGGTAGCGCCCGCCCTCGCGGTGATGGGTCATCAGCTGCTGCAAAAAGTCATCGCTCAGCGCGGTCATGCGCCCGAGTATAGGGGCCGCTGTGTGCCGGAAAGTGGGGCGAGGGGCGTGTTTGGCAGGCACCGGGGGTCACGGAGTCAGCCCCCTACGGCCCCGGAGCTATGGCGGGCGCTGTCCCCCGCACAGACACCACCTCTCCCTTAGCCGCAGGCGCATGATAGGCAGCGTGACCCCTGCCCAGCGCCTGCATGCCCTCCGAGAAGGCTATCCTCCGGCCTTTTGGGTGCTGTGGTTCGGAACGCTACTCAACCGTCTGGGCGAGTTCGTCGCGCCGCTGCTGGGCTTTTATCTGACCGCCGAAAAAGGCTTTTCGCTGACCCAGGTGGGAGTAATCCTGAGTGCGATGGGGGTGGGCCGCTTTTTTGCCGAGAGCCTGGGCGGGGGCCTGAGTGACCGCGTGGGCAGCGGCGTCACCATGCAGCTGGCGCTCGCGGGGGGCGCGGTGATACTCGCTCTCCTGGCGCACGCCGGCAGCTTCTGGGAGATTTTGCTGGGCGTGCTGGCCTACTCGCTGTTTCAGGCAATGTACAAACCTGCAGTGAGCAGCGCCGTGGCCGGACTGACCCACGGCGCACAGCGCACCCGCGCCTACAACCTGCTGTACTGGGCCATCAATGTGGGCGCGTCGGTGGCTCCGGTGCTGGGCGGCTATCTGGCAGGCGCATCGTTCCGGCTGGTGTTTTACCTGGACGCGGCGGCGATGCTCCTATATGCCGCGCTGCTGCGCTGGCGCTTTCCGAATGTCCGACCTGGGCGCAGCGCCAGTACCGAATTGCAACGCTGGCTGCCGCGTGACGCGCTGCTGTGGCAATTCAGCTTGGCCACGCTGCTGTATTCGCTGACCTATCAGGGCTACAAGATGCTGGCCTTGGTCTTTGCCGACGGCGGCTACACGCCCGCGCAGTACGGGCAGGTGGTGGCGGTCAATGGCGTGTTGGTCGTCCTGTTGGGCCTGCCGGTGGGCCACCTGATCGCCCGCAGCAACCATCCCCGCTGGCAAGCCATCGGCGCGGCCATGCTGGGGCTGGGCTTTTTCGGGCACGCTTTTGCAGATACCCTCTGGACGCACATGGGGGCGGTGGTGGTCTGGACCCTGGGCGAAATCGTGGCCTACTCCATCAGCAAGACGGTGATCAGCGAACTGGCCCGCCCCGAGCAGCGCGGGCG
This sequence comes from Deinococcus radiophilus, assembly GCF_020889625.1. GTDB lineage: Bacteria > Deinococcota > Deinococci > Deinococcales > Deinococcaceae > Deinococcus > Deinococcus radiophilus. The sequence continues at coordinate 124,830 of NZ_CP086381.1, forward strand.
GTATTTTGGCATTGTGGGCAGCATGTCGGGCCTGGCCGGACTGATCGCACCGCTGCTGGGCACCGCCTTGCTGGAGCACTACGGGGCCGCGCCGATGTGGACGGCACTGGCCGCCCTGGGCTGGGCTGCCGCCGCAATTTACCTGCTGCTGGAAGGTCGGGTAGAGCAGCGCCGGAGCGCGATTACAGCACTGGATGGATGAGGACATGGCTGGCCTAAAGGCCCTGCAACCGTCTGCAGCCGACCTCGGGCCATCTTCTCTCTGCGTCAGCTCAAGGCTGCTTCACCCTACAATTCCGCATCCACGCCCAACCCGGCTCCGGTATACTGAAACCTCAGTCTCAATTCCAGCCACGCTGCGCCAGCCTATGACGTAGCCGACGTGTCGTATCGCCGAGACGGGGTGGCTCATGAAAAAATCTGCCTTGCTGCTTCTTACCCTGGGCCTGGCGGCCTGCACCGACCAGGCCAGTACCGCCGCCGACACGGCTACGCCTGATGCTGCCGACACTGCCCCAGCGGAACCGGCTGCCAGTACAGACACCGCCACTGAGCCCGCTGCTACCAGTCCGGCTGCAGCGTCTGGCGAGGTCATCCCGACCAAGACCGGCACCAATACCCTGGCAGTCATGGGCCGCCTGGAAGTGCTGACCCTGGACCCTGGCGCGGCTTACGATTACGGCAGCGTCCTCTTCGTCAAGAACATCTACGAACCGCTGGTGGCGTATCAGGGCAGCTCCATGACCGATTTGCAGGGCCTGCTGGCCACCGACTGGGCAGAAGAGGAGGGCGGCACACAGTACCGTTTCAACCTGCGCCCGGACGTGACGTTTCACAGCGGCAACGCCTTTAGCTGCGCCGACGCCGAATACACCTTCCGGCGCGACCTGATCACCAACACTGCCGACTCCGGCAACTGGTTCCTGGCCGAATCACTGCTGGGTAGCAAGGTCAACGCCTCTGAGGACCCTTCCATCACCTGGGAGCGGATCAGCAATGCGGTGGCCTGTGAAGGGGAAACGCTGGTCTTCAAGCTGCCTAAAGTAGATCCCAGCTTCGTGCCCAAGCTGGCCTTTTTCGGATACGGCATCGTGGACAGTCGGCACGCCAAGGAACTTGGCGAGTGGGACGGCACCGAGGCCACCTGGAAAGACTGGATCGGCAAAGACATCAGCGGCTCGGCCCTCTCGGCTGACCCCAGCGGCACCGGGGTCTATCAACTGGCTTCGCAGGACACCAGCAACGTGACCGTCCAAGCCTTCGAGGACTACTGGAACGGCTCACCCGCCATCAAGAACGTGGTCTAGGAACTGGTGCCAGAAGAGGCCAGCCGCATTCAGGCTTTCCTGGGTGGAGACGCCGACCTGGTGGACCTGAGCAGCCGTGAAGTGGCCGAGACACAGATCAAAGGTCAGCCGGGCATCGTCTTTCATGGCGACATGCCGCGCCTGAGCGCCTACGGCTTTAGTCTGAACCAGGACCTCAGCGCCAGTGACACGCCTACGGGCGGCGAGTGGGGCACTGGCGTACCGGACAATTTCTTTGCCGATGCGAATATGCGTAGGTGCTTTACCTATGCCTTTGATAATCAGGCTTTTATTGATCAGGTTCTGAGCGGTCAGGGCACCCACCAAAACGCCATGCTGCCTGACACCTTCCTGGGATACGACGGCAATGTCGAGCCACAGGCGTACGACCCCGCCCAAGCCGAGGAATTCTGCAAAGCGGCGCATGACGGCCAGGCCTGGGAGCAGGGCTTCACGCTGACGGCAGCCTATCTGGAAGGCTACACCGAGAACCAGACCGCCCTGGAAATGCTCAAGCAGAACCTGGAAACCATGAACCCCAAGTTCCGCATCAACATGGTGGGCAAGCCGTTGGGTGATTTCCTGACCGCGGTGGACGTGGAACCGATGGGCCAGGTGGGCTGGGGTCCCGACTACGCCGATCCTGATAACTTTATCCGGACCTTCTATCACTCCAAGGGCTTCTACGCGCCACTGTTCAGCCTGAACGACCCCGAGCTTGACGCCTGGACTGATGAGGCCGCCACCATCACCGACGAGGCCGAGCGCACCAAGCTGTACGGTCAGGTGGCCGAGCGTGCCCGCGACGAGGGCTACTACATCAACTTGCCGGTGGGCCGCAGCTTCCTGGCCTACCACAACGACCTGAGCGGCATGGAGCCGCAGAACTACAACCCGCTGTACGGCTACTACTGGAAGAACCTCAGCAAGAGCGAGTAGGCGAGCACCGACAGCTACGCAGACCGGGCCACTCCCTCAGCCTGCGTATTTTTTCATATAGCGGCGTCCATCGGGCCCACTACGCCATCTGGCGCATGCTCTAGACCCGGCGCCGGGCGTAGGCTGAGCGATATGACGACGAGCGCCTCCTCACCGACCCCCGCGCAGGCGCCTGCCGGGGCTTCTGGCCGCACCCTACGCGTGCTGGGCCAGTACCTGGCGCCCCTGAAATGGTGGGTGCTGGGCCTGGCTGCGCTGCTGCTCACCTCCACCGCACTGAATCTGCAACTTCCACAGTTACTGGCCCAGTTTGTGGACACGGCCCGCGAGGGTTCCGGGGCCGACTTGGATCTGCTGACCCGGCTGGCGCTGACCTATATCGCGCTCGCCATCGGCGTACAGATCATGAACGCCCTGGCGACCTACGTGGGGGCGCGGGTGGGCTGGCGGGCCACCAACCAGCTGCGCGCCGACCTGACCCGGCACCTGCTGAGTCTGGACATGGCCGAGCACAAGGAACGCACCCCCGGCGAACTGATCGAGCGGATTGACGGCGACGTGACCGCGCTCAGCAACTTCTTCTCGCAGTTTGCGGTACGGGTGTTTGGAGCTGGACTGCTGCTGATCGGGGCACTGTTCATGTTCTGGCGGGTCAACGCCTGGGTGGGCCTGGGTGTGACCACTTTCGCCCTGATTACCCTCTGGGCCATGAATGCCGTCCGCAAGCACGGGATCGAACCCACCGAGCGTGAGCGTGAAAGCAGCGCCCAGCTGTACGGCTACGTGGAAGAACGCCTGGCCGGGCTAGATGATGTGCGGGCTCTGGGGGCCGGTCAGCACCACCTGCACCGTTTCCTGGCCGTGCAGCGCGAGTATTTCGGCAACTTCCTGGCCTCGTGGAAGGCGCGCGCCATCGTCTGGCAACTCAGCATGGGCCTCTTTGCTGCCGGGTATGTGGCGATTCTCTCAGCGGCAGTGGGACTTTATGCTGCCGGAGCAATCACGCTAGGCACGGCCTTTTTGATGTATCAGTACATGAGCATGGTGGAAGAACCGATTGACCAGCTCAGCCAGCAGCTGCAAGACCTGCAAAAAGCCGGGGCCAGCCTCTCGCGCATCGGAGAGCTGCTGGCCCTGGAGTCGGGGCTGCCTTCGGGTACGCAGGAACTGCCCTCGCAGGCCCCAGACTTGACCTTTGACCGGGTAGATTTCGCCTACGAAGCAGGGGGCGAGCGGGTACTGAAAGACGTGTCCTTCCAACTGCCCGCTGGGCAGACCCTGGGCTTACTGGGCCGCACCGGCAGCGGCAAGACCACCCTGACCCGGCTGGTGTCGCGCCTGTACGACCCAACTGGCGGCGAGGTGCGCCTGGGCAACCTCAGCATCACCGATATCGCCCTGCCCAGCCTGCGTGAGCGGGTGGCCGTGGTCAGTCAGGACGTGCAGGTCTTTCAGGCCAGCGTGCGCGACAACTTGACCTTTTTTGATCCGCAGGTCTCCGACAAGCGGGTGGCCGCCGCGCTACACGAAGTGGGACTGGGGAGCTGGTTGGCGGGGCTGGAAGACGGCATCCACACCCCACTGCCCACCGGCAGCCTCAGCGCGGGGCAGTCACAGCTGCTGGCCTTTGCCCGTGTGTTGCTGCGTGACCCGGCCGTCATCATCTTGGACGAGCCGAGCAGCCGCCTGGACCCCGCCACCGAAGCCACCCTGACGGCCGCAATGGACCGCCTGTTGCATGGCCGCACCGCCATCGTGATCGCCCACCGCCTGGAAACGGTGGCCCGCGCCGACCGCATCCTGGTGCTGGGTGCCGGCGAGGTGCTGGAATTTGGCGAACGCGAGGAGTTGGCCGCTGATCCTAGATCACAGTACGCCGCCCTGCTGCGCGCCGCTGCTGGACAGAGTGAACAAAGTGCCGAAGAACTGATGGCCGAACTGAGTGCCTGAACCGCTGGCCGTCTGAACGCCTAGAACCACATCCCCATCCCCCCCAAAGGAACCCCCATGACTTCCAGCCTGGAACCACACAACCCGTACCGCATAGATGGCCGCCAGACCTTCGCGCTGGCGCGGCGGATCATCGCTTACAACCCGGCGCTCTTTTTTATCAACATGGTGCTGTGGGCCAGCGTGTATCTGCTGCCGGCGGCCCTGGCCTGGGTCACCTCCGAGCTGTTCCGGCGTCTGGAACTGGTCACGCCGGGAACCGCCGAAGCGGCGCTGGGCGGCGTCTGGATCATGCTGGCGGCCTTCGCGGCAGCGCGGCTGATGCGCTTTGGCGTGTTCTACGCGGCCTTCCTCAAATTCATTGAGCTGCTGGCGACCACCGGGGCACTGGTACGCCGCAACCTGCTGAACTATCTGCTGACGGCGTCCGGTTCGCGTGCCCTGCCAGACACCCCCGCCGAAGCGGTCAGCCGCTTCCGTGACGATGTAGAGGACGTGAACCAGTACATCGAAGCCTGGGTGGACGGCTTCGGGATGGCGCTGTTTGTGCTGGTGTCTGTCTGGCTGATGGCACGGGTAGACCCCCTGATGACCGCGCTGGTGGTCGCACCCCTTTTCCTGATGATTCTGGTGGTCAGTAAATTGGCGCCCCGCATCCGTACCTACCGCCGCCGCATGCGCGAGGCCACTGCCCGCGTGACCGACTTTATCGGAGAGACCTTTGGCGCGGTGGGGGCTGTCAAGCTGGCCGGCCAGGAAGGGCAGATGGTCGCGCACCTGGAGCGTCTGGGCGTGACCCGGCAAGACGCGGCGTTGAAAGACGTGCTGCTGACCGAACTGATCCGGGGGGTGAACACCAACATGGTCTTTCTGGCGACTGGCGTGGTGCTGCTGCTGGGATCGCGGTTGGTACTGAGCGGCGACATGGTGGTGTCAGACTTCGTGCTGTTCATCGGGCTGCTGCCGCGCCTGACCGGCACCCTGGGCTTCTTTGGCGACTGGATCGCCACCCACCGCCGCACCGGGGTGGCCTTTGAGCGCATGCACCGCCTGATGACCGACGCTCCTTTTGGCGAAATGACCCGCCACGCCCCGCTGTACCTGCGCGGCGAGGCCCCGGAACCGGCCCCACTGCCCTCCAAAAGCGAACCGCTCCGCACGCTGGAAGTGCGGAACCTGAGTGCCGACTACGGCGGCGCAGGAGGCGTGCAGGACATCAACCTGACCGTGCGCCGAGGCCAGTTCGTGGTGATCACCGGGCGGATCGGCAGCGGCAAGAGCACCCTGGTGCGCGCCGTGCTGGGCCTGATTCCGCGCCAGGGTGGACAAGTGCTCTGGAATGGAGAGCAGGTGGACGATCCAGCCAGCTTTTTCGTGCCGCCACGCTCGTCGTATACCGCGCAGCTGCCAGGCCTCTTTTCGGACAGCCTGCGGGAGAACGTTTTGAGTGGCGGGGACGCCTCCGAGCTGGACCGCGCCATTCGCCTCGCGCAGCTTGGGGACGACTTGGATCAGCTGGGACATGGCTTAGACACCCCGGTGGGCGCCCGCGGCGTCAAGCTGAGTGGCGGACAGATTCAGCGCACCGCCGTGGCGCGGATGCTGGCGCGTCAGGCCGACCTCCTGGTCTTTGATGACGTGAGCAGCGCCCTGGACGCCAAGACTGAAAGTGCGCTGTGGGACAGCCTGGCTGGCGAGCTAGATGCCACCTGCCTGGTGGTGTCGCACCGCCGCGCCGCACTCAGCCGCGCCGACTGGGTGGTCGTCCTGAGCGAGGGCCGAGTACTGGATCAAGGCCCGCTGGACGAACTTCTAGAACGCAGCAAAGAAATGCAGGCGCTGTGGGCTGAAGAAAACACGGAAGCAGCGCCAGATGGCTCTCATGACGGTCTTCTTTCCTGAATACAGACAGCTGCTTACCTCCTGACAGCTCATCCCCAAGACGGCCACTTGCTTTTGGAGCTGGGCGCAGGGACCGCCTATTGCCCCAACGTCCTCACATTTAGGACAAGTCTGGCTGCCTTGTCCGAATGCAAATGCACAGGCCACTTGTAGAACTGTCCAAATCCAATAACGATGGAATTCTTGGCGTTCTCAACGCAATTTTTTGTCTGGAGAGTCACCCAGGCCGGATCAGGCCCGATGAAGTTGGCGCCATTTCAGCCTGAACCCAGGCCCGTCCAAGCCGTCTGAGTGGCCGCTATGATGAGCCCATGACCATCACCGCCACCAATCCTCACACTGGAGAAGCCCTCCAGGACTACGCTTCACACACTCCTGAGCAGGCCCAGGCCATGGTGGAACAGGCCCATCAGGCGTTCCTGACTTACCGCCGCACCAGCTTTGCCGAGCGCGCCGCCCTCATGAACCGCGCCGCCGACCTGCTGGAAGAGCGCGTGGAAAGCCTGGCCGAACTGGCCACCAATGAGATGGGCAAGACCCTGGAATCTTCGCGCCAGGAGGTGCTGAAATGCGCCAAAGCCTGCCGCTACTACGCGCAGGAAGCCGAGAATCACCTGGCCCCGACGCCGATCAAGATGGACGGCCAACGCGCCGAAGTGCGTTACTTGCCGCTGGGCGTGATCCTGGCCGTCATGCCCTGGAACTTTCCCTTCTGGCAGGTGTTCCGCTTTGCGGCCCCCACCCTGATGGCCGGCAACACCGGACTGCTCAAGCACGCTAGCAACGTGCCCGGCTGCGCCATGGCGATTGAGGATATCTTCCGTGACGCCGGCTTCCCCGAAGGCACCTTCCAGACCCTGATGATCGGCGCCCGCGACGTGGAAGCGGTGCTGCGCGACGAGCGCGTCAAAGGCGTCAGCCTGACCGGCTCCGAGGGTGCAGGCCGCGCCGTGTCCAGCACCGCCGGGGACGTGCTGAAACCCGCCCTGATGGAACTGGGCGGCTCAGACCCCTTTATCGTGATGCCCAGCGCCAACCTCGAAGGGGCCATCGGCACCGCCGTGACCGCCCGCACCATCAACAACGGCCAGAGCTGCATTGCAGGCAAGCGCTTCATCGTCCACCGCGACGTGTACGAGCAGTTCCGTGACGGTTTCGTGCAGCAGATGGGCGCGCTGAAAATGGGCGATCCCATGCAGGAAGATGTGGACCTCGGCCCGCTGGCCACCGCCAAGATCCGCGAGGAACTGCACGAACAGGTGCAAGACGCCGTAAGCAAAGGCGCCGAGCTGCTCGTGGGCGGCGAGATTCCCCAGACCAGCGGCTACCACTACCCCGCCACCGTACTGAGCGGTATCACCCCCGAGATGCAGCTGTTTGCCGAAGAAGCCTTTGGCCCGGTGGCCACCCTGTATGTGGTAGGCAGCGTGGACGAGGCGATTGAGCTCGCCAACGCCACCCGCTTCGGCCTAAGCAGCAGCGTGTGGACCAACGACGAGGCCGAGCAGGAGCGCTTTATTGAGGGGCTGGAAGCGGGCGCGACCTTTATCAACGCTATGTCGGCTTCGGACCCACGTCTGCCCTTCGGCGGCGTCAAGGCCAGCGGCTTCGGGCGCGAACTGGGCCGCGAAGGCATCCTGGAATTCGTGAACTCCAAGTCCATCCTGGTCGGTGACGGCGGCGTGGACACCAGCAAGACCGAGTAAACGCATATATTCAGCCGCCGCCTGCCCAGTGATACGGGTGCAGGCGGCGGCTGATTATTGGAGATTCAATTTCTCTGAATCAAATCAGGGTAAACACAAGCGTGGCTCCGGCCCTGCCCCCTGTGCCCGGCGGCGTACTTCGCGCAGAGTTTGTTCACCAGTCCACTGCACCCCATGCCTCCGAAAGCTGCTGCTCAGGCTCTGGGCATCGCGGCGCAGCAGCAAATCGAAGTTCGGGTTCTGCCGGGTACTCAGCTGGGGAAAATCTATGATGACTACGCTGCCTTGCCACCACAGCAAGTTGTAGGTGCTGTAATCGCCGTGCACGTAACCCAGCCGGAGCATGTCAGCCATCCCCTGCACGGCTTGCTGCCAGGCCTGCTGAGCTTCGCAGGAGGTCAGCCGCACTTCGCTGAGACGTGGCGCAGGCTCGTCCTCAGTCCCGATCAGGCGCATCAGCACCGCAGGAACCGTTCCAGCGTAGGTTTTGACATTGGGGCCGACCAGCGGCTCCGGTACGCTGAGACCCGCTTGCCACAGCTGCCACAGGTGGGCGTACTCGGCCATCACCCAGTCAAATTGCAGCATTTCCAGCCCCTTACGGGTGCGGTTGGCCATGGCGCGGGCTGCACGCTGATCCGTAATCACCTGACCTGCACGGTATATGCCATCGTTCTTGAAACTGCGGGCCGACAGATCACGGTAAATCTTGACCAATACACTGCCTTTTTCGCTGCGGGCCAGGTAAGTAGTGGCTTCCTTGCCGCTTTTGAGCTCAGAAACCAGTTCGGAAATATGCCCCAGGTTCAACAGGCGCCGAATAACATCATCTGCCACCTCCCCGCTCTCATCGGCAGTGAGGTCAGACAGCTTACGGCGGGCTTGAGGTCTGATTTTTTTGCGGCGCAGGCGTTGGTCACCGTCGTCCCACCCTTCCAGAGAAAAGCGGGGACTCATGGGTGAACCTGCTCAGGTTTGGGGCCGAGGACAGGCACCAAGGAGGGCAAAACACGAACAAAAAGAAGCAAAACAACTCCGATCTACTTGAATGAAACTCAGTGGGGTAGCCGTCTGATTGTTGAGATCAATTTTTGTCATATCGCACCTCCTTTACGCAGTGAGAGTACAGCTTAGCAAAATGCAGAGCGGAATATTCAATGCCCATCTGATTCAGCCCCCAACCCCCTTGAACGGTGGAATAGGTGATGAGGTTCGTCAAGCCTTGGTCGGCACCCGCGCGGCGATGTACCAGATGCCAGCCAGCCCCACCAGCACCCAGCACACCTGCCCGACAAGCACGGGGATCCGGCCCAGGCTGAAGCTCACGGCAATGGCAATGCTCAAGTAGGCGATCCATTTGGCACGGCGCGGCATGCCCAGGCCCCGGCGGTAGTCGTCCACCAACGGCCCCACCAGCGGCAGATCCAGCAGCCAGCGTTCAAAGCGGGGACTGGAGCGGGAAAACAGCCAGGCCGCACCAATCAAGAACACCGTGCCGGGCATCCCAGGCAGCACCGTTCCAAGCACGCCCAGGCCGCTGAGCAGCAGCCCAGTCACAATCGCCAGTGGACGTAGCGGAGCCGGCAAGAGCCAGCGGTCCTCCGGTGGGGGCGGCGGGGCAGGCGGAGGAACGGTCATGCTGACAGCATACGGGTTACCTGTCGCTGCCAACCGTCACCTGAAATGGCCAGACCACCATGAGAGGCAACCTAGGGCCGACTAAAGCGAAATGACCCAGTGATACGTTGCGGCGGATAGTTTCAGATGAAATAGTTCCATACGAAATGACAGAAGCTGTTTCTCCCCCTCCCCTCACGCCCACCGAGACCGACCAGCAATTGTTTGATCTGGTCCGCGCGGTGCTGCGGCTCTCACGCCGCTTTACAGTCGCCGTGGATGGCCCTCTCGAAGCCGAATTGGGGCTGAATATCCGCCAATTGCTGGTGTTGGCTACTGTCGTAGACGGCCAGGACACTCCCAGTCAAGTGGCCGAATCGCTGGGCCTGACACCGCCCACCGTGACCCGGCTGATCTCGGCTCTAGAGGACCAAGGCTTACTGGAACGCGGCCAGGTACCGGGCGATCTGCGCCGCTGTCAGCTGCGCGCCACGCCAGCAGGCGAGACGCTGCGCGGGCAGATGCGCCAGCTTTCGCGCCATACGGTGCTGCAAGAGTTCGGGCGGGTAGATACCGCCGCTGTCAGCGCTGCCGCCGCCAGTCTGTCCACCCTGGAAGCTGCGCTGGACCAGGCGGCGACACGGCCCTCCCCTGGCCCATCCACCACTGACCCGCAGTCCCAACCGCTTCAGGAGGCCAGGGCATGACCCCTCCGCCAACGCCGATCACCCTCAGTTCCCGCGAGAAGCAGATGGCTTTTATCGGCATCCTGACGGTGCTTTTTTTGGCCAGCATCAACATGACCGTAGTCGGCAGCGCCATGCCGCGCATCATCTCCGAGCTGGGCGGGTTTGAGCTGTATGCCTGGGCCTTTACCATCTACTCGCTGGTGACGACCATCACCATTCCGATTGCCGGCACCCTCAGCGACCGGCTGGGTCGGCGCCCCATTTTGCTGTTCGGCATTGTCGTGTTTGCATTGGGCAGCGCTGCGCTGGCCTTCGTGCAAGATATGAACGGCCTGATTGCCCTACGCGGCGTGCAGGCCATCGGCGGTGGTGCGCTGATGGCCATGGCCTTTACGGCGATTGCCGACATCTTCACGCCGATTGAACGCGGCAAGTACCAGGGGTACACCGGGGCCGTGTGGGGGGTCAGCTCGGTGGTGGGACCGTTGGTAGGCGGGTTTTTGACCGACCATGTGGGCTGGCGTTCGGTGTTTTTCGTGAACCTGCCGTTCGCCCTGCTGGCCGGGTACTTCATCTGGCGCTACTTCAGGTTGCCCCCCTCCAAGCCGGACGCGGCGCGGGGCCTGGATGTCATCGGAATCGCGCTGCTCACCACTGCTGTCACGGCGCTGACCCTCGCCACTTCCTGGGGCGGTGCCGTCCACGCCTGGACCAGCCCTACCATCCTCGGCTTGCTGGCACTGACCGTCGTCAGTGGGCTGGCCTACGCCCGGCACTCCATGAAAGCCGCACAACCGATTGTGGATCTGCGGTTGCTGCGGGTGCCCACCATTTCACTCGGTTCACTGACCGGCTTTCTGACCAGTGCAGCCATGTTCGCTGCCGTGATGTATCTGCCGCTCTACATGCAGGGCGTACGCGGCACCTCAGCCACCATCAGCGGCCTCGCACTGGCGCCCCTGATGGGCGGCATGGTGCTGTCCAGCACCCTGAGCGGACGGTGGGTCAGCCGTTACGCGCGCTATAAACCCGTCATTGTTCTGGGTGCCTTGGTCGCCACCGTCGGCATGCTGCTGACCGCCACGCTGGGCCTGCACACCCCGATGTGGTGGGCCATTGCCCTGATGGTCCTGACCGGCGTAGGCCTGGGCGGGATCAACGCCCAGTTGACCCTGGCCATTCAGGTGGCTGCGCCACCGGAAGAGGTGGGCAGCGCCACCGGGTCTATGCAGTTTTACCGCCAGATCGGCGGCACCCTGGCGGTCAGTCTGTACGGTGCGCTGGTCGCCGCTTATATGGCGCGTCACCTGAACGGAGCCCTGCCAGCCGAGGTGGATCAGCTGCCTGCCGGTGTGCGGGCCGAAGTGACCGACCCGAACTTGCTGAGCAACCCCGACGCCATTGCCACGCTGACCCGTGACCTTCAGGCCAGCGGTCAAGCCGAATTGCTGGAGCCTGTACTCACCGCTGCCCGTGAGGTGCTGGCCGGGTCACTGTCCCAGGTCTTCCTGTGGTCAGGCCTGCTGATGGCGGCGGCTTTTCTGACCAGCTTACTGCTGCCGGAACTGTCACTGCGGGGACGGGGCACAGCCGCCAAAGAGCAGCCTGAGGCTTCTGCATCTGACCTTCAAAGGTCGGCTGAGCCCACGCCCGCCAACGATTGATCGGCACAATTGATCGGCACACAGAGAAAAGGGAGGCCGCCGACGCGCCGCCTCCTTTTTTTATCGCTTGTGTAATGACAGAGCTTAGCTGTTCTCAGCGCCGCCTGTCTTAGCGGCCCGCCAGAGGGTGTCGCTGTCGCCGTAGCCGCTCACCTGTTCCGGGGACACCTCTCCCCGCCGTTCCAGTTCGGTCAGGGCCACTTGCACTGCCGCCGTGTCCAGCTCGAGCAGGGCAGCCAACTCATCGGCAGAATGGGCTTTGGGGGCCTCGCGGGTCAGAAAATCCAGCACCCGCAGCGTCTCAGAGAGAGTAGTCATGCTCCCAGTCTAAAAGGGGGGGCAGTCGGCTCTCTGTGCCGGGGCTTTGTGACCCCTGAAGGTTACCCATATCTCAGGGCCAGCCTTGCAGCGGCAGCCAAGGACTAGCCAGCCGCTGCCCGGTAGGATAAAACATGTGAGTTCGCTCAAGGTGCCTTTATAAGTCGCCTCCTTCACTCCCGCCGAATTCGGCAGCCACACGGGCTTTTCAGGGCCCTTCTCACCGTGCCGCCTGCTCTTGTTCGCCCAACCCAGCCGCAGGACTGATACTCACTTCCTGCAAGGAGACCCATGACCCAGATTCCTTTTACCCGCCGCCCCTGGCTGGACCGCTTCTTCGGTCTAACCGAGGCGAACACCACGGTTCGCCGCGAGCTGCGCGCTGGCCTGACCACCTTCCTCACCATGAGCTACATCCTGTTCGTCAACCCGCAGATTCTATCGGCGGCGATTGACGTTCCTAACGCCTTCGTGCAACTGCTGATGGTCACGGCCATCGCGGCGGCCTTCGGCTCGGCGGTGATGGGCCTGGTTGCCAAGTACCCTTTCGCACAGGCACCCGGCATGGGCCTGAACGCCTTTTTCGCCTACACGGTGGTGCTGGGCATGGGCATCCCCTGGCAGACAGCACTGGGCGCCGTGTTTATCTCCGGGATCCTGTTCGTCCTACTGAGCGTGGTGGGAGCACGGCAGGCCATCGTGGACGCCATTCCGCTCTCGCTGAAGCTGGCCATCACGGGCGGCATCGGAGCCTTTCTGGCCTTTATCGGCCTGAAGAACGCCGGTATTGTCGTGGATAACGAAGCCACCCTGCTGGGCCTGGGGCAACTGACCAGTGCCCCGGTCTGGATCGCCATGATCGGCCTGCTCATCTCCGGAGCCCTGATGGCGCGGCGCGTCACCGGAGCCATCCTGTGGGGCATCCTGGCCAGCACCCTGATTGCCATCGTGACTGGAGCACAGGTATACGTCGGCCCTGACGGCACCCTGGGAGCCTTTAGCGGCTTTACCGGGTCTATTGCGGGCATCATCAGCGCTCCGATCTGGCCCGGCGATCTGGTCGGGCAGATGGACCTTGCCGGGGCGTTGGGCCTGGGCGTCCTGAGCGTAGTGCTGACGTTCTTCTTTGTGGATTTCTTCGATGCCACCGGCACCCTGACCGGCCTGGCCCACCGCGCTGGCTATATGAAAGAAGGCCAGGAAATGCCGCGCGCCCGGCGCCTGTTCGCCAGCGACGGTCTGGCCGCCATGTTTGGCGCTTTCATGGGGACCAGCACCACCACCGCCTATGTCGAAAGTGCCAGCGGAATTGAAGAAGGCGGGCGTACTGGCCTGGTCGCGGTCACCGTCGCCGTACTGTTTCTCTTGGCCATGTTCCTCTGGCCGCTGGCCTCAGCCATTCCGGGGGCCGCCACCGCCCCGGCGCTGATTCTGGTGGGCGCGATGATGCTCGAAGGCCTGAAGCACGTGGACTGGGACGACATCACTGAGGCGCTGCCCGCTTTCCTCACGCTGCTGTTCATGCCGCTGACCTTCTCTATCGCCAACGGCGTCAGTTTTGGGGTGATCAGCTACTGCGGCCTCAAGCTGCTGAGTGGCCGGGGCCGCGAAGTCTCCCCGATTCTGTACGGCATCGCGCTGCTGCTGGCGCTGCGCTACGTCTACCTGGGGGAATGATTTTTCTTAATACCAGGCCGCCAGGAGAGCTTTCCTGGCGGCTTTTTTATACTTTGGAGCAGGATGCGTGTTTTCTTCCCTACCATCAACCTACTGCTGGCGCTGGGTATCGTCCTGCTGACGTTCTGGCTCTGGCCACAACTGCCTGATAGCATCCCAGTTCACTGGGGGTTGGACGGTCAGCCCGACCGCTTCGGCGAACGTGGGGCGATGCTGGGCGGATTGGTGTTCTTAGGGTTCACAGCCGTGGTCGTCTGGGACGCCCTACGTGCTCAGCCGGGAGTGCAACAGTCGGCCCCGGCGCTGACAGGAATGCTGCTGCTCCCATTGGGTCTGGTGCTGGATACGGCCACCGATTCGGGGCTCCTGACAGGGTTGCCCCCGCTGGACTGGACCTTCGCGGCGCTGGGTGGACTGCTGCTGCTGGGGCGGGTGTTGGGCCAAGCGACCCGTCCAGACGTAGCTGGCAGAGGTGCTCCCCAGCAGATGCAAAAGCTGCTGCAAGCACTGGGCCTGTTCACGCTGCTGTATGCCGCACTGCCCAAAACGACCATGCTGTCCTGGCTGTGGCTGCTGGGCCTGCTGCTCACTGGGGTGTGGTCCTGGCAGAGCGGCCCAAGGACGGCCCGCCAACCGTAAACCCTCCATGAGATCAACGCCAAGGCCACCTTACGGCCCATGCACCCGCCCCGCTTGGCGGGCTGCTTGAGTAGAAGGGTCTGACAGCCCAGGTCCGAACCACTTTGCTCTAACCCTGGGCGAAAGGAGCTTTATGACCCGCAACCGTGACGAACGAGTAGGCCGTTCTTTTGGCAGCAGCGACTACGATTACGACTACCATGATCAGCCCCGCTCCGTGCGCCAGGCCGACATGAGCCTGCAGGAGCGTGACCAGCGCAGCGCCCGCCGGGGCGAAGTAGACATGGACACGTTCATGCGCGGTGACTACCGCCGGGGCGACACCGATGACGACGGCCAGGGCTTTATCCATCCGGGATCACGTCAGTACGTCAACGACGGCCCACGCCAGCGCCAGCCACGGGACGGCCAGTGGCAATACCGCACTGAAGAAAACTATGTGGCCGACCAGGGCCGCCGTGAACTGGGCGAACGTGGCTATGACGATGGACGCCACTACGGTCAGACCCGTCTGGAGCGCCCTTCCCACGGTGAACGCCGCGAGCAGGATCGCTGGAGCGAAGGACCGGCCCGCCAAAGCGTGCATGTGGCCGGAGCCTACAGCGCCGAACAGGCCATGCAAAGCCACCGCGGTAAAGGCCCCAGGGGACACCAGCGCAGCGATGAACGCATCCGCGAGGAGGTCAACGAGGCACTGGAAGACTCGCACTGGGTGGATGCCAGCGACATTGAGGTCACGGTAGAAGCTGGCGAAGTAACCCTCAGCGGTACGGTGGCAGACCGCCAGCAAAAGCGCAGCGCTACCGACTGCGCAGAAGATGTGCGCGGCGTGCGTGACGTCCATAATCAGTTGCGCCTGCAAAGCCACCGCTGACATTCAGCCGGAAATACAGCGACCTTGTGAAGACCGGGGGTAGAGTCCTGGTCTATTTTCTACGTTCCAGTTGGGGCATCAGGGAGCAACAATGCTTTGATGGAGAGCAGTGCATCTCCGCGCGGCTCATCCACTGGTCCGATGGGTCATTCACCTACAACCGCTGACCAGGGCCTAGCCCATGTTTAGGTCACGCTCTGTACCTGCACACCCTCTGCGGCCATCACCCGGCGGGCCTCGGCGGGGGCGGCGTCGGTCACCCAACCATGCAACTCTGCAAAGCCAGCGAACGGCGCAAACCCACGTACGCCCCATTTCGCGCTGTCGGCAATCAGGACCGTGCGGGCCGAGCGGGCCATCACAGCAGATTTCTGGTGGGCTTCGGTCAGATTGGAGTTGGTCGGGCCCCGCTCGGGGTCAATGCTGGTGCAGCCCACGAAAAAGAGGTCATAGGTATACTGTTCCAGCGCCCGCAGCGCATCGGGGCCCGTCAGGCTGTAGGTGCTGCCATACACTTCGCCGCCCACCACGTACAAGCAACATTCGCCGTTCAGCTCGTAGGCCACATCCAGCCCGTGCGTAACCACCCGCAGCGTCCCCGTGAGGGCGGGGCGGGTGCGCAGTGCCGCCGCCACCGCCCGCGCCGTGGTCCCGGCGTCCAGATACACGGTCTGACCCGGCGCGATCAGGTCACAGGCCAGCTCAGCCAGGGCCTGCTTGGCCCCGGCGCTCTGACTCTGGCGCTCCAGATAGCGGATGTCACGGCTCAGCGGGGCAGCCCCACCGTGCAGTCTCTCAAGCTGCCCCTGGGCAGCCAGCACTTCCAGGTCACGCCGCACAGTGGCCCCGCTGGCCCCCAGAGCCGCGATCAGGCCCTGGGTCCGGGTAAACCCCTGGCTGCTGAGCAAGTCAAGGATGCGCTGCTGCCGTTGCTGAGGATGCAAATTGCTCATCTTCGCTCAATTTTAATCCGGATGCTCAGTTGCTGACAACACTAATTTCAGCGGTGAACCGACACTTTTATCCACCCACCGTGTTGTCCTTGCAAGACGGGCAGGCTGAGCGGTATTCTTAATAATCATTTTTGCTCAATTTAGATCATGATTGTCCAAGCCTTGTCCCCTGGGCTCAGCAGGAAAGCCCGAACATTTCCCTGATCTCTGCAGGAGGTTCTACCTATGATTCAGCTTCCGACCCAACTGATTCGCCTGGGCGCGCAGGCCGACAGCAAAGAGGCCGCCATCCGTCAGGTCGCGGCGCTCCTGGCCGACGCTGGCCGTACCGACCCCGCCTATGTGCAGGGCATGCTGGACCGTGAGGCACAGGTCAGCACCTATCTGGGCAGTGGGATCGCCATTCCGCATGGCACCCCAGACACCCGGCATCTGATCCGCCAGACCGGGATTGCCGTGCTGCAACTGCCCGGCGGAGTGGACTGGGACGGCGACCGGGCACGGCTGGTGGTCGGCATCGCGGCGGCCAGCGACGAGCACCTGGATATCCTGCGCCAGCTCACCCGCGTACTGAACAACCCCGAACTGGTCGAACGTCTCAGCACCACCCACGACCCGGCCGAGGTTCAAGCGGCGCTGGGTGCCCCAGCCGTTCATACTCCCGCTGAGGCCGCAACAGCACCGGCACCCAGCGCCCCAGTTGCCCCGGCCCTGCCCTACACCGCCCGCGTGACCCTGCCCAACCCGCAGGGCATGCACGCCCGCCCAGCCACCCGGCTGGCGCAGCTCGTCAAGGCCCAAGGCGGCCAACTGCGCCTGGCCCGCGAAGGTGAGCCGAACAGTGCCGACGCCACGCGGCTGATGGAAGTGCTGGCGCTGGGCCTGAAACAGGGCACGCCTCTGGTGCTGAGCAGCGACCGCGAAGCGCTGCTCCAAGCGGCCACCGACGCCGTACGCTCCGGTCTGGGGGACGACTTGAGTGCTGCGCAGCAGCCAGCAGCCCCCACCCGACGTGAGCCTGCGTGGACACCGCAGCAGGTGAGGGCCACCCTGGAGGGCGTCCCGGCCTCCGAGGGTCTGGTGTCGGGTCCGGTGCGGCAGTTCCGGGCGCAGGCGCTGGAGGTGCAGGACGCCCCGGAAGACCCCGCCCAGAGCGCCGCGGCCCTGGACCGGGCGCTGAGCGCCGCGCGGGCCGACCTGGACCTGACCATTCAGGATGTGCAGGCCCGGTTCGGGGCCGAGAAGGCCGCTATCTTCCGCGCCCATCAGGAGCTGCTGGACGATACCGGCGTGTTGGAAGAGGCCGCCGCCCTGATGCTGGATGGTCACGGCGCAGCCTGGGCCTATCAGCAGGTGACCGCTGGGCGCATCGCCGCCCTGGAACGGCTGGATGACCCCGTACTGGCAGGCCGCGCCGTGGACCTGAGTGACGTGCAGCGCCGGGTCCTGCGCCACCTGCTGGGCCTGGGCACCGAGCAGGCGATGGATACGGGCGAGCCGTTTATCTTGCTGGCGCCTGACCTGACCCCCAGCGACACGGCCCGGCTGAGTCTGGACACCCTGCTAGGCTTTGCCACCGAAGTCGGCGGACCCACCAGCCACACGGCGATTATGGCGCGCGGCCTGGGGGTACCCGCCGTGGTGGCTGCGGGCGCTGGCCTGCGCGATATCCCTGACGGGACACCCGCCATTCTGGATGGCAGCAGCGGACGGCTGTACCTTGACCCTTCACCCACCGATCTGCAGGCGGCGCAGGCGCAGCGCGAGCGGCTGGAGGCTGTCCGCCAGGCGGCCTACCAGGGACGGATGCAGCCTGGCGCCACCCGCGACGGCACCCACATTGAAGTGGCCGCCAACGTGAACCGCGCCGCCGACGCGCAGGCGGCACTGGACGCCGGGGCCGAGGGCGTGGGACTGATGCGGACCGAGTTTCTGTTTCTGGAAAGCGACCACGCCCCCACCGAGGCCGAGCAGGAACGCGAATACCGCGCGATGGCGCAGGCGCTGGGGGACCGCACCCTGGTGATTCGTACCCTTGATATCGGCGGGGATAAGGAAGTGCCTTATCTGGGCCTGGCCCATGAGGACAATTCTTTCCTCGGCATCCGCGGCATCCGGCTGTGCTTTGAGCGCCCGGACCTCTTTTTGCCGCAATTGCGGGCCATCGTCCGGGTCGCGGGGGACCACCCGAATGTTCATGTCATGTTTCCGATGATTGCCACCCTGGCTGATCTGCGCCGCGCCAAGGCCATGCTGGACGACGTCCGCGCCGAGCTGAATGTACCGCCTATCCCAGTGGGCGTGATGATCGAAGTGCCCTCGGCAGCGCTGCTGGCCCGTGAACTGGCCCCCGAAGTGGACTTTTTCAGTGTGGGAACGAACGACCTGACGGGCTATACCCTGGCGATGGACCGCCTGCACCCGCTGCTGGCGGCGCAGACCGACGCCATGCACCCTGCCGTGCTGCGCTTGATCGCCGTGACTGCCGAGGCTGCCCAGGCCCACGGCAAATGGGTGGGAGTGTGCGGCGGCGCTGCAGGCGAAGCGGTGGGCGCTCTCGTGTTGGCTGGGCTGGGCGTGCGTGAACTGTCAGTGAGTACCCCAGCCGTGGCCACCGTCAAGGCGGCGCTGCGGGAATATGACCTGGCGCAGTTGCAGGCCCTGGGACGCGAGGCGCTGGCCCAGCCCGACGCTGCCGGCGTCCGCGCTCTGGCCGAGGAGCTGCTCTCTAGGACCAAGGAGATGAACGCATGAGGGTCCTGACGGTCACCCCCAACCCGGCGCTGGACCTGACGGTGCAGGCCCCTGGTTGGCAGCCAAGTGCAGTGAACGTGGTGGACCGCGCCCAGACCGACGCGGGCGGCAAAGGCGTGAACGTGGCCGCTGTACTGGCCGACTGGGCCGCGCACGGGGAAAGCACTATTGAACTCAGCGCGGCGGGCTGGTTGGGCCAGGGCAACGCCAGCCCCTTTGAGGAGCTGTTCCGGGAGCGCGGCATTCAGGACCATTTTATGCGGGTGCCGGGCGAGACACGCCTGGGGCTGAAGATCGTGGACCCCCTCAGTCAGAGCACCACCGACTTCAACCTGCCGGGCGTGCAGGTCACTCCAGAGCAAGTGGCCGCCCTCACTGCCAACCTGCGTCGTCTGGCGCCGCAGCACAGTGCGGTCGTGCTGTCTGGTAGCCTCCCGCCGGGCGTGCCGAGTGACTTTTACGCTGAACTGATCCAGGCACTCCGCACCCCGGCTGGCCCCCTGCTGGCCGTGGACACCAGCGGCGCGGCACTGACGGCTGTCCTGAACGCACCGCAGCTGCCGCAGCTGCTCAAGCCCAACATTCACGAACTGGAGGCGGCCCTGGGCCGCGAACTGCCTAGCGACGCCGAACGTCTGGCCGCCACCCACGAACTGCTGAACCGGGGGGCCGAGTGGGTGGCCCTCTCGCTGGGTGAGGAGGGAGCCTGGCTGGTCTGGAACGGCGGCGCCGTTCTCGCCCGCCCGCCCCAGGTGGCCGTGGTGAGCACTGTGGGTGCTGGAGACGCGATGGTGGCTGGTCTGGTATCGGCCCGGCTGGAGGGCCTGAGTCCCGCTGACGCTCTGCGCCGCGCCACTGCGTTCAGCGCCGGAAACGTCACCCGCCTGGGAGCTGGCCTGCCGCCCCATGCGGACCTCTTGGCCCTGCAACAACAGGTGCAGATCCAACCTCAGTTACGAGAACAAGGAGAACTGTAATGGCCCAGATTGCCTTTTATACCGACGACCTCCCGCAGAGCCGCATGACCCGCGCCCTGGCTGCCCAGGCGCTGCAACGGGCCGCCGAGGCGCGCGGCCACCAGCTCAGGGTGCTTCAGTCTTCCACGGCCGCCGACCTCAGCGGAGCGGATACCCTGCTCTGGGCTTCTGACAGTGCTCCTCCGGCCCACTCCGGAACTGTGATGCGCACCTCCCCTGCCGAGCTTATTGCGGACGCGGCTGGCGTCTTGGACCGCGCCGGCCTGGGCAACACTGGCGCAGTGAATACCTCCGGCACCACTGTTCAGACGGTCAGTGCGCCGGTCACTCCTACCTCAGTCAGTGCGGCCCCAGCGACTCCCGCCCCAGCGGCAGCCACCGTCAGCAGCACTGGTCCCAGCGTGGTCGGGGTCACTTCCTGCCCCACCGGCATCGCCCACACCTTCATGGCCGCCGAGGGGTTGGAAGGCGGCGCAAAAGCCCTGGGCCGAACCGTCAAGATCGAGACTCAGGGCAGCGTGGGGGCCGGCAACGCCCTGAGCGCCGAAGAGATCGCCGGGGCCGACGTGGTGATTATCGCCGCCGACACCAACGTGGACCTCAGCCGCTTTGCGGGCAAGCGGGTGTACCAGACCGGGACCAAGCCGGCCATCCGCGACGGGCAGGCCGTAGTGCAGCGTGCCTTGGACGAAGCCCCTGTCTACGGCGCAGCAACTGGCGGGGATTTCGTAGCACAGGCCGCCGCCGCCAAAGCGGCCAAGAACGAGGCCGCAGCGGGCCAAGGTCTGGGCGGCGAAATCTACAAGCACCTGATGACCGGCGTCAGCCACATGCTGCCGCTGGTGGTGGCGGGCGGCCTCCTGATCGCGCTGGCCTTTGCTTTTGGAGGCATCAGTGCCGAAGGACCATTCGCCCAGGCCCTGATGACCATCGGCGGCGGAACCGGAGCGTTTGGCCTTTTCGTGCCTGTGCTGGCTGGTTATATCGCCTATTCCATCGCGGACCGTCCTGGTCTGGCGCCTGGGCTGGTCGGCGGCATGATGGCCGTATCCACCGGGTCCGGTTTTCTGGGCGGTATCGTGGCTGGATTTCTGGCAGGCTACATCGTCAAGTGGCTGAATAACGGCATTCGCCTACCGCGTACCCTGGAAGGGCTGAAACCCACCCTGCTGTTGCCGCTGCTGGGAACCATGTTCACCGGCCTGCTGATGATTTTCGTGCTGGGTGGCCCGATGGCCAGTGCCCTCACGGCAGCGACCAACTGGCTCAATAGCCTGGGCAACACTTCCGCGAGTGTCCTGGGCGCAGTCATCGGGGCCATGATGGCCTTCGACATGGGCGGCCCGATCAACAAAGCGGCTTACACCTTTAGCACTGGCCTGATTGACTCCAAGGTCTACGGCCCAATTGCCGCGGCAATGGCCGCCGGGATGACGCCACCGCTGGCGCTGTTCTTCGCCACCTTGATCTTCAAAAACCGCTTTACCCCCGACGAGCAGGAAGCGGGCAAGGCCGCCGGGGTGCTGGGCATTTCATTTATCACCGAAGGGGCGATTCCATTTGCGGCCCGTGACCCTCTGCGCGTCATTCCATCCCTGATGGCTGGCAGTGCCGTAGCCGGAGCGATCAGCATGGCGGCAGGCTGCTTGCTGCGCGCCCCGCACGGTGGCATTTTCGTGCTCGCCATTCCAGGGGCCGTAACAAATCTGCCCATGTACATCGTGGCCATCCTGGCCGGTACGCTGGTCAGCACCGTGATGCTGGGTCTGCTCAAGAAACCGCTGGAACGTAATGAACGCATCGTCGCTCAGGAGGAATCAGTGGCGACACCCAGCCACGAGTAACCGAACCTCCCTTCAACTGTCAACTGGCCCCGGCCGCTTGGTCGGCAGCGGGGCCAGCGCTTTTTTTGTCCGGTAAAAACGAACTTTGGCGCAGCAGGGCTTCGGCCTGTCAATTGACAGGCCCCCTCCCGGCAGCCTAAGCTGCCTCTACTGATGTTTGTTGATGTGCACCATCATTGCCGCTAGCCACGTCCCGGAACGGGAAGGTGGCCAGTCCAAGGTGCCTTCTTCCGAGTTTCCAAACCGCATGCCCCCCGGAAAGCCACCTCAGGCGCCGGGGGGCGTGCCTTTGGAGCCTCATGATCCAATCTGACACCACTTCTGGACCCCGCCTGAAGATCGCCATGCAAAAGTCGGGCCGCCTGAGCGACGATACCCTGTCGCTGCTGCAAGCCAGTGGAGTGCGGTTCAACCTGCAAAGCGCCAAGCTGATCGCCCACGCCGAGGGCTGGCCGATTGATCTGCTGCGTGTCCGTGATGACGATATTCCCGGCCTGGTCATGGACGGCGTGGTGGACCTGGGCATCGTGGGTGAAAACGTGTTGGAAGAGGTGCGGCTAGAGCGTCTCCAGACCGGCAGCCCCGCCGATTACCAGGCCCTGCGCTCACTCGACTTCGGGCACTGCCGCCTGAGCATCGCTACCCGCCTTGAGGAACATGGCAGCGCCGCTTTGGAAGGCCGCCGCATCGCCACGACCTATCCTTATCTGCTGCGCGACTGGCTGCGCCGTGAGGGCCTGAACGCCAGCCCGGTGGTCCTGACCGGCTCGGTGGAGGTGGCTCCCCGCGCGGGCTTGGCCGACGCCATCTGTGATCTGGTCAGCACCGGGGCCACACTGGAGGCGAACGGTCTGCGCGAGCAACAGGTGATTTTCCGCTCCCAGGCCCAGCTGATCGGGCGTCCCGGCGACCTGTCCCAGGGGCAGCAGGCCACGCTGGACCGTATCCTGCGGCGCCTGGACGGGGTGCAGCAGGCCCGCGAAAGCAAATACATCATGCTGCATGCGCCCAAAGAGCGCTTAGAAGAAGTGACTGCCCTACTGCCCGCCGATCACCCCACCGTCCTGCCGCTGGGCCACACCGACACCGAAGTGGCCGTTCACGCGGTCAGCACCGAGAACCTGTTTTGGGAGACGATGGAGCAACTGCGCGAACTGGGCTGCTCTTCCATCCTGGTGCTGCCCATCGAGAAGATGCTGTGACCACTGCTCCGCTCTCCCCCATGAGGAACCTGCCATGACCTATCTCTCTGTCCCCCCCATCACCCGCTGGGCTGAGTTGGATGCCGCTCAGCGCCGTGAGCTGCTGCAGCGGCCCGCGCAGGCTGCCGAAAGTCAGACCGTGACCCGTGTGCAAGGCATCCTGCAGCAAGTACGGGCAGAAGGTGACGCGGCGCTGCAGCGACTGACCGCGCAGTTTGACCGAGTGGAGTTGCCCACGCCCCGGCTGACCCCAGGGCAGGTCGAAGTCCAGGCGGCCCGCGTCCCCGCCGAGGTCCGTGCCGCTATTGACGCCGCTTACGACAACATCTATGCCTTCCACGCTGCCCAGCAGCCCCGGCCTGTGACGGTCGAAACGCAGCCAGGCGTGATCTGCGAGCTGCGCTACGCTCCACTGCAACGGGTAGGACTCTACATTCCTGGCGGCAGCGCCGTGTTGCCTTCCAGCGTGCTTATGCTGGGCATTCCGGCGGCGCTGGCAGGCTGTCAGCACCTGGTGCTGTGTAGCCCGCCCGGCGCAGATGGCCTGCTCTCACCAGCGGTATGCTACGCCGCCACAAAAGTTGGCGTGACCGATGTGGTGGCCGTGGGCGGAGCACAGGCCGTAGCGGCCTTGGCCTACGGCACCGAAAGTGTGCCCCGCGTGGACAAGATTTTCGGGCCAGGCAACGCTTACGTCACCGCCGCCAAAACCCTGGTGAGCAGCGAAGCGGGCGGCCCGGCCATTGATATGCCCGCCGGACCTTCAGAACTGCTGATCGTAGCGGATAAAACTGCCGACGCCGCCTTCCTGGCCGCCGATCTACTGTCGCAGGCCGAGCACGGCGCCGACTCACAGGTGATTCTCGTGAGTTCCAGCGCCGCAGTGCTGGAGGCCACCTGCCACGAGCTGGCGAGGCAACTGGACCGCCTGCCACGCCGTGACATCGCTGCCCGCGCCCTGACCGCCTGCCGCCTGATCCTGACCGGCAGCCTGGACGAAGCCATCAAAGTGGCCGACGACTACGCCCCCGAACACCTCAGCCTGCAGACCGAGCGGGCTGCCGAGCAGGCTGGGCAGATTCGCGCCGGATCGGTCTTCGTCGGGCACTACGCGCCAGTCGCCGGCGGCGACTACGCTACCGGAACCAACCACGTCCTGCCCACCTACGGCGCGGCGCGGGCCTCTTCCAGCCTGGGACTACACGATTTCCTGCGGCGCTATACCGTGCAAACACTCAGCCACTCCGGCCTGAAAGCCCTGGCCCCCACTGTGACGGCCCTGGCCCGTGAAGAAGGACTTGAGGCACATGCGCGGGCCATAGAAGCGCGTCTCAACCTCTAAGCCGCGGCAGACCTCCGCATCCCATTTCTATTGATAACGCGGTAAGTTCACGACAGAGTTAGACTGAAACCGTGAGTGAGGTTTGGCGGCCCAGCCGATGGACACGTCAGCAGATGGAAGAGCGGCGACTCGCCGCTCTTCCGATGCTCTCCGATATGACCCTGTCCTCCAAGACGATTGCCCAGCGTTTTGGTGTCAGCGCCAGCACTGTTCGTACCTGGCGGCAGCGCTTACGACATGGCGATACCCTTGAAGCTACTTTCTCCTCTGGACGTCCCTCCTTTCTCACCGATCACCAAGTGGCTGAAATCATGGCGATGATTGAGGCAGGGCCAGATCCACAGCGTTTTCCAGACGGGCGCTGGACTACCGCACGTATTCGCGACGAGATTGGATGCAGATATGGTGTCTGGTATGACCACGACTGGGTCGGAAAGCTGCTGTTACGCTGGGGCTTTTCCTGGCAGAAAGCAGAAAAACGCCCGTTGGAACAGAATGCTGAGCAGGTCGACGCTTGGCTGGAAGCAGAGCTTCCAGTCCTGGAAAAAAAAGATAGATGATGGTGAAACCATCGTCTGGGCCGATGAAGTCGGAATCAGTATGAAGCCCGTGATTGGCAACACCTGGGCCACGCGTGGTCAGACCCCAGTGATTCTGGCCAAGACCAATTGGAAAAAGCTCTCCGTGATTGGCGGGATTACGTCTAAGGGCCAGTTTTTCCAGCAGACACACGAAGGGTCGGTCAAAGCGATGGGCTTCATCGCATTTTTGACGCATCTGATGCGACACATCAAGGGGAAGATCACTGTTGTGGTGGACAACGCTAAAATCCATAAGGCGAAGGCCGTTTCGGCCTTCGTATCACAACATGAACGACTGAGCCTAACGTACCTGCCACCGTACAGCCCTGAACTCAACCCCATTGAACGAGTGTGGGCCTATGTCAAACACCACCAACTCGCCAATTTTTGCCCAGAGACGCTGGAGCAACTCAAGGCTTACCTCCGTACGGTATGGCCGAAAATCCGCTATCGGCAACTCCCAGCCAAATTGCTAGGTATCTACCCTGAAGTGTTACCGACTTAGCACGTCATCAATAAAGGACAACATGACCATGACCTTACCCCGCCCCACCCTCTTTATTGACCGCGACGGCACGCTGGTGCTGGAGCCGCTGCCCGACAAGCAGCTGGACGCCCTTCACAAGCTGGAATTCGAGCCGCTGGTCATTCCCGCGCTACGCGACCTGCAAGCCGCCGGATTCCGGTTGGTGCTGGTCAGCAACCAAGACGGCCTCGGCACGGACAGCTTTCCCCAGGCCGACTTTGACGCGCCGCAGCGGATGATGCTGGACATTTTCAGGTCGCAGGGCGTGACCTTTGATGCCGCATACATTTGCCCGCACTTTCCCGAAGACCACTGCGACTGCCGCAAGCCGAAAGTCGGCCTGGTGCTGGACGAACTGCGGGAACGCCGCTTCGATACGGAGCGCTCCTACGTGATCGGGGACCGTCAGACTGACTTGGAATTGGCAGAGAATATGGGCATTCAGGGCCTGCTTTACCGCCGGGGCGGCGTAGAAGGCGGGCAAACCTGGCCGCAGATCGCTGCCGCGCTGCTGGGCCGTGAGCGGGTGACCGAAGTGCGCCGCACCACCCGCGAGACGGACATCACCGTCCGGGTGAACCTGGACCAGGGTGGCCCCATTCGGATCGGGACGGGCTTGGGCTTCTTTGATCACATGCTGGACCAGATCGCCACGCACGGCGGCTTCTCGCTGGAAGTGGCGGTGACCGGCGACCTGCACATCGACGAACACCACACCGTTGAGGACACTGCACTGGCGCTGGGCCAAGCGCTGAAGGAAGCGCTGGGCGACAAGCGCGGCATCGGGCGCTTCGGTTTCGTCCTCCCGATGGACGAGGTGCGGGCTGAATGTGCCCTGGACCTGTCGGGACGGCCTTACCTGGTGTTTGACGCCCACTTTACCCGCGAGAAGGTAGGGGAGCTGGATACCAGCTTGGTAGAGCATTTCTTCCAGAGCCTCAGCCAAACGCTGGGGGCCACGCTGCACCTCAGCGTCTCGGACGGCGGCAACGCGCACCATCAGGTCGAGAGTCTGTTCAAGGTGTTCGGGCGGGCGCTGCGCCAGTGCATCCGCCGCGAAGGCAACGAACTGCCGAGCAGCAAGGGGGTGCTGTAGATGATCAGCGGTGCTGAGTTGAACCTGCCTAGGGTTAGAGGATTCGTGGCGGCAATGGCAATATCCAGCGCGGAGGTCCGCCGATGACCGACCTCGCCATCGTCAACACCCGCTGCGCCAACCTCGCTTCGGTCGTCTTCGCCTTTGAGCGCTTGGGCGTAGCGCCGCTGGTGACGGCCGACCCCACCGCGCTGCGGGCCGCCGGGCGGGTGCTGCTGCCAGGGGTAGGGACTGCTGGGGCCGCCATGCGAGAACTGGAGCGGCTGGGGCTGCCGGGCGTGCTGCGCGAACTGACCCAGCCGGTGCTGGGCATCTGCCTGGGGATGCAGCTGCTGACCCGCGAATCGGAAGAATCGGCGCGGAACGGCCTGAACCAGCCTGGCCTGGGCGTGATTGACGCGCCCACACGCCGTATGGAGGTCGGTGGGCTGACCCTGCCCCACATGGGCTGGAACCGCCTTGAGGTGACACGTCCTTCACCACTCTTAGAAGGTCTGGACGGAGCCTACGTGTATTACGTTCACTCCTACGCCGTGCCGGTAGGCGCGGCCACCCTGGCGCAGACCGGCTACGGCCAGCCCTTTAGCGCGGTGCTGGGTCAAGGTAACTTTTACGGGGCGCAGTTTCACCCGGAACGCTCCGGCCCGGCGGGAGCGCGGCTGCTGCAGAACTTTCTGAACCTGAACCCGCAGGCATCGGAGGCGCAAGGATGACTCCCCGGCAACGGATAGGGTCTGCCCCGCCGCCCTCCACACTTCTGGACACTCGCCGTCGCCCGGTGCAACCATGCTGATTCCTGCCCTGGACCTGATCGGCGGCGAAGTGGTGCGGCTGTATCAGGGTGATTTTGCCCAGAAGACGGTCTATGCTCCTGATCCCCTGCCGCTGGCACTGGCATATCAGGCAGCGGGCGCGGGCCTGCTGCACCTGGTGGACCTGGACGGGGCCCGCGCCCCGGCGCGTAGGCAACTCGCCCTGCTCACCCGCCTGAGCCGTGAGCTGACGTTGCCCCTGCAAGTCGGCGGCGGCCTGCGGACCACCGAAGACATCAAAGGGCTGCTGGGCAGCGGCGTTTCACGCGCCGTAGTGGGCAGCGCCGCCATCGCGGACCCGGCCCAGGCCGCCGCCTGGCTGCGCGAATTCGGCCCTGAGCGGCTCACGCTGGCGCTGGACCTGCGCCTGGAAGCAGATGGCCGCCGCACCCTGCTCACCCACGGCTGGCAAGCGGGCAGTGAGCGCAGTCTGGACGATTTCCTGGCCGAGCTGCGCCGCCAGGGTGTGACGCCCCGGCACATCCTCTGCACCGACATTTCCAAGGACGGCACCCTCAGCGGCCCCAATACGGCGCTCTATACGGCGCTGGTCCGTGAGTACCCGGCTTTGCAGTGGCAGGCATCCGGCGGTGTCTCCAGCCTGAACGACATCGCCGCACTGCGGGCCGCCGGGGTGGCGGGCGTCATCCTGGGCAAATCACTGCTGACTGGGCAGTTCACGCTCGCGCAGGCCCAGCAGGTCTGGCAAGGAGAAGACACATGACCTCATCTACCCTCACCCGCCGAATTATTCCCTGCCTGGACGTTCGCAGCGGCCAGGTTGTCAAGGGCGTCCAGTTCCGCAACCACGAGGTGGTGGGCGACCCGGTGGCCCTGGCGCAGCGTTACGCCCAGGCGGGCGCCGACGAACTGGTGTTCTATGACATCACCGCGTCCAGCGATGGCCGGACTGTGGGCAAAGAATGGGTACAGGACATCGCCCGCGTCATTGACATTCCCTTTTGTGTGGCGGGCGGCATCCGCAGCGTGGACCAGGCCCGTGAAGTGCTGAGCCGCGGCGCCGACAAGATCTCGGTCAACTCGCCCGCCTTGCAGGACCCAGATCTGATTGCGGCCCTGGTCGAAGAGTTCGGGCAGCAGTGCGTGGTGGTGGGCATTGATTCCTTTCAGGACGATGCGGGCAATTACCGTGTCTACCAATTTACCGGCGACGAGAGCCGCACCCAGCAAACCGAGTGGCAGACGCTGGACTGGGTACGCGAAGCTGTGCGGCGCGGTGCTGGCGAGATTGTCCTGAATTGCATGAACCGTGACGGCGTGCGCCAGGGCTACGACGTGGCGCAGCTGGCCGCCGTGCGCGCCGTGTGCCCAGTGCCCTTGATTGCGTCGGGTGGTGCCGGGGCCATTTCTCACTTTACCGATGTCTTTGACCAAGCAGGTGTAGACGGCGCCTTGGCTGCCTCGGTCTTCCACAAGGGCCTGATTGAGATGGACGACCTCAAAACAGAGCTGGCACAGGCCGGTGTAAGCGTCCGGCCCACCTACGCTGAGCGCAGTGCAACCTCTGCCGAAAGGAACATCCCATGACCCATCCTCAACTTGACCCCGCTGGCCTAGATTTCGGCAAGATGGACGGTCTACTGCCCTGCGTCGTGCAGGACGCCGACACAGCCCAGGTGCTGATGCTGGGCTACATGAACGAAGCGGCGCTGCGCCAGACCCTGAAGACCGGGCACGTCACCTTTTTCAGTCGCAGCAAGGGGAGGCTCTGGACCAAAGGCGAGAGTTCCGGGCATGTTCTGAAGCTGGTTCGCCTGGGTACCGACTGCGACAACGACGCCCTGCTGGTGCTGGCCCGTCCACACGGCCCTACCTGCCACACTGGAACAGTGAGCTGTTTTCGGGTTGATCCTCCGGCGCTGGAAATGCTGGGCACCCTGGAACGCACCGTGCAGGGTCGCCGGGACGCTGATCCACACGGCAGCTACACGGCCCGGCTACTTCAGGGCGAACCTCGCCGCGCTGCCCAGAAGGTGGGTGAGGAGGGGGTCGAAGTGGCGCTGGCCGCAGTCACTCAGGGCGATGAAGAACTGCTGGGTGAAAGCGCCGACCTTTTGTATCACCTGCTGGTCGTGTTGGCGCTGCGCGGACTGCGGTTGGAAGATGTCGTGACGGTCCTGCGCTTACGGTCACGCTGAACCCAGTCCTGGGGAAGGGGGAAGTTTGAGCCTTGCCCAGAATCAACCACCTTCCTGATTGCCCAGATTTGATGTGCCGATCCAGCGGCGCCATAGCCTGATTCTCTGACAGAAATGTCAATTTGGCTGTCCTCCGGATGAGCCATGAACTGCAGTGCAGTTCCAAGCTCTCCGGTTTTTGTTGTCCAAATGATTCAAATCTACGTGCTGGCCGGGCTTCATCCGATCTTCAGAATGGACAGTTGGTTAAGCTGCAATTCACGACTGTGGCGAAAATCACCCATAGCCTTGGCAGCATAAGGAGTACTTATGAACCTACAAGATCAATTCAGTGCATTTTTCTCTAACCGTGTGGTTGAACTGCTGGCCGGAGCCGTCGGTCTGAACCCGGCCCAAGCTCAGATGGCCCTGCGCGCAATTTTGCCCCGTCAGCTGGATCACCTGGCCGACCTGGCCGACAATCCACAGACCGCCGTCGGCTTGGGCGACCTGTGGAGCATGGGGGACCTCTCGAACGACCCCGAAACGGCCCTGAGCTCCCCTGAAGGCATCAGCCGTCTGGAAAACCTGGGGCAGACCATGAGCAACCGTCTATTCGGCAATGGTGGCACCGGCAACTGGCTGGGCGACGCCGCGCAGCTGATTGATGGCAACCAGAATGCTGCGACTCGCCTGAGCAACCTGGCCTTGCCTCTGCTCCTGAGCTTCCTGGGCCGCAGTGGCGTGACCGCGCAGAATGCTGCCAGCCAACTGACCGGTATGCGCGGCGCCCTGAGCGCCATGCTGCCCACAGCTGGATTGGCCGCTGGCACTGCTTCCGTGACCCCCAACCTGGGCAAAGGCGAAGTGATTGACTCGGTGGTCGCCCGCCCCGAGGTGGAAGTAGAGCGCGGCGCACCTGTGGCCGCCGCTGCCCCTACCCCAACCCCCGAGCCTGAGCGTCACCTGGAAGCCGTACCCCCAGCGCCCGTGGTGACTGAGGAACGCAGCGGTTGCAACCCCCTGTGGCTGCTGCCCCTGCTGCTGCTGGCCGGTCTGGCCTGGTACTTGACGCAGAACCGCGCTGAACCCGTGCCTGCACCTACCCCGACCACCACCACCGAGCAGACCACCGAAACGACGACGACTGAGACCACCACGGCAACAAGCACGGCGGATGAGGGCATTGTGGTCGCCAATGTGCAGGACGGAGCCGACCTGCCGATTGAGCCGTTCGTCCTGAGCGGAACCGCTCCAGCCGACGAAGTGATCACCATCACCAATCAAGACGGTGAAGTCCTGGCCACCGAAACGGCAGATGCCAGCGGCAACTGGGAAGCCCAGATGCCCGCCCCGCTGGAAGGCACCAACACCTACACCCTGACCGGTACTCCCAGCAACGCCACCAGCGAGTTTGCTGTGAACGGTGTGGCCGGCGCAGCAGCGACCGAAGGTGCAGCAGAGACGACCGGAGCGACCACCACGACTGAGACTGCTGTGGTTCCTGTGGAGATCACCGATCCTGCCAGTGGCGCTGCTGTAGCCGCAGAGTCCTTCAACATTTCCGGTACGGGCCAGCCTAATGCCAGCTACTCACTGTTTGAAGATGGCGTCAATGTTGGCACCTTCTTTGCCGATGAAACCGGTGCCTGGACGGCAGACATCACCGCCGCTCAAGAAGGTGAACGCAACTACATCCTGGTGGACGAGAACGGCAACCAAGTGGCTGAACTGCCCGTGGTCGTGAACGCTCCAGTGGCCTCGGCCGACTGCTCGGTCAACGATGTTCTGACGCTCTCGCTGGCTGACGGCGATACCGTAAGTGCACCCTTCCGCTTTGGCGGTACCGGCAGCGCCGAGAGCTATCAGGTCCGCGTGTTCCGCGGAGCAGATCAGATCGGTGAGACGGAGGTAGACAACGGTGACAACTGTGCCTGGAGCTACCTGAGCCAGCCGGGCGGCAGAGAGGACGAAGTGGGTGAAATCCGTTATGAAGTGACCCCTGCTGGCGCTGATGCCCCCGAAGCCGACATCACCCTGAACGTGATTCAGAGCGGTGTGAACTTTGAGAACGGCGAGTACGTCGGCCCGACGGGCAACTAAGCGTTCTCCCTTTCCTAAAAAGCCCCTTCCCATACAGCGTGGGAAGGGACTTTTCTTGATGACTGCTGAGGGCTTTAGTTTGATGCTTCCCAAAATTCCTGCACTACCCCTGGCAAGTGACCTGGGTCCATCAAGAAAGCGTCGTGACCGTGGGGACTATGCAGCTCCCAGTACTCACCGAAGGGCAACGTGGTCACCGAATCACGCACTTCCCGCGCCGTATACAGCAGATCACTGGAGATACCGATACCCAGCACCGGAACCCGAATACTTGCCAATTCGCGGGCACTCGGCTGAAAGGCATCCATCGCCTGCGTGATGGCCAGATAGCTTTCCTCACTGAAACGGGCGGCCAGCTTTTCACCGTGATGCTGCAGGTAGCCCACCACTGGCTGCTCACCACTGGCGCGGTGTGGCTGCTTCTGGGCCAGACTTTCGGGGCTGCGGTAACTCAGTATGGCGATCTGGCGGGCCACCTTCAGGCCTTCACCACCAGGCGCCAGGGCAATGGCGTTCCGGGCTGCGGTATTCAGCCCCACTGCCCAGGGCGAGTGCCGCGCCGGGGCGGCAACGATCACGGCCCGGTCCACCATGTCAGGATTTTCCAGCAGCCAGGCATAGGCCAGCATACCGCCCATGCTGCACCCCACGATCTTGACCCGCCGCACGCCCAGATGCTCCAGCAATGCCCGGCCCGCCCGCGCCATGTCGCGCAGGCTGAGGGTCGCGCCCGGCGGCAGGTCTTCGGGGCCACTGCTCCCGTTGCAGCCGCCCAACACATTGCCGCAAATGATGAACTCGCGGCTGGGATCGAGCGGACGGCCCACACCCAGAAAGTCGGGCCACCAGGCGTGCACGGCGCTGTCACCCGTCAGGGCGTGCAGCACCAGCACCGCTTCTTCGGCGGGGCGGCCATAGGTATGATAGTTCACCTGAATGTCGTTGACCGCCAAGCCGCAGTCCAGCAGCAGCGGCCCCGCGCGGAACAGCTTGACGTGCGCGAACGACACCTGTGAACGCACCGCCGCTTCTTGCACCATCGGAGATTCGGAGTAATCGTAGTCGAAGCTGGGTCTGGTCAGAGACGCGGTCATGTCGGTTTCTCCTGTATCCGGGGCGTCTGAAGCGCTCACAGTGACCTTAGCGCCCCGGCAAAATCGGCCTGAATGTCGCTGATGTGCTCAATGCCCAGCGACACGCGCACCAGCCCCGGCGTAACGCCCGCCGTGAGTTGTTGCTCGGCGTTCAGCTGCGAGTGGGTGGTACTGGCCGGGTGAATCGCCAGGGTGCGGTTATCGCCCACGTTGGCGACATGCTCGGTGAGCTGCAGGGCATCAATCAACCCCCGGCCGGCGTCTACACCGCCTTCCAGCTCGAAGGTCAGCACACTGCCCGCCCCACGCGGCAGGTATTTCTGTGCGGCCTGGTACGACGGATGCTGTGGCAAGCCGGGATAGACCACGCCGCTTACACCCGGCTGGGCCTGCAGCCACCCCGCCAGGGCCAGGGCATTCTGCGCCTGTCGCTCAGCCCGCAAAGAGAGGGTCTGCACCCCCTGAATAAACTGCCAGGCCTGCTGCGGGGCCAGCGTGCTTCCGAAATCGCGCAGGCCTTCGGTGCGGGCGCGAATGGCAAAAGCCACGTTCGGCAGGCCCAGAGGGTTGCCCTCGCCAAAGGTGTCCCAGAATTTCAGGCCGTGATAGCTGGGCGTGCCTTCGCTGAACAGGGGATAACGCCCCTGCCCCCAGTCGAAGTTACCGCCGTCCACGATGATCCCGCCGATGCCGTTGCCGTGACCGCCGATCCACTTGCTCAGCGACTCCACCACCACAGTGGCTCCGTGCCGCAGCGGCTGGCAGAAGTAGCCGCCCGCACCGAAGGTGTTGTCCACGACCAGCGCCACACCGTGTGCGTGGCCCACCGCCGCCAGCCCTGCAAAGTCGGGAACGTTCAGCGCGGGGTTGCCCAGCGTCTCGACGTACAGGGCGCGGGTGCGGTCATCAATCAGCGCGGCGAACTCCTCAGGGCGCTGCTCACGCGAGGTGAAACGCACCTCGATGCCCAGGCGCTGCAAGGTCACGCGGAACTGGTTGGATGTGCCGCCGTACAGGTTGGGCGAGGACACGATGTTGTCCCCCGCCTGCGCCAGATTGGTGATGGCGATGAACTGCGCGGCGTGCCCACTGCTTACGGCCACCGCCGCCGTGCCGCCTTCGAGGGCCGCTACGCGGTCTTCCAGCACGGCGTTGGTGGGGTTGGTCAGGCGCGAATAGATGTTGCCAAAGGCCCGCAGCCCGAACAGGTCGGCGGCGTGCTCAGCAGATTCGAAGACATACGAGTTGGTCGGGTAGATGGGCACAGCCTGTGATCCGGTGGCCGGATCTGGCTGCTGACCGGCGTGCACCTGCAACGTCTCGAAGTGGGGGGTGTCGGCGGGGGGAATCTGGGTCATGATGGCTCTCCTAGAGACTGAGACAGCTTGGACAGCTGATGGTCTGGTCCGGGGGCCGCTTCACGCAGCAGTGTGCCGCGCTACGAAAACGGCCCTCTCGCGGGAGAGGGTTGGGCAAGAATACGGGTGTTCCGAGTACGAACCGTCCGCAGGTCAGAAAAAGCCTTCCCTCATCGTTCCTTACAGCTGGGTCATCGTAACCGGGTCTGCAAGGCTGGCGGGAGCACCGGGAGCGTAATGAGGCTCTGGTTGCCGCGCCGTCAACAAGCCAGGTCTCTCGGGCGCTTCTAAATGAGGCTCCGCTTGCGGGAGCTGAGTGCTACCGTAGCAGCCGCCCAGACGCCCTGTCAACGGTAAGGTGGGTTGGCCTGAGGTGCGGTGGCCCATCTACGCCGCACCAAGCTGGGTCAAGCGCCCACGCACTTGACGCCTCCCCCACTCACACCCGATAGTGTCGGTTGAGTACGGACCCGGTCACGCGCCCTGCGCTGGCCCAACCGCAATCCAGCCCCGCCTTTCCTCGTGTACCCCACGAGGAGATTTGACATGACACACATTCCTCACATTTCCGTCGAACTGGTCCCACGCACCCGGCAGAGCATCGAAGCCGAGCTGCAGCAGCTGAAGGCCCTCTGGCCGGGCATCACCACCGTGAATGTGCCAGACCTGGACCACTTGGAGCTAGGCAGCTGCGAAAGTTGTGCATTGCCGGGCGCGCAGGGCCTGACCCGCATTCCGCACCTGCGGTCCTCGCGGGTGGATGTCAGCGACCTGGGCCGCTTACTGCGCCGCCTGGACGAGTTGGAGCTGACCGAAGTGCTGGTGGTGCGCGGCGATCCACCCAAGGATGGGCGGCCCGTGCATGACACCAGCAGCGTGGAACTGATCCGGGCGCTCAAGGCGGCGCGGCCTGACCTGAAAGTCCACGCGGCGCTGGACCCTTACCGTCAGAGCCTGCAAGACGAGCAGCTGTACGCCCTGAAAAAAATCGAGGCGGGCGCAGCAAGTCTCTTTACCCAGCCACTGTTCGACACCCGCCTGATGGAAGTGTTTGGGGAAATGCTACCGGGCGTGCCGATCTACTGGGGCATTACCAACGTCAGCACTGAGCGGTCCAAGGCCTACTGGGTGACGCGCAACCGGGCGGTATTTCCGAAATCCTTCGAGCCGACACTGGAGTGGTGTACTGCTTTTGCCCGCGAAGCCGTGCAGCACGCGCAAGAGACGCACAGCCACCTGTACTTTATGCCGATCCGCACTGAACTGCGTGATTTCCTGGGCGCGGTCATTCCACCGGCAGGCGGTGGCACCGACCCCGAAGGTCAGGGTGAATCTGGAGCTGTAAATGGTGTGCTGGCCGACCAGAGCGGACGCCAGGCCAGTGCTTTTGGATAAACTCCAGGGTACTCCTGGTGCGTTTTGTGACACGCCTAAATCGCTGGTCCACTGATCTGATCGACAACTCACCGGAGACGGGGACCAGCTCAAATCACGTACGAAAGGCTCTGGTGGGCGCTGCTGTTTGAAGCTCCCATCCCCCAGCCTCCACGGCTCATACCCAACGTTAGGACGTTTGCCATGACCCATATCCACCCTGCTCCGTCTCCCCTGCCCCAGGCCCTCAGCGACCACCCTATCCGGCAGGCCCTCGCTCAGCGCATCCTGATTCTGGACGGTGCGATGGGCACCATGATTCAGCGTCACCGCTTTACCGAGGAAGACTTCCGGGGAGAGCGGCTGCGTGATCACCCTCAGCCGCTGCAAGGGGCCAACGACCTGCTGACCCTCACCCAGCCACAGGTGATCGAAGCCATTCACGCCGCGTACTTTGAGGCAGGCGCGGATATCGTGGAAACCAACACTTTTTCTTCGTCGCGCCTGGGGTTGGCCGAATATCGTGTGGACGACCTGATCTACGAGCTGAATGTCGAGGCCGCCCGCCTGGCCCGCAGCGCTGCCGAGCGCTACGCCACCCCTGAGCGTCCGCGCTGGGTGGCGGGAGCCGTCGGGCCGACCAACCGCACCGCGTCCATGTCACCGGACGTGAACCGCCCCGGCTTCCGCGCCGTGACTTTCGACGAGCTGGTGGCTAGCTACACTGAGCAGATTCGCGGCCTGCTGGACGGCGGCGTAGATCTGCTGCTGATTGAGACGGTATTCGACACGCTGAATGCCAAGGCTGCCCTGTACGCCGCCGAAGAGGTGTTCGCGGAGCTGGGCCGCGAAGTGCCGATCATGGTGTCGGGAACCATCACCGACGCGTCGGGACGCACGCTGTCCGGACAGACGCTGGGGGCTTTTCTGGCCTCGGTGTCGCACCTGCCGCTGCTGTCGGTGGGCCTCAACTGTGCGCTGGGCCCCGCCGAGCTGCGTGAGCATGTACAGGAGCTGTCGGCCAGCACGCCCTTTTTTACGAGTGCTTATCCCAATGCAGGCCTGCCCAACGCGCTGGGCGGCTACGACGAAACGCCTGGGAGCATGTTGGACGTGATGCATGAGTGGCTGGCACAGGGCTGGGTCAACATCGTGGGCGGCTGCTGCGGCACCACGCCCGAGCACATCCGCGCTTTTGCAGAAGCTGCCGCCGAGTATGCTCCCCGCGTGCCTCCGGCCCCGTCGGGCCTGCCCACCTACTCTGGCCTGGAGCTGCTCACCCTGCGGCCCGAATCCAACTTCTTGAACGTCGGTGAGCGCACCAACGTCACCGGATCGCGCCGATTCCTGCGGCTGATTCGTGACCGCCAGTTCGACGAGGCGCTGGACGTGGCCCGCGAGCAGGTCGAGGGCGGCGCACAGATGATCGACATCAACATGGACGAGGCCATGCTTGACTCTGCCGAGATGATGACCGAGTTCCTGAACCTGGTCGCCTCCGAGCCGGACATTGCCCGGCTGCCGATCATGCTGGATTCCAGCAAGTTCAGCGTACTGGAAGAGGGCCTTAAGCGGGTGCAGGGCAAGGCGGTGGTCAATTCCATCTCCATGAAAGAGGGCGAAGAAGAGTTCTTACGGCAGGCCCGCATCCTGCGGCGCTACGGCGCGGCAGCGGTGGTAATGGCCTTCGACGAACAGGGGCAGGCCGATACCTATGAGCGGCGCACCGAAATCTGCCAGCGGGCCTACAAGTTACTGGTCGGCATCGGCTTTCCCCCGCAGGACATCATCTTTGACCCCAACATCTTCCCGGTGGGAACGGGGATTCCCGAGCATGACCGCTACGCCCTGGACTACTTCGCAGCGACCCGCTGGATCAAAGAAAATCTGCCCGGTGCGCTGGTCAGCGGCGGGGTCAGCAACGTATCGTTCTCGTTCCGGGGTAATACGGCGGTCCGTGAAGCGATGAACGCGGCTTTCCTGTACCATGCCCGCCAGGCCGGGATGGACATGGGCATCGTGAACCCCAGCTCGCTGGAGGTGTATTCGGAGATTCCGCCGGAGCTGCTGGAAAAGGTGGAAGACGTGCTGCTGGCCCGCCGCCCCGACGCCACCGAGCGGCTGCTAGAATACAGCGAGACAGTCGCTTCGGGCGGGACCAAGAAGGAACGTGACCTGTCGTGGCGTGAACAGCCAGTTTCGGCACGGCTGGAACACGCCCTGGTGCGCGGCATCACCGAGTTCATCATTGAGGACACCGAGGCGGCCCGCGTGGAACTGGGCGACCCACTGGCCGTCATCGAAGGCCCACTGATGGACGGCATGAACGTGGTGGGCGACCTGTTCGGCAGTGGCAAGATGTTTTTGCCGCAGGTGGTCAAATCGGCCCGCGTGATGAAGCAGTCGGTGGCCTACTTGGAACCTTATTTGGCCGAAAGCAAAGGCCAGCGCCAGAGTGCTGGCAAAGTGGTGCTGGCGACCGTGAAGGGCGATGTGCACGACATCGGAAAAAACATCGTGGGCGTGGTGCTGGCCTGTAACGGCTTCGAGGTGCATGACCTCGGCGTGATGGTGCCGACCGCCAAGATTCTGGACGAGGCCGAGCGGATCGGCGCGGACATCGTGGGCCTGTCAGGCCTGATCACCCCTAGCCTGGACGAGATGGTGGGCGTAGCCGAGGAAATGAACCGCCGCGGCCTGGGCCTCCCACTGCTGATCGGCGGGGCCACCACCAGCCGGGTCCACACCGCCGTCAAGATTGCCCCGCAGTACGGCGGCCTGACGGTGCACGTGCTGGACGCCAGCCGGTCGGTGGGCGTGACCTCACGGGCCATCAGCGAACGCGACCGCCCTGGCCTGGCCGAGGAAGTGGCCCAACAATTCGAGCAGGCCAGGGCACAGTTCGCCCAGCGTGGAGAACGCCGTACCATCCTACCGCTGGCCCAGGCCCAGGCCAACGCCCCACAGCTCGAATACAGCCCAGTTCGGCCCTTTTTCCTGGGCACACAGGCAGTCACTTTCAACGTGAAAGAACTGCTGGCGTTCATTGACTGGACACCCTTTTTTATCGGCTGGGAGCTGGCCGGACGCTATCCGAACATTTTGGATGACGAGATCGTCGGTGAGCAGGCGCGGCAGCTGTTTGCTGATGCCCAGGCGACCCTCACTGAACTGGTGAAGGGAGGACGCTTGCAGGCGCGGGGCGTGGTGGGTTTCTGGCCTGCCACGCGAGTAGGAGATGACCTACGCCTCTTCAAGGACGAAGGCCGCAGCGAAGCGCTAACCACGCTGCACACCTTGCGGCAACAAGCCCAGCAACGCGAAGGCCAACCCAACCGCGCCCTGGCCGATCTGGTGGCCGCCGATCAGCCCGACTACGTGGGCGGCTTTGCAGTGAGCATTCATGGCGCAGAAGAGATTGCCTGGGAGCACAAGGCCCGCCACGACGATTACGCCGCGATCATGACCGGACTGCTAGCGGACCGCCTGGCCGAGGCTTTCGCTGAGGCCCTGCACCAGCAGGTACGCCGCGAACTGTGGGGCTACGCGCCAGCTGAGCAGCTGAGCAGTGACGACCTGATCCGCGAGCGCTACCAGGGCATTCGCCCTGCTCCCGGGTATCCGGCCTGCCCGGACCACACCGAGAAGGGCACCCTGTTCGACCTGCTCCAGGCCACTGAACTGGCGGGCATTGAACTGACCGAAAGCTACGCGATGACGCCTCCCTCAGCGGTATCGGGGCTGTACTTCGCGCATCCGGAGAGCCGCTATTTTGGCGTGGGCAAGATCGGCACAGACCAACTGGAAGACTACGCCGAGCGCAAAGGCTGGAGCATAGACGAGGCGCGGCGCTGGCTGCGGCCCAACTTGGCCGAGTAAGCCACTCGGTTCCAATCTGGCCGACGGATAAGAAGAGCACTCCCGTTAAAGTGGCTGCGGTAAAATTCACCGGAGCCGCTTATCTTCTCTTCACTGGTCAAAAGGAGTGACTCATCCCAGCGCGGCTTGCAGGTCGGTGAGGCTCACTCCAGTGGTGGGGGCATCCAGAGCCACCTCACCCTGTCGCAGGGCGACCACCCGCTCACCCAGTTCCAGAGCTTCCTCAAGGTGGTGGGTCACAAAGACCACCGTAATGCCCTGGGCACGCCAGATCTCCAACAACTCACTGCTCAGACGGGCGCGGGTATTCACATCTAGCGCGCTGAAAGGCTCGTCCAGCAGCAACAGGCCGGGTCGGGTGGCCAGTGCCCGCGCCAAGCTGACCCGCTGCCGCTGTCCGCCGCTCAGCTCGTGAACACGGCGTCCCGCCATTTCCGGCAGCCCCACCAAGGCCAGGGCGTCCGCTACCCGGCGGGCCTGTTCGGCACGGCTCAGACCACGCAGACCAAAGCTCACGTTGCCGCCGACGGTCAACCAGGGAAACAGCGCTGCTTCCTGCTGCACCAGGGTCAGCCGGGGATGCGGGCCTTTCACAGTCGCCCCATCCAACCGGATGTCACCCGTCTGGGGGCGCAGAAAGCCGGCCAACAGGTTCAGCAGGGTGCTTTTGCCGCTGCCTGAAGGACCAACGACGCACAGAAACTCTCCTGGGGCCACTCGCAGATCCAACGGGCCCAGACCCGCAGCGGTCACCTGGCCGCGCCCGGTGCGGTAACGGTAAGTCACATCCTGTAACTCCAGGGCAGCGCCGAGGCCCTGCGGAGATAGACTCTCTGTCCTCTGCATCGTTCCTCCGGTCATGAATTCACCTCCAGGCCATAGTCGCGCCGCACACGACCCTCAACGCGTCTCAGCAATGCATCAAACAGGCCACCGATCAGGCCGATGATCAGGATGGTTGCCAGCACCAGTGCCACGTTGGCGGTGTTGCGGCCCACTTCCAGCTGTTCACCCAGGCTGCTGGCCCCAGCAATGAGGAGCTCACCGCCGATCAAGGCGCGCCAGGCAAAGCTCCAGGCGGTCCGCAGCCCTCCCAGAATGCTGGGCAAGGCCGCTGGCAACAGCACCCGCAGCGTCAGCGCCGGACCACTGGCCCCCAGGGTTCGTCCGGCCATTCGCAGGGCCGGCGGAACATTGAGCAACGCCCCTGACACCGCCAGTGCCACCGGAATCAGCGCCTCCAAAATTACGACAGCCAGCACTGCCGACTGATTCAGCCCAAAGAAGAGGATGGCGAACGGCACGAAAGCGATGCTGGGCACGCTCTGAATCCCGGTCAGGTAAGCGCCCAATGTCATCCGCAGCGGCGCGAGAATCCCCATCAGCACACCCAACACGCCGCCGATCACCAGGGCGATGCCATACCCAGTCAGAACCCGGCCCAAGCTGCCGAAGATGGCGTTCAGCAGTTTGCCGTCCTGTGGCCCACTGCCCCACAGCCCATAGCCAATTTCCGTCCACACGGCGCTGGGACTGGGAAAGACATAGGGCGGGTAAAGCTTGAGCACATCTGTCACCAGCCACCAGACCGCCAGCAGGAAAAGCAGCCCGCCGATTTGCCAGGCCATGGCCTGCCAGCGCCCCGCCGAATGTGCTGGCGGGGACGACACAGCTGAGGGCGGCGGGTCGTATGAATTGGTATTTCTAGGGCCGGAAGCGGAGGAATGGGTCATCTGATACTTCCTGGGGAGAGGGAGGCAATGGAAAGAGTGGACAGGGACTGGCAATGATATGCCTTGACTTGATAAAAGATATAATGCTAAACAATACCTCACCTGTGGCCAGGGGTACACTTTGCAGCCACAGCTCACTTCAATTGCCGGGTCAGGCCTGATCTCGGCTGCCCCAGAGGTCTATTTATGTTCCAAGTGCCTACCGCTCATCAGCCTCTTCACCTCTCCCCTGCCCTGAGTCGCAGCACCCTGCTGGGCGTGCTGACCCTTTTACTGATGGCCTGCTCACCTCAGCCGGAAGCGTCCACTACACCAGCCAGCAATGACACCACTACGGCCACCTCCGCCGAAACTGACGCAAGCGGGACCGAGGCGGCAGAGCTGCGCCTGGGTGTCTTTCCAAACGTGACCCATACAGCGGGCCTGGTCGGAATCCATGAAGGTACCTTTCAAAAGAGCTTGGGGGGCACGGCCCTGAAGGTCAGTCACTTCGCCAACGGCTCTCAGATCAATGAAGCCTTTGCGGCTGGAGCACTGGACGCTGCCTACGTGGGCCTCGGCCCGGCCATGAATGCCTTTATGCAGGGCGTACCGCTCAAGATCTACGCTGGAGCGGCCAAAGCGGGGGCAGTTCTGGTAGCCCGCGAGGGCAGCGACGTGGAGGACGTGCCAGGGCTGAGTGGCGCGGCGGTGGCGGTGCCTACCCGTGGCTCTACCCAGGACATCAGCTTGCGTCACCTGCTGCACGAAAATGGCCTGGCCGCCACCGATGAAGGCGGCGACGTGACCATCGTGCCGATCAATCCGGCTGACATGCCCGCCGCGTTCAGCACCGGCCAGGTCGAAGCGGCACTGGTTCAGGAACCCTGGGGCGTGGTGCTGGAAAATCAGGGCGGCAAGTTGATCGTGGACGAGCGCGGTATCTGGGCCGATGGTGACTACACCACGACCGTGCTGGTCGTCAGCACCGAGTACGCCGAGCAGCACCCAGAGGCCCTGCGCGGACTGCTGGCTGGACACCTGAAAGCCGTGAATCTGGTGACCGAGCAACCTGACGTAACGGTCAAAGCTGTAGCGGATCAGATTGAGGAAATGACCGATAAACGTCCAGCCGACGACGAGCTAGAAGCTGCCCTAGCGCGCACCGACGTCAGCTGGGATATCAATCTGGATAGTATGGGTGAATACGCTGCACTGAACGAAGAAGCTGGATTTGCGCGTCAGTCGCCCGACCTGAACGAGCTGGTAGACCTCAGTGTGATCAAGGAACTGGCGGGCGAGTAAGGCCAGAAAGTCCACTCGGAAGGCAAGCCAACAACAGGCCGCACCTGGATATGACCCAGGGTGCGGCCTGTTGTTGGCTTCAGCTCTGCCCGCGTTTACGCCAACTGCGGCGTATGGCGCGGCCCAGTTCGTGGGCGGCTGCAGGGAAATCCCCATTGATCAGCTCGGCCATCAGCCGGGCCAGTGGCGGATTGGCCGTCAGACCCGGATTCATGGTCATGGCCCGCAGTGGCAGCTGACGGAGGTTGTGTGGCGCGTTCATGCTCGCGCCGATATCGTCGACCAGATCGCGCTGATGCCAGATGGCACCGGCGAAGAGTCCCTGAGCCAGCAGATTGGTCTGCATGGCGTCCAGCGGCGTGTTGGCGGTGTAGTTGCCGGGGCGGTAGTCCTGATTGTCCGGGAGCGGGCGGCCATACAGCTCGGTAAAAGCGGCCTGTCCTACCCGCAATGGAAAGCCAGGATCGCGGTACTCGGCGGGGAGGGTGGCAGGCACTTTCTCACCTGCCACCTCAAGCCCATACTCGGCGCGAATATCGCGGGATGACGCGCCGATCCGAACCTGCCAGGCGCCTGCCTCGGTGCGCCACTGACCCCATAAGAGATCGTAGTGCTGAAAGGCGCGGGGCGGCAGGTGCAACGTGACCTGCCGACTCTGGCCGGGCTCCAGCTGCAGGCGGGCAAACGCCGCCAGCTCCTGCCCTGCCCGCAACACTGCCGAGGTGTCCTGTGAGCGGCGCAGGTACAGCTGCACGACTTCCGCTCCGGCTCGGCGGCCAGTATTCGTCACCGTGAGCGTGACTGAACGGCCATCCTCCGCGGGCTGCACCTCGGAGTAACCGAAGGTGGTATAGCTCAGGCCATGCCCGAAGGGAAACGGCACGGCAGCCTCTACCCGGTCAAAGTAGCGGTAACCCACCAGCAAACTTTCACGGTATTCCACCGTACGCGGCCCGCCTGGAAACTGGGCGCTGGACGGCCAGTGTTCCAGTTGTGCAGCCCAGCTCTCAGCCAGTTTGCCGCCCGGCGTCTGCGCGCCACTGATGAGCGCAGCCACCGCCTTACCTCCGGCCTGCCCACCCAGGTAGGCATTCAGGATGGCGGGCACCCGCTCCGCCCAGGGCAGCTCGACCGGAGCGCCGCCCTGCACCACCACCGTCAGGTGCGGGTGGGTAATCAGCAATTCATCGATCAGCGCATGGTGGCTGGCAGGCAGCCCTAGGTGACGGCGGTCAATCCCTTCTACCTCGAACTCCTCAGGTAAACCGACAAAGGCGATCACGGCATCGGCCTGGGCGGCAATCTCCACCGCTGCGCTCAGCAGGGCCGGGTCAGTCTGGTCACCATGCCGGACATAGCCTGGCGCGTAGCTGACTTGATCCGGGCCGTAGGTCTGCCGCAGAGCCTCCAGCGGCGTATCCAAACGCAAGGGAACCAGCTGCGAACTGCCCGCCCCCTGATAACGCGGCTGCTCAGCAAAAGCGCCGATCACAGCCACTTTCAACCCTTCACGGGGCAGCAGCGGCAACAGGTCGGCGTCATTTTTGAGCAATACACTGCCCTGCACGGCGGCGCGGAAAGCCAGTTCATGTGCGGCATCCTCGTCAAAGGCTTCAGCGGAATCAGCCTGCGCTTGATCTACACGGGCCGCCAGTTGCAGCACCCGCGCTGCAGCGCGCCGCAGGTCGTCCTCCGACACTCGGCCATCGGCCAGGGCTTCGCGCAGCGCTGGAGCGGTCAGCGCCTCAATCCCCGGCATTTCCAGATCCAGCCCGCTCCAGAAAGCCGCCGCCCGGTCGCTGACGGCACCCCAGTCACTGACCACCAGACCATCATATTCCCAGTCTTGGCGCAGCACCTGCGTCAGCAGCCAGGGGGACTCACAGCAAAAGCGGCCATTCAAACCATTGTAAGCGGCCATGACCGTCCAGGGTTGGGCCTGCTTGACCACCCATTCAAAGCTGCTCAGGTACAGCTCACGCAGGGCCCGCTCATCCACTACCGCGTCTATGGACATGCGGCGGTACTCCTGATTGTTGGCGGCGAAATGCTTGAGGCTGGCCCCGACGCCCTGCGACTGCACACCGCTCACCCAGGCCATACCCAACTCGGCGCTCAAGAACGGGTCTTCGGAAAAATACTCAAAGTTGCGGCCGCACAGGGGGGAGCGCTTGAGGTTGATGCCCGGTCCTAGCAGGACGTCTACCCCATGCGAGCGGCCTTCACGCCCCAGCATCTCCCCTACCTCGCGGATCAGGGCCGGGTTCCAGCTGGCGGCCAGGGCCGACGCGGTGGGATAGCAGGTGGCCGGCGCACTGTTGGAGAGGTCAGATACGGTGTGTTCCCCAAGTTGCCGCCGAATCCCGTGTGGACCGTCGGTCAGACAGAGTGACCGTGCCCCACCTACCGCCTGGGTATGCCAGTAATCCCGCCCTGAGAGCAGCGCCAGCACTTCGTTCAGGGGAAGCGCCCGGGCGCGGCTCAGGCAGACAGCGAAATCATCGGACGAGGGCAGGGGCGTGCTGGACATTTCCACAGTCTAGAGGGAGAGCGTCTGACCCCGCCTCACGGGCCCCTACAAACCGCCCCGCTGGACCGCCGGGATATTTGCCGATGAAATAGCTTTTATAAAGCTGTCAAATGTTGTTGCCCCTTGACACTGTCC
Organism: Deinococcus radiophilus; assembly: GCF_020889625.1. Taxonomy (GTDB): domain Bacteria; phylum Deinococcota; class Deinococci; order Deinococcales; family Deinococcaceae; genus Deinococcus; species Deinococcus radiophilus. The sequence continues at coordinate 169,827 of NZ_CP086381.1, forward strand.
TGGGCCGGGGCCTACACTCCCCCTTCAGACCCCCATACGCGGGTCTAAACCTTTATCCAGAGCGGTGCAGGGATCTGGCCCAGTGACCACCGCAGCAACCGGCCCTCATTACGGCCAAGGTGCTCGGCCAGCCCACGTGAATCACGATGTGAAGCGGTGGGACCGATAAGGGAAGGGGGCCGGCCACCTGCGGTGGACCCAGGCCAAGCGAGAACAGACTTCAGCGTTCCCTTCCGAGTTTCAAGCCCAGGAAAGGGAACATCGTTTTTTGGCCCGACCACGCCGGTGGTGGCCTGCCGTTCCGCTGACCGCTCACTCACGGATGAGGTATGACGCGTGACCACAGCGACCCCCCCAGCCCTCTTTTCTGTTTCTTCCGGCGCGGCCCTGGAGTTGCGCGGTGTCACCAAGCGCTTCGGGACCCATACGGCCCTGCAGGACCTGACGCTCAGCGTGCCGCGTGGCAGCCGCACCGGCATCATCGGGCGTAGCGGTGCCGGCAAAAGCACCCTGGTCCGGCTACTCAGTGGCCTGGACACGCCCGACAGCGGCGAACTGCACCTGGGCGGCGAAAACCTGCTGACCCTGACCCCGGCGCAGCGCCGCGCCCGGCAGGCCCGCACCGGACTGGTCTTTCAGCACTTCAACCTGCTGGCTCAGCGCACCGCCGCGCAGAACGTGGCCCTGCCGCTGGAGTTTGCGGGCGTGCCTATGGCGCGCCGCCTGGCCCTGGCCCGCGAGTCGCTGGCCCAGGTGGGCCTGACCGACCTCGCAGACCGCTACCCGGCGCAGCTGTCGGGGGGGCAAAAGCAGCGCGTCGGCATCGCCCGCGCCCTGGTGACCGGTCCCGACCTGCTGCTGGCCGACGAGGCCACCAGTGCGCTGGACCCCGAAACCAGCGCCGGCATTCTGAAGTTGCTGACCCAGCTTCAGCAGGAGCGTGACCTCACCCTGGTCATCGTGACGCACCAGATGGAAGTGATTCGCAGCAGTGTTACCCACGTGGCCGTCTTGGATCATGGCCGCCTGGTCGAGAGCGGCGAAACGGGCCAGGTGCTTTCAGACCCCCAGCACGCCACCACCCGCGCCCTGCTGGGAGCGCACCTGCCACAGGTCCAGTTGGCCGAGGGCGAGACGCTCCAGCAAGTGACTCTCCCCGCGCTGTACGCAGCGGCACTGGGCCGCCTGGCCGACCTGGGGGGCCGGGTCGTGGAGGCCCAGACCAGCGTCACTGGTGGGCGGGAGCAGGTGCTGGCCTGGGTGGCGGTCCCGCAGCAGCTGGACGCGGATGAACTGCGTGCGCGGCTACGCGGGCAGCCGGGGCCGGAGCGGGCGGTAAGCGCATGATCCTGGACCCGGCGGTCTGGCCGCTGCTGTGGAAAGCCACCCTGGAAACCCTCTGGATGGTGCTGCCCTCGGCCCTGCTGGCGCAATTGTTGGGGACGCTGCTGGGCGTGTGGCTGCACCTCACCCGTCCCGGCGGACTGACCCCTCACCCGGCGCTGTTCCGGGTGCTGGACGCCACCGTGAACGTGGGCCGCTCCTTTCCCTTCATCATCTTGATGATTGTGCTGATTCCGCTCACCCGCGCCCTGGTGGGCACGTCCATCGGCAGCACGGCGGCCATCGTGCCACTGACCGTCTCGGCGGTGCCTTTTTTGGCGCGGCTGGTCGAGGGGTCGCTGCGCGAGGTGCCCACCGGCGTCACCGAAGCGGCGCGGGCGATGGGCGCGACCACCCGCCAGACCGTGACCAAGGTGCTGCTGCCCGAAGCGCTGCTGGGGTTGCTGCATGCCTTTACGGTACTGCTGATCAGCCTGATCGGCTACTCGGCGGTGGCCGGGGCCATCGGGGCGGGCGGGCTGGGCGACCTGGCCATCCGCTACGGCTATCAGCGCTTCGATACGCCCACCATGGTCGTGACCGTCGTTGCCCTGCTGCTGATCGTGCAGCTGGTGCAGTGGTTGGGCGACCGCGCCGAGCGCCGGGCCGATCACCGCTAAACACCCGTCTACATCACCCTTTGCTGCACTTTACCCTCTCTACTTTCACGTTGAAAGGAAACCCCACCATGACCATTGCTCCCCTGCGTTCCCTGCCCCTGTCGGCCCTGACCCTGACCCTGCTGCTGGCCGGCTGCTCCGCGCCCGAAAGCGGCCAGACCACCCAATCCACCACTCAAGCTGGCAGCACCGAATCTGCCAGCCCGGCCACGCCCACCGAACCTGATGCCGCCGCCACCAGCGGCACGGCGTCTGCCAGCGGCGCAAACGCGGTGCTGCGGGTCGGGGCCAGCCCGGTGCCCCACGCGGAAATCCTGGAATTCGTCAAACCCCAGCTGGCCGAAGAAGGGCTGGACCTGCAGATTGTCGAATTCACCGATTACGTGCAGCCCAACGTGGCCCTGGACGAAGGCAGCCTTGATCTGAACTATTTCCAGCACCAGCCGTATCTGGACGAGTTCCAGGCGGACCGGCCACTGGGGATCGTTGGCGGCGCAAAGATTCACTTGGAGCCGCTGGGTCTGTACAGCAGCCGTTACAACGACCTCAGCGCACTGCCTGACGGCGCCACGCTGGCCATTTCCAGCGACCCCAGCAACTCGGGCCGCGCCCTGAAGCTGCTGGAACGCGGCGGCCTCCTCACCGTAGACCCCGCCGCCGGCATCAGCGGCACGGTGCTGGACATCACCGAGAACCCTAAGAACATTGAGTTCCGCGAGCTGGACCCAGCCCAGTTGCCCCGTACCCTGCCGGATGTGGACGCTGCCGTGATCAACACCAACTATGCGCTGGAGGCTGACCTCAACCCACTGGAGGACTCGCTGCTGCTGGAAGACGCCGAAAGCCCTTACGCCAACTTGCTGGCTGGCAAACCTGAGATGCTCAATGACGCGCGCTACACCCAGCTGGTAGAGGCTCTGCAAAGCGACGAAGTACGGCAGTTCATCCTGGACAAGTATCAGGGGGCCGTCGTCCCGGCGTTCTGAGGAGTGCTCACCCGACTTGGCCCTTCTCTCCTGCGGAGAGGGCTTTCTCTCTGGCCCTTCCGGCCAGGGCAGCGGGCAAAAAAGGTCTGGCCCGTCAGAAAAGCTTTGGGCTTCTCTGTTACCCTAAGCCCCGGCCCTGAGCGATGGGGAAGTCTGGTGAAAATCCAACGCGGTCGCGCCACGGTAAATGCCACAGCCGACAGGCTGTCACGCACAAGCCCGAGCACCTCTCAGGAATATGGTGAGTAGCCGCCGTAGTGGGCTGCCACTGGATCTTTCGCGCCAAAGGAGAAGGACATGAAGAAGCTGTTTTTGGCCGCCCTGGGCGGTCTGACGTTGCTGAGCAGTGCCCAGGCCACCAAGTACCCGCTGACCGTCACCGACGACCTGGGCCGCCGCGTGACCCTGAAGGCCGAACCCAAGCGGATCGTCACCCTGCTGCCTTCGCACACCGAAACTCTGTTTGCCATCGGTGCTGGGGGCAAATTGGTCGGCATTGACGAATACTCCAACTACCCTAGGGAAACCGCTGGAATCACCAAAGTAGGCAGTGGTTTCCAGCCGGACATCGAAAAAATTGTGGCCCTCAAGCCAGACCTGGTTCTGGTGGACGAGTCCAGCTCAGCACGGCTGGCTGAGAAGCTCTCTGCTGTAGGCCTGACCGTCTATGGCGGCACTCCTCAGACCTACAACGAGGTGTTCGAGAAGATCGTGGTGCTGGGCAAGATGACCAACCGCGAGACGGGCGCCACCAATCTGGTGGTCAAGATGCGCCGTGAGCTAAGCGCTCTGGAACGCAGTGTGGTGAACCGACCCAAAGTGAGCACCTACTTTGAGGTGGACCCTACCCCCTACTCGGTCGGGCCGAACTCTTATATCGGCACACTGATCACGCGGGGTGGAGGCCGCAACATCGTTCCAGCCTCCTTAGGCGACTTTCCCAAAGTGGACCCTGAACTGGTGGTCCGCGCCAATCCACAGGTCATGATCGGCCTGACGGTGAACGAGGCCCGCCGCCGCCCCGGCTGGAGCAACTTGCAGGCCGTGCGCTCTGGCCGGGTCTATCAACCCACCAACGCCGAGCGTGACGCTATTGCCCGCCCTGGCCCCCGACTGCCCGAGGCCATGCGGGCCCTGATCAAGGTAATGCATCCCGGCGCTGTGAAGTAGGTTCGGCAGCAAGGGAATTACGGGCGGGTGCCTCCTCAGATGAGGGAGCCCCGCCCATGTGATTCTCCCGGACTGCTCAGCCCTTCAGACCTGCCGCCTCGGCAATCAGCTGATAGCTGCGTTGCCGGGCCAGCGGGTCAAAGACATGTGTGGTCAGCAGCAGTTCATGGGCTCCAGTGCGGGACGCCAGGTCGCTTAGCTCGGCGTAAACTTGTTCGCCCGTACCGATGATGGCTTTGCTGAGCAGCTTCTGGCTGCCAACACCCATGTCGTCAATCCAGGCGCGGGCATTCTCTGGGCTGAGTAGGGGCCCCCGGCGGCCTGAAGCGATGCTCAACGCCAGTGCGGCAGAGGTCAGGGCCAATTCCTGAGCCTCTTCGGTGGTTTCTGCGGCCACCACATTGACGCCCAACAGCCCGTAGGGCTGGGCCTGGTCGCTGCCAGCACGGAAATGCTGACGGTAGGTCGCCAGCGCATCTTCAGGCTCAAAGGAGCTGAAGTGATACGCAAAGGCGTAAGGATGCCCCAGGCGCCCCGCCAACTCTGCCCCAAACAGGCTGGAGCCCAGAATGTACAGCGGCGGCAAGTCTGTGCCAGCGTAAGACTGCACCGTACTCAGCAGCGAACGCTCAGGCCAGGGCGCGGCACCAGCAAAAGCCTTGAGCATGGCGATCTGCGTTTCGAAATCATCTGCGCCCATGGCGTCTGGTGAGCGGCGTAGGGCCAGGGCCGTGCGGCCATCGGTGCCCGGTGCCCGTCCCAGCCCCAGGTCAATGCGGCCCGGAAACAATGCTTCTAAAGTCATGAAGTTCTCGGCCACCTTGAGAGGTGAATGGTTAGGGAGCATGACCCCACCCGAACCGACCCGAATACGCTCAGTACGTGCTGCCGCCAATCCGATCAGGACTTCGGTGGCTGGGCCGATAAAAGCCTCGGTGTTGTGGTGCTCGGCAATCCAGTAGCGCAGATAACCTGCCGAATCGGCCACTTCGGCCAGCGCCAGACTGGCTTCCAGCGCCTGAGCAGGCGTCATGCCCTCACTTACCGGGATCAGATCAAGAACAGAGAGGCGAGGAGCAGTCATATCCTTTGTTGTACGCCTGTACGCGAGGCCCAAAAGTGGATTGGGCCGGAGTCCAGGCTTTATCACAGCTTTCTGACAGCGCTGTGCGGTAGGCAAACTTCAAGGCGCGGCCTCACAGGATTCTTTAGGCTGTCGTACGGAAGAAGGTAGAGGAGAGCCGACTGTGTCCAGAGCAGGACTTGATCACCACGTATTACCGGAAGTAGAGCGCAAACAGGCCATTCGACGCCTTCTGGTGGCCTCTACTCAGAACTTGCACCTGAATACGTAGACAAAAAGCGCTCCCAGAGCTGAACATCTGGAAGTGTGTACAAACAGGTTTCAGGGGAGCGCGCCCATAGGTAGTGGTACGGAAAATCCTTCAAGCCACGTTCGAAGATTCCGTAGCTGCAAGCAGTTTAACCCAGGGGTAGGTGTACCCCAGACTGGAATGCCTTCTCTCAGAGTTGTACCAGTTTTTAAACTTCGTGCTGAACGCACGAAGCTGGGCAATATTCGTCAATTCTTCCCGGAACACGCCGTCATATTTGAAGGTCCGGTTGAGCCTTTCCAGGATGCCCATTCCTCCCTTCTGTGAGACCTTGGCCCGTACCCAGTGGCCCAGCTCCTGACAGGCCGCCTGGAATGCGCCAGACGTAAAATCTGAGCCACCATCAGTCATGATCAGGAGCTGCTCGTGTATGCCGAGATGGTGCAGCACATAGACTCCCCGTTGCAGCGCGGTGACCGCGCTGCTGGCAGAGAGATTCCGGACCACTTCAATGTGCAGCAGTGCGCGACTTTCTACGTCCAGGACGAGGTAAGCCCAGCAGATCCCGTCCGGCAAGCTGAGCCGTATGGCATCGACCTGAACTCGGCGGCCCGCTGGCCAGAGAACGATAGAGGTAGGGCATGCCGATGGACGGCGCTTCTTTCTGGGAACTGGGCGCTGCACCTTCAACTCCACCATGCAGCGACGAACAGTATGGAGGCCCGGAGCAGGCCGCAGAACATCTTGTTGTAGGGCCTGATAAATCAGACGGTAGCCGCTGAGTGGCTCTTCAAGGGCTTTCAGCCGTACCTCTTCCAGGACGTGCTGACGTCGCTCCGTCCGCTGTGCAGAACGCTGTGCGTTCTGCCGGGTATCACGCAGGACATGATATGGACGCTCAACCTCAGCCGCAAATTGACTGAGGCTGAGCTTCGGGTGGTCTCTGAGCAACTCCTGATAGCACGCCAGGAGTTCATCTACGCTCAGAGACCCCGGATTTTTTTTGCAATGTAGAGCGACAATTCCTTATCCGCAATGATGGCCTTGAGCTGCTGGACTTCCTTCTCCAACTTCTTCTGGGTTGCATCCGGCCTCGCTCCCTGGAGGCGGGCACGGCCCGCTTCCAGAAACTGGGCACGCCAGGTGTGAATCAAGCTCTCGCTGACCTCGTATTCACGAGCAGCTTCCGCGATGGTGTGCTCCCCGCTCAGGACAGCCAGAACAAGCTGCTCCTTGAGTTCAGGTGACCAGGTTTTGCGCTGTTTTCCCATATCTTCCCTCCAGTGGGCCCCACCCTCCTAAAAAGTGGGGCCGATGTGGAAGGATTTCGCGTACCACTACCCTACTCTGTGGTCTCGTCCGCCAGGCGTAATAGCCGCTGACACTGACCTCCAACACACGGCACATCAGGGCAATAGGAAACTCTCCTTGGTGGTCATGGTCTTGCCTCCTATGGTGAGGCTTAACTGCACCGACTCAAAACTGCACTAACCCCAAGCTTCCGGGTGGAAGCGACGGCCACAACCCTTACATAAGTAGGTCTGGGTGCCATTTTTGGCCTTCCCATTTTTGACAGTGTGTGTGCTTTGACACGCTGGGCACTCCGGCATCCTGTCAGTAGATCACGTTGGTACAGCCACTACCCGAATTTCCAGCAATACCTGCGCCTGGTAGTGCTCCAGAAAATCCTTCAAGCGGCTTTAAGAGACTCGGCCACTTCCAGCAGTTTAGCCCAGGGATAGCCATACCCCAAGGCTGAATGAGGCCGAACGATGTTGTACCAGGTGCGGAATTCAGCGCATAACGCGCTGAGTTCCGCTTTCGTCTGCGGTTCCTCCCTGAAAATGAACTCGTACTTCAAAGTGCGGTTGACCCGCTCCAGGATGCACATTCCACCCAGCTGCGATACCTTCGCCCTGACCCAGGTACCTACCTCCTCACAGGCCGCTTTGAACTCGTGGGACGTGAAGTCCGAGCCACCATCCGACATCACGACCAGCGATTCCTCGATTCCCAGTTTCTTCAGTTTCTCAACTCCTCCTCGCAGCGCGGTGACCGCGCTGCTGGCCGATAACGAGCGCACCACGTAGACATTCAGCACAGCTCGAGTTTCCACGTCCAGAACGATATATGCCCAGGAAATCCCATCTCGTAAAGCAAAGCGAGTGGCATCGATTTGAACCCGTCTACCCATAGGCCACTAAAGTGGCCGGCACGACACCAGGCACCCGTCGTCTTGCCTTCTTAGCTGCAGGAGGGCTAAGTTGAAGTTCAACCAACGTCAGACGTACTTCATGTCGTCCTGGACAGGTTTGTCCTGTCTTTTTAGCTTCCTGTCGAAGAAGATGGTGGATGCGCCTGTAACCACAGGTCGGGTAATGCAAAGCCATCTCCCGAATACGTTCCTGCCTTGCACATCTCCGTTTCTCACGTTCGACACGGTGCTTTTCCTGCTGACGGGCATCACGAAGCCGCCAGACAGGGATATCAGCTTCGCGGGCGAAGCTGGATAGGCTGAGATGGGGATGGTCTTTACGCACTTGCTCGTACAAGCTGAGAAGCTCTTCCAGGCTTAAAGACCCCTGGCTTTTTTTGCGATATAGAGGGCTAATTCCTTTTCACCGAGCAAGCTCTTCAGACGCTCGTTTTCTTTCTCCAGCACCTTGAAGCCGTCATCCTGCTTGTTGCCAGCGAGGCGGGCACGGCCCGCCTCCAGGAACTGAGCACGCCAGTTGTGAATCAAGCTTTCAGCCACGCCATGCTGACGGGCCAGTTCTGCGATGGACTGCTCATCACTGAGCACGGCCAGGACGATTTCTTCCTTGACCTCAGGCGACCAGGTTTTGCGTTGCTTTCCCATAATATTCCTCCAGTTTGCCTGACCCTCCTGAGGAACAGGCTGAATTTGGAAGGAATTCCTGGAGCATTACCCCTCATCTCCTTCGGTCCATCCTGCGGCACGGCGAACCTCAGCGCGAACGGGCAACAGATAGCCACCTTGGCGCGGAAACAGCGAGGTGTCGTATCGCCAGCCCTCCAGCGTGACCGTCACCGGAATCATGCCCCACCCGTAACTGACGAGATTCGCAGCTTCTTTCAGTTCAGCCGCGAGATGTCCCGGGACCGGCAGAAAATAGTGCGGGGCTGGCCCACGCCAGTAGATGAGATGAGCGGTGAACTGCATCCTTAGCCCATTTTGGGCAGGCTGCTGCGCTCGTAGAAAGCGGGGGGCTGGATACCCAACTCACGCAGATACACATAAGCCTGACCCTGGTGATGGACCTCGTTGTCGATCAGATAGAGAACGCTAGTCAGCGGTGACATCCGTCCGAAGGGGGTATCGACCGGCGTGGTCCAGATCTCATTGGTCACTTCAGGTACAGTGGCCTCCAGCGCCGGAGTCTGACGGTCCCACCAGGCCAGGATCTCGGCCTTGCTGGGCAGCTCTGCGGGGCGTGCACTCTCGTCCCAATTGGGTTTTCCGGTCCGGAACCAGTCCAGCTGGTAATCCACCATCCCTGCTAGTTCGCAGGCCATCTCCCTGAAGGGGCGCATCTCCAGAGCGTGATGCTGGGCAAGGGCCTCTTCTGGGAAAGCTTCGATAACGCGGCGGGTCAGTTCACGGTGCCCCTGCCAGTGGGCGAGCAACTCGGTAGGGGTCAAGATGGCTTGTTGGTTGCTCATAAGTCTTCCTCCAGTTCATTCCAGGGTTTCCAGATAGGGTTGTCGTCTACGGTGTGGCTGAACTCCCGTAGAGTGGCAAGGATTTGGCCCCGGTGGTGGCTGTCGTGGATGGCGATATGGGTCAGCATCAGCCCTGGGTGCGAGCCGTATGCCCCCTGAAAACTGCTCCCCTGCTGCACTTGCTCCCAGACAGCTGCTAGGGCCGCGACTTCGCCCTTCTCAAGTGCCTGAGCTATGTCCTGAACAGTTTTGGTGTCCAGACCGTCCAGCTGCGGCGCGAACTCAGGGGACAGCTCTGATACCCAGCCTTGACGGAAGTTCACCAGATGGCGGAGATGCTCACCCACGCTCCAACCCCCACCACAGCTTTGCAACGTCAAATCCTCATCGTTGATCGCATCCAGTAAAGCCCGATTTACTGCTGTGTTGCGTCTCAGCAGGTCTTCCGGCCAGTTCAGTTCGGTCATATTTTCTCCTTGTCTCTACGCTAACGCCATAAGCCGTCAGGACCTGTCGTCCTTTCTCGCTAACCTGTGGATATGACCTATGACCCCACCATGCGCTTGCTCACGGTGCTGAATCTGCTTCATGGGCGCGGGGCGGTGTCCGGGACGGAGCTGGCCAGGCGGCTGGAAGTCAGTCCCCGCACCGTGCAGCGTTATGTGGCCCGGTTGCAGGACCTGGGTTTCCCGGTCACCAGTACCCGTGGGCGCGGGGCAAGCTACAGCCTGCGGGCTGCCGAGCTCCCGCCACTGACCTTCAGCCGTGAAGAAGCGGTGGCCCTTGGTGTGGGCCTGGGATCACTCGGTCTGCTGGGCCTGGCTGAGCTGGCTCCAGCCGCCGCGTCTGCACGCGCCAAACTAAGACAGGTACTACCTACCGAGGCGGCAGGTCAACTCTCAACTCTGGAACAGCACGCAGGAATCGGGGCAGCTGCATATACTGTGCAGCTGGATGAAGGGGTCTGGGCCGCCATCGTCGAGGCTCTGAGTCAAGGTTGCCTCCTGGAGATGTCCTACCTGAACGCTGCGGCTGAGCGCTCACGGCGCAGACTCAGACCTTATGGAACAGCCTTTTATCAGGGCCGCTGGTATCTGGTCGGCTGGTGCGAAAAACGGGAAGAAGAGCGCTGTTTCCGGATCGACCGGATTGAAAAGGCGGACCCTACCTCGGACACCTTTACTGCACCCAGCGACTTTGATGTCCTGGCCTACGTTCAGCGGATGATGCCACACCTTCCGGCTCCTTTTGAAGTCAGCGTCTGGTTGGCACTACCGGCGCCGCAGGTGCGCCTGGAAGGCGAACTGGGCTGGCGCACCGACCTGAGCGACGAGGCAGGGGGTACGCGCCTGCGCTGCTTACGTTCAGAGCGGCGCGAGCTGAGGATGCTGGCCGCCGGGCTCCTGACCATTGACGCTGAAATCAAGGTGGACGGGCCGCCCGAGCTGCAAGAGGAGCTGAGTCAGGCCGCCGCCAGAGCAGGTCAGTGGGCTACACAAGGTACAGATAATCCAGGCTTGACTCGGCCCCTGGGGCCAGGCTGAAACTCAAATGGTCTTCGGCAGAGAAGCGTCTGAAGACAGCCCATCCTTATGAATAAAGACCACTCACCATCAGAACTGCTCAGCCTGGGCGACTTTTCACGCCATTCAAGGCTCAGCCGCAAAGCCCTGCGCCTCTACGATTCGCTGGAACTGCTCCCACCTGCCCTGGTGGATGGCAGCAGCGGATACCGTTATTACTACCCGGCTCAACTGGAACGTGCCCGCCTGATTGCCAGACTCAGGCAACTGAACCTGCCGCTGGCCGAGATTCGGGAGCTGCTGGACACGCCACCTGACATACAGGCCGAGCGTCTCGGTGAACTCTGGGCGCGTGAACAGCAAGCTTTCCTTGAGCGCGATGCGCTGGCGCAGTTTCTGATGGACACCCTTCGTGGAGATACCGCTATGACCTATGACATTCAAGTCCGTGCTGTTCCTGCTCAGCAACTCCTGACCGTCACCCGCAAAGTGCTGGCCCCCGAATTGCCTGGGGTGATTGACGAAGGGTTCAGCCTACTCCACCGCCACTTCAGTGAAAGCGGAGCTGAGCCTACGGGAGCACCGCTGGTGATTTATCACGGCGAAGTCAACACCGACAGTGACGGCCCGGTCGAGATCTGCTGGCCTTATCAGGGCGACTTGCCCCCGCATGCTGACTTCACCCAGCGGATAGAGCCTGCCCATACCGAGGCCTACGTGACCCTGACCCGCGCCCAGTTTCAATTTCCGGAGATTCTTCAGGCTTACGCTGCCGTACAGGCGTACGCAGAGAAACATGGTGAGCGCAGCCCGCTGGATACCCGTGAGGTGTACCCGACCTATCTGGGTAAGAATTGGTGTGACTTGCAGCCGAATGACCTAGCGGGGGAAGTGACCTGGCCGTTCGTTCCTAGAGGGTGAGAGCCTTTCCAAATTGAGGTGCTCGTGGGCTGTTCCGCAGAATTCACTGGCACCTGATCCACATCCACATGCTGTCTCCAAAGTTGACAGGCTTGAGACTTGGGGTTAGTGCAGTTTTGAGTCGGTGCAGTTAAGCCTCACCATAGGAGGCAAGCCCATGACCACCAGAAAGACTTACACCGCCGAATTCAAGCGTCAGGCCATCGAACTCGCTGCACGCGAGGATGTCGGCCCAATCCGGGCTGCACGTGACCTCGGAATCAGCACCTCTGTACTCTACCGCTGGAGAGTCCAAGCTCAGAAGGCTGGGACAGCCGCATTTCCAGGTCAGGGTCGGGTGACCCTGACCCCACAGGAGCAGGAAATTCAGAGGCTGCGGAAAGAGAACGAGATTCTGCGTCAGGAGCGTGAAATCCTAAAAAAAGCAGCAGCCTTCTTTGCCAAAGAAAATCTCTGAGGTTCGCGTTCATCGCTGCGCACCTCAAGGAATTTCGCCTTGACATTGTGTGCAGAGTGTTGCATGTGACACCCAGTGGGTTCAGGAACTGGCGGAGAAGGCTGGCTTCAACGAGGAAAATCCAGGATGAACGCCTTAAACTCCTGATTGAGGACATTTACGAGCAGCATAAGGGGCGCTCCGGAGCGCCCCGGATTCAGGCTGAACTGGCAGCCAAGGGTCATCACCACAGTGTCAGGCGAATTGCTCGTCTGATGCGTGACCTTGGCCTTTACGGTAAAACTCGTCGCAAGTTCGTCAAAACCACAGACAGCAAGCATGTCCTTCCAGTGGCTCCAAACCTGCTGGACAGAAATTTTACGCCTGAGACCCCGAATTCCACCTGGGCTAGCGATATCACCTACATCCCCACAAAAGAAGGCTGGCTGTACCTGGCCGTGACGATGGATTTATTTGCTAGAACGATTGTGGGCTGGTCAATGGACAGCACCATGGCCACAGAATTGCCATTGATTGCGCTGAATATGGCGGTGAGCAGGCGGAATCCGCCTGCGGGTCTCATTCACCACAGCGACCGGGGAAGCCAGTACGCCAGCCAGATGTTTCAAACCGCGCTTCGGAAACATGAGATGCGGTGCAGCATGAGTCGAAAGGGGGATTGTTGGGATAACGCCGTGGTTGAAAGCTTTTTCGAGACCATAAAGCGTGAGCTGGTGGATGGCTGCGTGTATCGCAGTCATGAGGAGGCAAAGAAAGCCATTTTTGAGTACATGGAGGTGTACTACAACCGCAAACGGCGGCATTCGAGCCTGGGGTACTTGACGCCCCTAGAAGCCGAGTGCCAAGCTACAGCTGCTTAACCTGAGCGACTCAAAATCGAGTCAACCCCATCCAGAACTTGCCCGCCTTGGATCTCATTCCCGCGGAGCCGAACGATATGACGATACTGGCCCGCCTCGCCGCCAAGACCAGCAATTCTTTCGCAGCCATGATGCAGTCGGCTGTAGAGCAGCTGACTCGGCAACAAGAGAGCAAGCCGCTGCCAGCGCCCGTCTATCTTCCGATCGGAATGTACATCACACGCTGCCCGGACATGAACGGTCATATGCTGACTTTGAGCTTCACCCAACCGGACATCTTCTATCCCAAAGACCAGGTGCTCGGCATCGACTGGGGCCTGACCTATCTGCTTTCGGTCGCACCCACAGATGACATCAACGAGGTTCAGTACTTTACGCTTCCCCCAGCGGCACTGGATTGGATCAAGCGAACGCCTGTGAGCGACGGTGCAGAGTGGCAGATCATACGTGCCTTCACCGCTAAACGGCTGGAGCCTGCGCTGGCCTACATCGTGCAGCACGGAGCGGTGGTGCGTTCCGAGAACATCAAGACCAAGCATATGGATCAAGGCATCTCTGCGAAACTGCAGAAACTGGGCCTGATCGATTTCCAGCGGGCCATCTTGCCGCAGGCCATCTATACCTCAGGTGGGCGCTCGGAGCGCATTGCACCTGTCGGCACTTCCGTCACCTGCCACAAATGTGCTCAAGTGGGTGAGCGCTCAGGAACAACGCTCACCTGCCCACAGCACGGCGATGTGAATGCCGACGGCAACGCCGCCATCTGGATGCTGCGTGGTGGCGTCGCTTCAGGTTGCTGATGAAATCGGGGATTCCAGACCGTCCGCCGGGCAACAAGTGACTCAGCCAGCGCAGCGTGCCAAGCCTGAAGGTCAGAAACGTCAAGTCGCGGCGGTGGAGCAGCGTAAAGGCGCTTGTAAAGCGAATCCAGCGCCTGAGTGGTTACACTCACCTGCTCAGCGGTATAGCTGCGGCCATCCGGAGCCTCATCCCCCATATTGGGCAGGTACCGTAATCCCCTTTAAACGCTGGGTAGCGACCACCTGCTCACGCAGGAACTGCTCATGAGCAACTTTATGTGCCTTGCGCTCCCTACGCTGGAGCACCAGCCTCAGCTTGGCCTGTTGCCCTGACTACCCCTCAAAACGCGGGACAAGCCGCGCTAGACGGTTCCAATTTTCAGGGCTTGGGTGGCTGAGCAAATCTCGCAACTCGTCCAACCCCAATCGAAACAAACTTTTGCTGGCGTAGCCATGCGCTTTCTGGCGCATGGCCTTCCTCGTCTCCACGCTGCCTTCAAGCAGTAGAACCGCACCTGTCTGAAGACACCAGATGAAGCTGATGGCGATCACCATCAGCAGCGTTGACACCCGCTCGGCCTGGGTCAATCCGGTCGCTTCCAAATCAAAGCCTCTGGTTTTCAGCGCAGCGTGGAGGTTTTCGCACTGCCAACGCAGTGCGTACTTCCGCAAATTCTGATCTGCTCTGCCCTTGTAGGCCAGGTACAGCATCTCCGTCTTCGAAACCTTCAGTGCCAGAACACGGTAGTGGTACGCGAAATCCTTCCACATCAGCCCCACTTTTTATTGATGACGACGTAAGTATGGGCTGATAGGCTGGGGGCGTGGCTGAATGGCATCCTTCCAAGTACTCCCGAGTCCAGCTCGAAGAACGTCGGCTGGCTGCCACCCCTTGGCTTCAAAAGGGCAAGCATTCACACCAGGAGATCGCCCAGCACTTCGGCGTCTCCGTGCACACCGTCAGCAACTGGAAGAAACAGCTGAAGCGTACTGGCACTCTCCAGGCGACGGTGACGACCGGACGCCCCTCCCGACTCACGCCCACCCAGCTTGAGCACCTTCGCACCCTCCTGTGGGAGGGTGCTTTGCAGCACGGCTTCCCCGATGAAACATGGAGCACTAGGCGGGTGACGGACCTGATCGGGCGGCAGTTCGACGTGTGGTACCACCACGACCACGTCCGCAGAATCCTTCGTCAGCTGGGCTTTACACCCCAGATGCCGAATGGGCGGGCCGCTGAGCGCAACGAACTCCGGATCGCATACTGGCGGGAACAGGTCGCACCGGAGTTGGGAAAAAAAAGTTGCTGAAGGCGCAACGCTCGTCTACCTGGATGAGGTCGGCTTCTCGCTGAAAGGCGTACGAAGGCGAACGTGGTCACCCAGGGGCGTCACGCCCCTGGTCACGCTCAGAGCAAACTGGGAGAAGCTCTCCACGATCGGGGCCATCACCTCGGACGGGAGATTCTTCCAGCACACCAAATCCGGGGCGATTCGCAGTGCAGACGTCACCCGGTTCTTTCGACATCTGCTGCGCCATGTTCAGGGGGAGATCGTGGTCGTGCTGGACAACGCGCGCATTCACCAGTCTAAGGTGACCCAAGCGTTCGTGGGTTTCCACGAACGCCTGTCGCTGGTGTTTTTGCCCCCGTACGCTCCAGAGTTGAACCCGATTGAACTGGTGTGGGCGTACGTCAAACGCAATGTGCTGGGGAACTTCTGTGCCCGCTCGGTCTCCACCTTAAAGGCAAAACTCGTGGTCGCCTGGCAGCGGATCCGGTACCTCGACCTGCCTCGCCGACTCATGGGTTCTAACTTATGCCGGTATCAATAGGAGGGTGGGGCACACTGGAGGGAAGATATGGGAAAACAGCGCAAAACTTGGTCACCTGAACTCAAGGAACAGATTGTTCTGGCTGTCCTGAGCGGGGAACACACCATCGCAGAAGCCGCTCGTGAGTACGAGGTCAGCGAGAGTTTGATTCATACCTGGCGGGCCCAGTTTCTAGAGGCGGGCCGTGCCCGCCTCCAGGGAGCCAGGCCGGATGCGGCTCAAAAGAAGCTGAAGAAGGAAGTCCAGCAGCTTAAAGCCATCATTGCCGACAAAGAATTGTCGCTCTATATCGCAAAAAAAATCCGGGGTCTCTGAGCATAGATGGGCTCTTGGCGTGTTACCAGGAGCTGCTCAGAGACCACCCGAAGCTCAGCCTCAGTCAATTTGCGGCTGAGGTTGAGCTTCCATATCATGTCCTGCGTGATACCCGGCAGAACGCAGAGCGTTCTGCACAGCGGACGGAGCGACGTCAGCACGTCCTGGAAGAGGTACGGCTGAAAGCCCTTGAAGAGCCACTCAGCGGCTACCGTCTGATTTATCAGGCCCTACAACAAGATGTTCTGCGGCCTGCTCCGGGCCTCCATACTGTTCGTCGCTGCATGGTGGAGTTGAAGGTGCAGCGCCCAGTTCCCAGAAAGAAGCGCCGTCCATCGGCATGCCCTACCTCTATCGTTCTCTGGCCAGCGGGCCGCCGAGTTCAGGTCGATGCCATACGGCTCAGCTTGCCGGACGGGATCTGCTGGGCTTATGTCGTCCTGGACGTAGAAAGTCGCGCACTACTGCACATTGAAGTGGTCCGGAATCTCTCTGCCAGCAGCGCGGTCACCGCGCTGCAACGAGGAGTCCATGTGCTGCACCATCTCGGCATAGACGAGCAGCTCCTGATCATGACCGATGGTGGCTCAGATTTTACGTCTGGCGCATTCCAGGCGGCCTGTCAGGAGCCGGGCAACTGGGTACGGGCCAAGGTCTCACAGAAGCGAGGAATGGGCATCCTGGAAAGGCTCAACCGGACCTTCAAATATGACGGCGTCTTCCGGGAAGAATTGACGAATATTGCCCAGCTTCGTGCGTTCAGCACGAAGTTTAAAAACTGGTACAACTCCGGGAGAAGGCATTCCAGTCTAGGGTACGCCTACCCCTGGGTTAAACTGCTGGAAGCTACGGAATCTTCGAACGTGGCCTGAAGGATTTTCCGTACCACTACCCAGGGGTCTTTAAGCCTGGAAGAGCTTCTCAGCTTGTACGAGCAAGTGCGTAAAGACCATCCCCATCTCAGCCTATCCAGCTTCGCCCGCGAAGCTGATATCCCTGTCTGGCGGCTTCGTGATGCCCGTCAGCAGGAAAAGCACCGTGTCGAACGTGAGAAACGGAGATGTGCAAGGCAGGAACGTATTCGGGAGATGGCTTTGCATTACCCGACCTGTGGTTACAGGCGCATCCACCATCTTCTTCGACAGGAAGCTAAAAAGACAGGACAAACCTGTCCAGGACGACATGAAGTACGTCTGACGTTGGTTGAACTTCAACTTAGCCCTCCTGCAGCTAAGAAGGCAAGACGACGGGTGCCTGGTGTCGTGCCGGCCACTTTTGGCCTATGGGTAGACGGGTTCAAATCGATGCCACTCGCTTTGCTTTACGAGATGGGATTTCCTGGGCATATATCGTTCTGGACGTGGAAACTCGAGCTGTGCTGAATGTCTACGTGGTGCGCTCGTTATCGGCCAGCAGCGCGGTCACCGCGCTGCGAGGAGGAGTTGAGAAACTGAAGAAACTGGGAATCGAGGAATCGCTGGTCGTGATGTCGGATGGTGGCTCGGACTTCACGTCCCACGAGTTCAAAGCGGCCTGTGAGGAGGTAGGTACCTGGGTCAGGGCGAAGGTATCGCAGCTGGGTGGAATGTGCATCCTGGAGCGGGTCAACCGCACTTTGAAGTACGAGTTCATTTTCAGGGAGGAACCGCAGACGAAAGCGGAACTCAGCGCGTTATGCGCTGAATTCCGCACCTGGTACAACATCGTTCGGCCTCATTCAGCCTTGGGGTATGGCTATCCCTGGGCTAAACTGCTGGAAGTGGCCGAGTCTCTTAAAGCCGCTTGAAGGATTTTCTGGAGCACTACCTTCCGCCCAGAGAGGCGATCTGAAAGAAGTCCTGTACGAGAAGATCTCTCTTGTCCAGCACCTCTTTTGGATATAAGACCGTATCCATTCATTGTAAAATGGCCTGGACTCATAACTTGCACCTTGCATAGCTGAGCGAATAGCCGTGCTGGAGAAGAAATTCTCGTTCTTTTTGGAGCTGACTCAGAAGATGGTTGAGCCTGACTACGGGGAACAGGGTGTAGAGGGCCAGGCGTGCCGCCTCTTTCAAGGTCATCCCTTCTGAGCGATGCAGTATGGTCAGGGTGAAGGCCAGGAAGACCATCAGAATCCAGCGGTCCAGACCCCTGGCAGTTCGCAGCGCGAACTGCGCCAACCCAAACTGGTGCTTACCTTCCTTGAAAAAGGACTCCAATGTCCAGCGCCGCCCACCCTCAGCGATGATCTCATCCCCCTCCAACAGTTCAGACGACACCGCGAAGAATTCCCGGTCCCCACGGTCTACTCTCCCCAGAGACAGCGTTTCCAGAGACCAGTTGGCCAAGTTGACATAGCCTCCATGCGGACAGTCCGCCACCGTCACCCGCCCAGGATGGTCCGTGCGCCGGTTGCTCCTCACACCCACCACGAACTCGAAATCGAGGTGCCGCACGCCTTCCAGAAAAACAGCGGCTTCAAAGCCGCTGTCCGCTAGGACACGTACCCGGAAACGTTTCTTGATGAAGTCCGGCACCTCTTCCAGTAGGTCGAGCGCCAGAGTGACGGGCGTGCTGGTGTGCTTGCCCTGGTACACCCGGTAGGAAATGGGGAACTTCAGTTCCTCATACTCGGCAAACAGGACGACCAGATGGATACCGTGCCTGCCATTGTAGACGCTGACATAGGGCAGCTGAGTCCCCACCTTTTCCAACGTGGTCAGATCCACACTGAGCCGCAGACGAGGTCTGCGTTTGTGGCGAGCCGCATCCAGCAAGATGCGCCAATGGAAGTCCTGCATTTCGTCCCAGCAACGGTCTGAATCCCAGCCGTAGACATTGAAAAAGCGACTCAGTGCACTGGGACTGACTCCTTCAGCTTGGCTGAATTTGATCTTCTGGCCTGGACTGTGGAAAAGGTGCAGCGAAGCCTCCAGGCTTCGCCGTTGGTACAGCGTCTCTGGAATGTCCAGAATCCGCTGTGAGAGAATATGGGCGCGCTCCCCTGAAACCTGTTTGTGCACACTTCCAGATGTTCAGCTCTGGGAGCGCTTTTTGTCTACGTATTCAGGTGCAAGTTCTGAGCTGGATTCACAGCCACCGGCCTCTCAATGCTATTGGCAAGCAGATTATTCGACACAATCAAAACACTGAAGGATGGCAGCCGTCTGCTTAAATATTTCTACGTTGGCTTGACATTTCTTCGTGATCTAGTGAATTACCCCTAGCTTTAAATGGGCCGCTAAATATACTGCAAACTGCAGACCCCCATAAGGAGGCCTGCACTTTGCCAAACCGAACTTAGCGGCGGTTGTTAGGGTTGTTGACGTTAGTCGGGTTGGTGTGAGTGGTATGGGTGGTGGTGTGGGTAGGGACGGTGTGAACCACATGGTCAGGCTCACGGCGACGACCAGCCAGTCCAGCCAGACCCAGCAGACCCAGCAGACCCCAAGGGAAGGTAAGGTTGGTCTCTTCACGCTCAACCGTAGTGGTGGTATCGGGCGCGGTCGTGGTGTTGGTCACGGGCTCCGTGGTGGTCGTGGTGTCGGTGGTGGTGGTAGAGGTGGTGTCAGTCTGAGCGGACACGGGAGCAGCAGCCAGGGTGGTGAGCAGCAACAGGTAAGCAACTTTTTTCATGATGATCTCCTTGAAAAATCAGATGGCACAATCTTCGGCACTTAAGCCAAGGGAAGCCCTGAAAGGCGGTTACTTCGTCTCCGAAGAACAGACTTACGCTATTACACGGCTCAGACTCAGTTCTGAAGTAAAAGGGGAAAATCTTTCAGAAATTCTACACATGGCCCAACGAAGACCTTTACAAAACGTCAGTTATGTGACATTTTCGTCTTCTCTGGAGCTTTCAGAATTGTTCTATCCGTTTGCCGCATTGCTCAACAGTCGGGCTTTACCCCTTCCCTGCCCGTACGGTAAGGTACAGCTATGACTAGGAATGATTCTCAACAAGGCCAGAATCCACAGCTGACTACCCGCCAGGGTCATCCAGTTCACGACAACCAGAACAGCCGCACCATCGGTAGCCGTGGCCCAATGACGCTGGAAAACTATCAGTTCATTGAGAAGCTGAGCCACTTTGACCGTGAGCGCGTACCTGAGCGTGTCGTCCATGCCCGTGGTGCTGGAGCACACGGCGTCTTCCGCGCAACCGGCAAGGTAGGCGACGAGCCCATCAGCCGTTACACCCGTGCCAAGCTTTTTCAGGAAGAGGGCAAAGAAACTCCAGTGTTCGTCCGTTTCTCCACTGTGGGGCACGGCACGCATTCACCGGAAACGCTGCGTGACCCACGTGGTTTCGCTGTTAAGTTCTATACCGAAGACGGCAACTGGGACATGGTGGGCAACAACCTCAAGGTGTTCTTTATTCGTGACGCCCTGAAATTCCCAGACCTGATCCACAGCCAGAAGCCCTCCCCTACCACCAACATCCAGAGCCAGGAACGGATCTTCGATTTCTTTGCCGGCACGCCTGAAGCCATGCATATGATCACCCTGCTGTATTCCCCCTGGGGAATCCCTGCCACCTACCGCCACATGCAGGGCAGCGGTGTGAACACTTACAAGTGGTACAACGCCCAGGGCGAAGGCGTACTGGTCAAATACCACTGGGAACCCAAGCAGGGCATTCGCAACCTGACCCAGGACGAAGCCGACCGGATTCAGGCCACCAATTTCAACCATGCCAGCCAGGATCTGCATGACGCCATTGAGCGCGGTGACTACCCTGAATGGGACCTGTACGTGCAAATCATGGAAGACCATGACCACCCCGAGTTGGACTTCGATCCGCTGGACGACACCAAGGTCTGGCCCACCGATCAGTTCCCTTTCCGCCATGTCGGTACCATGACCCTGAACCGCAACCCCGAGAATGTCTTTGCTGAAACCGAGCAAGCCTGTTTCGGTACAGGTGTGCTGGTGGATGGCCTGGACTTCAGCGACGACAAGATGCTGCAGGGACGTACCTTCAGCTACTCGGACACCCAGCGCTACCGGGTCGGGTCCAACTACCTGCAGTTGCCGATCAACCGTCCCAAGTGCCAGGTGGCGAGCAATCAGCGTGACGGTCAGATGGCCTACTATGTGGACACCTTCGATGGACAGGACGCCCGCGTCAATTACGAGCCCAGCGTGTTGAGCGGCCCAAAAGAAGCTCCCCGTGAGCACAACCCTCACACTCCTTATGTCGAAGGCAAACTGGTCCGCGAAGCCATCGAAAGAGCCAACAACTTCGGACAGGCTGGCCAGCAATACCGCGAATTCGCTGACTGGGAGCGTGACGAGCTGATCAACAATCTCTCAGGCGCTCTGGCGGGAGTCGATTCACGCATTCAGCAGAAAATGCTGGAGTACTTCTATGCCTGTGATGAGGATTACGGCAGACGTGTCGAAGAAAGCATCCAGGCCAAAGAAAGCCAGCTGCAAGAAGTTGCCCCTGCGCCGTATGGACGCGAAACCAGCAGCAAGCAAGGCCCCGATATCAAGCAGTCCGCCGACTGAGCAATCAGCAATCTCAATTCAACTTTCACCGTGAAAGTCGCCCGAATGATTGGGCGACTTTCTTGTGCTGCGCTGTCTCGAACTGAGAGAGAAGCTCAGCGCACGATAGGTGGCACATCTGGATTGATCTTCCAACGGCTCCCCTGAGCCCCTGGACTTTCAAGGAGAAAGTTTTGAGCCTGCAGGTACTCCATCACTGCGGCTGTCTGGCTGAGCAAAAGCCGTTGCCTGGGGCCGATAACGTCGGGAAACAGTAAACGGTAAAGTTCGAAGATGGTCAGATCAGGGGTCTGCTCCGCTTGATGATAAATCCTCTGGGCTTTCTCAGTCAGCTTCTGGCGCACTTCGGAGATGCGGGCAGACATATCTCCCACTGCCAGTCCGTGTCCAGGTACAGCCAAGGCGACATCACGCTCAGCACTGATACGGGCCAACCCGATCAGATAAGGACGAATACCGAGGCCTGGCTTCAGTCGCTCAGGCCACAGGGGTGGAAGGCTACCAGGGAGCAGATGATCTGCTGTAAGCAGCAAGTCATCTACCCGAATACAGATCTGGTCGGAGGCATGCCCTGGAACATGAATGGCGCGCCAGCGGCCATCAATCAATTCACCATGATCCAGATATTCATCGGCGGCCAGGGCTGCTGGCAACATGGGCCTTGCCTGCTGTCTGGCCTCTTGCCGGGCGACAGCCTGCGGCACACCCATCCAAGTCAGCATCTCGGTCATCTGGTGTTGCGAGCGTTCCTGCTCACGCTTGGGGTGCTCCAAGACTGCTTGCGCCCCTTGATGAGCACTGATCGGCGCAGGACAGATATCGCGCCATAAGCCCATTCCGCTCACGTGATCCGGATGGGCATGGGTCAAGATCACACGGTTCAGGCGATCAGGATAGACCTGCTCACCATACCGCTCACGCAATGTGTCGAAGCCACCCACAATCTGCTGATGACAGGCGGGGCGCTCACTCCCGAAATCCACCAGCGCAGTGTAGTCGGGATGTTCTGGGGAACCGCATACCAGCACCAGAACATTGACGCTCAAAGCGCGGAAAGCATCTACTTCCATGGCATAGACGCGGTTACCTTTCTCCGTATGGTACTGGGTGATTCGGGCAGGAGAAAGTGTTTCAGTCATGGGCAGGAGGATAGCAAGCCTGCCGCATGTACAGTGACATCCAGCAGAGGGACGGTGAGAAAATTTGGGCTTTGAGAGAGGTGACGTCAGACTCCGGAGACATGCTACTTTCACGTTGAAAGTCGGGGCGCAGATTTCGTAAATCTTCTTGCCTTCTGTACCTCCGAGGAAAGGAAGCACAAGTGAAAATTCTCAGTTTCTGGAACGAGGCGGGTGGCGCGACCAAAACGACGATGGTGGCCGAGCTGGGTTACCTGTTGTCGGCCCGCACCCGCAAAGGTGGTCAGCCCAACCGCGTGCTCCTCATTGACCTTGACCCTCAGCGCAGTCTGACTCGCCGCATGGGACTTCTCGATGACCCGGAGAGTCGTGCTCACCGCCTGGGATCAACTCTGAACATCATTTTGCAAGAGGCTGAAAACGATTTTCCTGAACCCTTTCGGCCAGAGCGGATGCCTGCGCTATCGGTGATCCCAGCGCACCAGCAGTTGCGTTCGCTGGACAATATTCTGATGACCGACGATTCCCTCCTCATCGGCCTGCGTGACGCCCTGAAACGCCTGGAAGACGAGTACGATTACATCCTGATCGATACTCCACCCAGCAATGGCGGCCTGACCCGCGCCGCCCTGGTTGCCTCGGACGCTGCAGTGATTCCTATGCCCACGCACATCAAGTCTGTAGAAAACATCGAAAACGTGACGCAAGTGTTGGCTCAGTGCCGGCGTCTGAATCCCGATCTACGAATCGCATCATTTATTCCTACGGTCTACAACAAGCAGCGAACCCAGGACCGTGAAATCTACGAGATGATCAGTAACCAACTGACTGACCTGGGACCAGTATCACCCCCTGTCACGGAGCGACCTGCCATCTTTCGGGATGTGCTCCCTGCCCGTGGAGCAGTGGCCTTAGATCAGCCGAACAATCCCGCAACTGCCGAACTCAAGGCCGTTTTGGATCACCTGCTGGAGGTGATCTGATGGCCAAAAAGGTCAGTGCAGCTTCTCGCATCAACCTCAGCCGCGCTGTAGAGAACTATCAGCGTGAAGGCATCAGTCAGATTGAACTGGATCAGATTGTGGTGATGCCAGGCCATAATCCCCGCGGGTACGCTACTGGGGACAACGCTTTTAGCGGTCCTGGCTTTGATGCGCTGGTTGCCAGCATCCAGTCGTTTGGCGATGTTTTTCAACCCATTTTGTTACGGCCTAAGGCGAGCAGTAATCTCTACGAACTGGTGGCTGGAGAACGGCGCTGGCGGGCAGCTAAGGCGGCTGGATTAACCCATATCAGCGCCTTGGTCAGAGAACTGGACGATGATCAGATTGTCCGGATCGCCCGACAGGAAAATGAGCTACGCGAAGCTGTCAGCCAAATCGACCTCTTGTTCGCCTCCTTAGACCAACTCGCCAGGCGTTTGAATGTTCCCTTACGGCAGCTTCGGACGGTACTGATCCGTGCGCGTGATGGGGGAGAGGCATTCCCCGAAAATTCGCCAGAAGCGCAAGTTAGAGATCTGATCGCTGTTCTGGGGCTTCCAAGCCTTGCCACCCTGGTCCGATCATCGCGCTTGCTAAATCTCACTGCCGATGAGCGCCAGGCCATGCGTGAAGGCCTCAGTCAACAAGCGGCTTTAGCCTTGCTGGATCTAGGGGAGGATCCCCTGCGACCTCAATTGCTAGTCCAGGCCTTACGTGAAGGCTGGAGCGCGGCTCAACTGCGGCGCGAAATTCAGCAGCTACGTGAGAATCAATCGCCTACCATCAAACAAGTAGCACAGCGCGTGAAAAATGGCCTAGGAGAGCGCCGATTAGCGCAGCTTCCCGAAGTCAAACGCAAAAAAGTTGAGCAACTTCTGCTGAAGCTGGACGAACTGCTGGCTCAAGATTCCCATTCTCCTTGAAGCCCTCAGACCAAAAATAAGGGCCCACTAAATGTCCCTTCGAGGAAAAACCCCCTTTAGGGCTTGCTATGGCCTTCTCGTGTCTTACAGCGCCAGGAAAGGCCATAGCAAGCTTTGATGCTCTGTGCTAATCACCGTAGGCGTAGCGTAGCTCATGCGCGAAGTCAGCCAGGCGCAGTTCCGATGCGGCACGTGTCACGGCGCGGTAGACCTCGTACGGTTCGACTTGTTCACTGGTCATAGCGCTTAGAAGTGTTTTGAGGGTGCGCTCAGACACCTCGCGGCCTACGAACATTCGGACCTGGGTCAGTGCTCTGGCAGCCTGCTCTGAGTGATCCAGCAACCTGAATTCTTCTTGTAGGCGGTGATTCAGCTGAGCCTCTTCAGCCTCCATGCGCTTGGCAACTGTGGCGGCCTGCAAATTTGCTTCTGATCGCTGCGGCTCAACTTGGTACCCTTCGGGATCAGCGTACTTACCGCCCTGATCCCGGATGATATCTACCAGCAGGGCACTTTTCTTGCGGGCCTGATACCCGCTCTTGAGCATCGCTTCAAACTTTTCCAGCCGCTGAGTCACCAGTGACTCACCAAATTCGGAAACCAAATTGCGTGCTACTGTCGGGGCAACCCCATAGCGCCGAAGCGCATCCGTAACTGGCGCGTCTGGAACAACCTCAATCACAGGCTCTGGTGCAGGCGTGGTTGCAGGCAAATCACCGAAAGTGTAGATGATAACGGTGTCTGCGCGGCTCCCTTCGTACTCCACTGAGGTCAGATATCCACGCTCTACCAGCTCCTTGTGAGCACTTTCGAGATTGCGCTTGATGCGTGCAGGTACTGTTTCACGTAACTTGCATTCCCGTGCCCATTGCTGCAGGTTGATTCGGAATTCAGCGGCAGCTTCAGCAGTCATGCTGGGTTGATAACGATGTGCATCCAGGACTCGGTAAAGGCTGCGGGTCAAAGAACGTTTCAGGCTAAGCACAAAGCTCATGTCCAATGGCTTGAGGTATTTCTCGCGGATACTTTCCACCACTGGGCGGGCCAGTTGGATTTTAAGCGTGGTCCCACTGCCAAAGCCTAGTCCATCCTGTGTCTCAGCAGTAATGCGCTCGATGATGTTGAATTTCACGGTGGTCCAACGCTGCCGCTTGTGATCGCGCCAGGACTCGCTGGCTGTGTAGGTTGCGGCCTTAAGGCGGTCCAAACTCTCTTGTAAGGACTGGTAGTACTGGCCTGAATCTGGGAATCCTGCCCGCTGCAACATCTGGTAGGCCGTGGTGTGCACAATGCCAGATTCAGGTGCTCCTTGCTCCAGGTACATAACATTCAGGATGGTGGCGAAATCTCCATCCAGACCGTGCGGGACACCGCCATACTCGCCTGGGGAAATACAAGTCAAGCGTGAGGGTCGATCATCTACCAGAAATTCGATGTCCCAGCGGGTGTAGTCTTCTGGAATTCGCTCCTGCACGCAAATCAGCCCTAGACGAGCAGAATTGGCCTCGTCAAAGCGGTCTAGCTGAGACGGCGGTGTGGGCGTAACTGACTTTTGCTTTTGTGAGCGTGCCAGGGACCTGTCTCCTCAATAGCACTATACCGAAACCATTCCGGGGAAGATGCTGAAATGCTCCGTAGCTGTTAGCGTGCTTTCACCTGATTGATGATCTTTGATTCTTTTAAAAGATATATATGATGATCATCATCAAGGGCCCTGAGGCAAACTGCGTGCTAGACAGCATTCATGTATCAAGCATGCCGAGTAAATCGGGTGGAATTACAAAAAACATGCCGAGTAAATCGGGTCAACATGCCGAGTAAATCGGGTGGAATTACAAAAACATGCCGAGTAAATCGGGTCAACATGCCGAGTAAATCGGGCCTACACCTGTGGATAACTCTTCAGGACATGCCGAGTAAATCGGGTGGAATTACAAAAACATACCGAGTAAATCGGGTGGGAGTTAAAGGCCCACTACCGATTTACTCGGCAACTTTAGAGCAAACATGCCGAGTAAATCGGGTCAACATGCCGAGTAAATCGGGTGTGATGGGCTGGCCACTACCGATTTACTCGGTATGTTTGGAATGATCATTTCAAAACTCCTGCTGAGCCGATTTTCTGTGTTTGGAAAGGAATTTTTCGGCAGTCAACGTATCTGAGCAGGGCCAAACTACATTTGTAATTCATATCACAACATGCCAAGTAAATCGGTAGCGGCAGAAAACGGCAATACATTACATGTTAATGGTAATTTGGATTACTCTGGAGTCCTGTCCTCATAGTTCATTTCTGGAAGGTCTAGACTGTCCCTACAGTGATTCACGACGTCGATGTCTTCAAAATTGGGCCACAGGGCGAGGTCATGTTGCATGCCATAGATGCCTGTGTGCATTGTGGCTTTTGCCTGCCAGCTTGCCCGACCTATGCCTTGCTGGGGGACGAGATGGATAGCCCACGGGGGCGCATTGTCCTTATGAAAGATGTCCTAGAGGGAGAACTCTCCTTGCATGACGCTGCCCCACATTTGGACCGTTGCCTGGGATGTCAGGGGTGCGTTACTGCCTGTCCGAGTGGGGTGGCTTATGGTGAATTGATCACCAGTTTCCGGGGATGGAGTGAGCCACAGCGTCAGCGCGGGCTACTACTGGAAGCGCGCCGCGCCGCTATTTTGCGTGTGCTGCCATCCCCAGCCGTGTTTCAAGCGGCAGCAACTCTGGGGCAGGTTGCCAAACCGTTGGCCCCGGTCATGCCCAAACTATTGCGGCCCGCTTTGGATTTGTTGCCGAACCGTGTGCCACGGCGTAACCGGCTGCGTGCCTTTTATCCGGCCCAGGGGCTCAAACGGGGCCGGATCGCACTGCTGGCAGGATGCGCTCAGCAAGTTCTGGCCCCCAACTTCAATGAAGCCACCATCCGCGTGTTGACCCTGAACGGTTATGAAGTTGCGGTGCCACCTGAGCAGGGCTGTTGTGGAGCAGCGGCTCTGCACACTGGGGATCGTCCCTTGGCGCTGGGACAAGTTCGGCGCAACCTGGCCGCTTTTGAACCACAGGAGTACGACGCCATCATCAGCAATGCAGCGGGTTGTGGGGCAGGCCTTAAAGAGTATCCAGCTGTACTGCATGGCCTACCAGATCAGCCGCAGGCAGAGGCACTGGCAGCCAAGGTGCAAGACATTGCGGAATTCCTGGGCGGCCTGCTGGACCGTGGAGAACTACGGCCAGCGCTTCCGGCTACGCGTCCGCTACGGATCGCCTACCATGACGCCTGCCACCTCGCGCACGCTCAGGGAATCCGCCGTGAGCCACGTGAACTCCTGCGCTGGATCAGTGGAGTAGAGGTACTGGAAGTGCCGAGAGGTGAGCTCTGCTGTGGATCGGCAGGGACCTACAACATCGAGCAACCTGAGTTGGCGGACCAACTGGGTGAACTTAAGGCAACCAGCATCCTGTCTACCCAACCGGATCTGATCGTGTCAGGCAATATCGGCTGCCACACGCAAATCACCACGCATGTGGGCCGTCAGGGGGGGGCAGCGCGGGTCATGCATACCATTGAAGTGCTGGATCTGGCTTACCGGGGCGAACTATGACCTCGCCATTCGCTGCGCTGCAACGCCAACTGGGACCGGGCAAAGTTCTACTGAGTCCTGCTGAACGTGGCAATTACCGCTTCGATGGCATTCAGTTTGGGGTGCGCCCGTTGGCAGTGGTCCTGCCCGAAACCGTTGAGGATGTGGTGGCCGCCGTGCGGGCCGCTAAAGCGGCCGGGATACCCGTGGTAGGCCGGGGAGCAGCCAGCGGCCTGAGTGGTGGAGCCGTGCCACTTCAGCCCAGCTTGGTCGTCAGTTTTACCCGCATGACCGGGCTGACCATTCATCCAGAGCGTCGCGAAGCGGTGGCGCAGGCGGGAGTGGTCACGCTGAGCATTTCGGATGCAGCCCGGCCTCATGGCTTGGTGTATCCACCTGATCCGGCCTCTTTCCGTACCAGTACGATCGGTGGGAATCTGGGCGAGAATGCTGGTGGTCCACTGTGCTTTAAGTACGGCGTGACTGGTGACTATGTGCTGGGCGTGGAGATGGTGGATACGGACGGCGAGGTTCACCGTCTTGGCCGCGATGCATATGACCTGACCGGGTTACTGATCGGCTCGGAAGGCACCCTGGGCCTGATGACCGAGGCAACGGTGCGCTTGGTTCCTCCCGCCAAGTATTCCCGGACCCTGCAGGCCAGTTTCACGTCTGTAGAGGCCTGTGCAGCGGCCGTCAGTGCCGCTGTGTCTGCTGGAGCAGTACCGGCCAAGATGGAATTTATGGACGGGGCCTGTATTGGCGCGGTAGAAGATTACTTGGGATTGGGTCTCCCGCGAGAAGCAGCCGCACTCATGCTGGTCGACACCGATGGCGATGATCCTGCACAGGTCGAAGCCGAGATGCAGCTGGTCGAAGCGGCTTTTCTGGCTGCTGGTGGTCAGGTGCGCCGTGCTGAAACTGAAACTGAGGCAGCCGCGCTCTGGCAAGCTCGCCGCTCGGTTTCCCCCGCGCTGGGCCGGATTCGCCCGCTGCGGATGAACGAAGATATCGCTGTGCCGCGCTCCCGGCTGCCACAGGTGGTGGCTGAAATTCGGGCATTGGGCGAGGAATATGGGTTGCCACTGGTCCAGTTCGGGCACATTGGGGATGGCAACCTACACCCCAACATTCTGTATGACCCACGGAGCGATGACCCGGCGCAGGTTCATGAACTGGCGCACCGCATTGCGCTGGTGGCCTTGCAGCATGGCGGCGTGCTGAGTGGTGAACATGGCATCGGTTCTATGAAGCGGGAATTCATGGCGGATGCCGTGGACCCGGTGACCGCAGAAGCTTACTGGGCAGTCAAAGACGCTCTGGACCCGGACGGACGCCTAAACCCCGATAAGCTGCTGCCGCCGCGTCCTACCCACTTGGAGGACTCCCATGTCCATTCTTGATCTGAATCTGGGTGACCAGACCGTGACTCTGAGCGCGGATACTTCCTGTGCTGAGCTGTATGATGCCCTGCCTGCGGGGTTGCTGCCGCCTGTTCCACCCCTGGAATTGCCAGGTGGAGTAGGGGAGACGGTCAGTCGGGGTGGCTTTGGGCAGACTTTCTTCTTCCCGGCAGATGTTCTGGGCCTGACGTTCATGTCCCCAGCGGGGCGGCGGGTACAGGCTGGTGGACGTACGGTCAAGAACGTCCAAGGGTATGATCTGACGCGACTTTTCGTGGGAAGTTTCGGCGTCCTGGGTCAGGCTGAGCAGGTCACACTGCGGCTGCGGCCCGGCCAATGGTTCCAGTGGACAGCGGACAGAGACGCGTTTCCTACCGATCTTCCGTCTACCGTGCGGTTCGCCTGGCTGGAACAGGCTTCATCAAGTGCGCGGCTGCGCCTGCTGCTCAGCCGACCTGATCCAATTCATTTCCCAGAGGCGCAGCCCTTTAAGAGAGTAGAAGACTGGCGGGGAGGTTTTCCAACGGGGATGGGTGTGGCTGTCTCTGGTCGTGCACAGGTCACGGACCGCCGTTTTGGTTGGGTAGATGGGACAGAGCGGCCTGCTGTCCCTCCTCTGTTTCAGCGCCTGGCCGACGCTCTTTAGCGGCCAGTACATCCACTCCCTAAAGTTCCGACCAGGCCCGCTTCATACCGCCTCTTCGCTTTGCCGTTTATGCTGAGGGTATGACTCTCAGCGACCACATTCGCCGCTCCATGGGAGATGAGCTGAAGCAGAGCCTCGCCGTCCTGGGCCGCCCCAGCGTTCAGACCTTTGAACTCTTTGAGCGCCGCGGTGGGGTCAACGAAGCCCTGATGTATGTGCTACTGGCAAGTATCGTCTCGGCCTTGGTCGCTGCTCTGATGGCTTTGATGCCCTGGCACGCCGACATTTCCCCCTGGACCCAGTTCGTGAACCGTTTGGTAGGTATTCCACTGCAGTTCGGCATTTTTACCGGGGTGGTTTATTGGGTGGGCAAGCAATTGTTTCGGGGCACCGGCACTTACTCCGAGGTCGCTTACACTTTTGCGCTCTTCTTCGTTCCACTCAGCCTGATCAGCTCGGCACTGGGCTGGATTCCAGTGGTGGGCTGGTTCATCGGCCTGGCGATCTCGCTGGCCATGATCTATTACGGCTATCTGGCCGTGCAGTCTTCCATGAATATTCGCCAGGGCAGCAATCCAGCTCTTACCTTGTTGGTGGCAGCCATCATTACCACTTTGCTTAACATGCTGCTCTTTGGGACATGGTGGCAGGGATTTTAAGCCGACCTTCTGAGCTTCACAGGGTAAATTGAGGACATGACTCAGCCTGTACAGCCCCACCTGGACGCCGTCAATACGTGGTTGGCCGAGCGGCCTACGGTGACCTTAAGCCAGGAAGAGCTTGGCCGCAGCGCCGTGGTCGTGGTGGATATCCTCAACGGCTTCACCCGTGAAGGACCGCTGGGGAGTCCACTGATTGGAGGCATCATTGCTCCCAGTGCCGAGCTTCTTGCTCAGGCCGTGGCAGCAGGCTTGCCACCGGAACGGGTCGCCCTGATGGCCGATGCACATCCCGCTGACGCTGAGGAGTTCCAGGCCTACCCACCACACTGCGTGGCTGGCACTTCTGAAGCGGAGTGGGTGCAGGAAATCCGTGAGTTGCCTCAGTTTGACCACTTCAAACACTTCACCAAGAACTCCATTGCCAGTCACCACACTCCAGATTTTGAGGCCTGGTTGCAAACCACTGCTCCCGACACCCTGGTGGTCATTGGCGATGTGACCGATTTGTGTCTCTACAGCCTGGGTCTACACTTGGTCACCCGCTCGCTTCATCATGGCTTGAGCCAGCGAATTCTGTTTCCGGCGAGTTGTGCCCAAACCTGGGATGCACCAGATCACCCAGCGGCGTTGTATCACCCACTGTTCCTGTATCAGTTGGCCCGCAATGGTGGCGAAGTGGTTTCTGAAGTGCGCTGGGGCTGATTTGAACCGCTGAATGATGGACATGTGAGGGCCAGGCTTAGCACGTTGTCACATTCTTCGGGATACACTACGGGCAAATGAGTAAGCCTGAAAACCGTTCTGCACGATTTGCATTGACTGGCGCCAGTGGCTACATCGCTCCCCGCCACATGAAAGCCATTGGGGACAGTGGGGGCCAGTTGATCGCCGCCCTGGACCCTTTCGACTCGGTGGGCATTCTGGACAGCTATTCGCCCGACACGGAATTCTTCACTCAGGCAGAAGAATTCGAGAAATATCTGCACCAGTTGCGGCGTGACGGCCAGGGGATTGATTACCTGAGCATCTGCTCGCCTAACTACCTGCACGATCCGCATATCCGTATGGCCCTGCGCTCTGGCGCTGACGCGCTGTGCGAAAAGCCCATCGTTTTACATCCCGAAGACATTGACGCCCTTAAGGAGTTGGAGCAGGAGACTGGGCAGCGCGTCTGGACAATTTTGCAGCTGCGGGTTCACCCGGCGTTGGTGGCCCTCAAGGAGCGACTGGACGCCGAGTTTGCTGCCG
Source organism: Deinococcus radiophilus (assembly GCF_020889625.1). Taxonomy (GTDB): domain Bacteria; phylum Deinococcota; class Deinococci; order Deinococcales; family Deinococcaceae; genus Deinococcus; species Deinococcus radiophilus. The sequence goes on from NZ_CP086381.1 coordinate 201,788, forward strand.
ACCCTGGCCTCAAGAAAGATGTGGAACTGTCGTATGTGACGGGCCGGGGCAACTGGTACATGCGCTCGTGGAAAAACCGCCTGGAACAAAGCGGCGGCCTGGCAACCAACATTGGCGTGCACTTCTTCGACATGCTGGTGTGGTTCTTCGGAGATATGCAGCGCCTAGAAGTCCATGAGCGCAGCGAAACCCTGGTCAGCGGCTACCTGGAGCTGGAGCGCGCCCGGGTCAAATGGATGCTGTCCATCGACACTGACTATGTGCCTGCCGAACTGGCGGCGCAGGGGCAGCGGACTTACCGTTCCATCACCGTGGGCGGGGAAGAGATCGAGTTCAGCGGCGGCTTTACCGACCTGCATACCGAGGTCTACAAGCGCACGGTTGCTGGGCAGGGCTTCTCGCTGGACGATACCCGACCCGCCATTGAAATCGTCAGTCAGATTCGTAACCTAGACCTGACCCAGCCCAGCAACGAAACTGCTCATCCTTTGATTGGTCAGCGTCAATGAGCGCTAAACAGGGCGATAAAGCGGGTCAATCAGAATATTTCGTTCACGAAAGCAGCTATCTGGATGAGGGTGCGCAAGTTGGCGCGGGAACCAAAATCTGGCACTTTAGCCATGTATCCAAAGGTGCCAGTATCGGTGAACGCTGCTCAATTGGACAAAACGTGTTTGTCGCGCCAGGCGTGCAAATCGGTCACGGCGTCAAGATTCAGAACAATGTCAGCGTCTACGAGGGCGTGATTCTGGAAGACTACGTCTTCTGCGGTCCCAGCATGGTGTTTACCAACGTCAAGACGCCCCGCAGTGAGTTCCCACGCAACACCAGTGACGACTACACTCCCACCATCGTCAAACGCGGAGCCAGCATCGGGGCGAATGCCACGGTGGTTACCGGCATTACGCTGCACGAGGGCGCGTTTGTGGCGGCAGGGGCCGTGGTCACCCGTGATGTCCCGGCCTATACCATCGTGGCAGGGGTTCCGGCCAAAGCCATCGGCTACATGAGTGCCAGCGGCGACGTGTTGGACTTCAGCAGTGGCGACACGGTGACTGACAGCACCGGACACACCTATCAGCGCATCAGCGAAACAGAGATAAAGAGGTTGTCATGAGCGAAATCCGTATTCCCATTCTTGATCTGAAACCGGAGATTGACGAGCTACGCCCCGAGTTGCTGGCCGCCATTGAACGGGTGCTGGACCGTACCGATTTCATCATGGGTGAGGACGTGGGGGCCTTTGAGAAGGAAGTGGCCGAGTACCTGGGCGTCAAGCACGCCATTGGGGTGAACAGTGGCACCGACGCACTGGTCATCGCGCTGCGGGCGCTGGATATCGGCCCCGGTGATGAGGTCATCACCACGCCCTTCACCTTCTTTGCCACCGCCGAGAGCATCAGCATGGTGGGCGCCAAACCTGTCTTTGTCGATATTGACCTGAACACGCTGAATATGGATGTTGGAGGCATTGAAGCCGCTATCACGGGGCGCACCAAGGCGATCATGCCGGTTCACCTGTATGGCCGACCCGTAGACATGGGGCGGGTGATGGCGCTGGCCGAGCAACACGGCCTGAAAGTCGTGGAGGACTGCGCCCAGAGCTTTGGCGCACGCTGGCAGGGGCAGCAGACCGGAACCGTGGGACATATGGGGGCTTACTCGTTCTTTCCCAGCAAGAACCTGGGCGCGTACGGCGACGGCGGCCTGATCGCCACGGACGACGACGCCCTGGCCGACACCGCCCGGATGCTGCGTGTGCACGGCAGCCGCAAGAAGTACCACAATGAGACGGTGGGTTACAACAGCCGCCTAGATACCATGCAGGCTGCTATCCTGCGCGTCAAACTGCCGCATATGGACCGTGCCAATGCTCACCGCCGCGCCGTGGCCGAGCGCTACAACGCCGCCTTTGCCGACATGAGCGGCTTAGTGACGCCCGAAGCGGTGGAGGGCCATTCCTTTCACCAGTACACCCTGCGCGTGCTGGATGGTCGCCGCGACGAACTGCAAGCGGCGCTGGCCGAGCAGGGTATCGGGACCATGATCTATTATCCGATTCCGCAGGACCAGTTGCCCATCTACAAGGGGCAGTATCCAAACTACCCGCACAGTGAGCAGGCGGCGCAGCAAGCCCTCAGCCTGCCGATGGGCCACAAGCTGAGCGAGGCTGACCAAGCCGAAGTGATCCGCGCCGTGAGAGAATTTTTCGGCGCATGACCCTGCAGCGGGCCATGACCAGCCCGATGGTGCGGCGAGTGGGAACCCTGATGGGCGGCACACTCGCCGGTCAACTGGCTGTGTTTGCGGTCACGCCTTTGCTGACGCGGCTGTATTCGCCTGCGGCCTTCAGTGATTTTGGGCTGTATATGGCGATTTCAGGTATTTTTTCTGTCCTTGCCACGCTGAGGCTAGAAGCGGCTGTGCCGATTGCGCGTACGGATACGGACGCGGTGGGGCTGACCCGCCTGGCCATTCGGTCAAGTGTGGGAGTGGCCCTGATCGCTGCATTCTTTACAGCGCTGGCTTTGCACTTGGGCTGGTTTACTTCGTCTGCCAATCCTTGGGGGCTGGCTGTGGTGGTGGGGGTGTCGGTCTGGTTGATTGGGGCTTTTCAGGCGCTGACCGCCCTGAGCATTCGCCGTGACGAGTTCGGGCAGATTGCCCGTGCCAAGACCACTCAGGGGATGGGTCTGGCTGCTGGGCAGGTGATACTGGGCCTGCTCAGTCCATCCTCGCTGGCTTTTACTGCGGGCGACGCTGGCGGGCGCTTGGCCGGACTGGGGCAACTGCTGAGAGGTTACCGTCAAGCGGCTGAAGGTACCACATTCACATCATCCGCAAGGCTATTGGGCGTGTACCGAGAGTTCCCGCTTTATTCCATGCCTGCCGCTGGGATCAACGCTTTAGGATCACAGGCTCCGATCCTGTTGCTAGGCCTGGCCTTCGCGCCTGCGTTGGCAGGCCTCTATGTCTTTGCCAACCGTTTGGTGGCTGTCCCCGTGGGGCTCATTGCGCGCACCTTAAGTCAGGTCTATCTAGGGGAAGTGGGCCATGTTCAGGCCAGAGGAGGGGCGCTGCAACCGGTGTTGACCCGCTATTTGCTGGCCGCACTTTTGGCAGCGGGGTTGGGCGCTGGCCTGGTCCTCCTGACCGCGCCCTGGCTGGTGCCCTGGCTCTTTGGTGAACAGTGGTTGGCGGCCTTGCCTGTACTGAATGCTTTATTGTTATTGGCTGTCATTCAGGTTCCAGCCTCGGCGGTATCGCAGACGCTCAATGCCACCGGGCATAACCGCTGGCAGCTGGCCTGGGACACGGGGCGGCTGCTGGCCGTGGTGCTGGCCTTTGTGGTGGCCTGGCAGCGCGGGCTAGACCTCGCGCAGACGGTGTGGCTGTACGCTGGTGTGAGTGCAGCTTGCTACGCTGCCCTGATCGTCGCTGCTTATGCCAGCCTGAACCGCCCTGGCCGCCCCACGCCCTCCCCACACGAACCGCTCGCACAGGAGGAAGTCCCATGATTCCCGCCCGTCAACTCCAATCGTCAGTTTTACCTGGGGCCAGGGCTTCTGCTCCATCGGGGGTGGCAGCGTCTTCCCGCGCTCTGACGGCCTTGCTGACGCTGCTGTACATGGCGCTCTTTCACCTGATCTATAGCGTGCAGATTTCGCCTGCGTTTGCCTATATGGGCTATACCCTGAATCCGTCTATCAGTCTGGGGCAGTGGGCTGTGACCGCTCTTTTCGCCGTATTGCCGCTCTTGTTCTTGCGGCTTGATGGCGCGCGGCCTTCCAATTTCATCATCCTATTGCTCTACTTGCTGGTGTATGTTCCAGCCCAGTACATGTTCACGGCGCTGGATCTGACTCTGCATCATGTCTTGCTCAACCGTATGGTGCTTTTGATGGGTCTGGCAGCCATGACCGCCGTGTCGGCCCGGCCCATGGCGGTCGGGTTCGACCGTCCTGTGAGCGCCGGGGTGTTCCGTGCCGTGCTAGCACTGCTGTTCGCATCGCTGTTTCTGGGGGTGGCCAGCCAGTTTGGTTTCGGGCTGAACCTGGTGGGCCTGTTCGATGTGTACGATATCCGCAGCGAGTACAAAGATGAGGTGGGCGAAGCGGGCCGTGCCTTCGCCTATGCCGTGCCGTATTTAGGCATCGTCAGCGCCTTTATGGTGGGCTACGGGCTGATCAAGCGCTTTTTCCCTTTTACCCTGCTAGGGGCCTTTTCGCTGCTGTACATCTTTGGGACCACGGGGCAGAAAAGTACGCTGTTCTCGCTGCTGCTGCTGATTGGTGTGGCCGTGCTGTACTGGCTGAACCCGCGCAAAATGGGCCAGAACTTCGTGCTGCTGCTGACCCTATTTGTGGGAGCGGTCTATGTGTACGATCTCTGGAGCAGAGATATCCTGGCGTCTAGCCTATTTGTGCGCCGCCTGATCCTGACCCCAGGGCTACTGACCGTGTACTACCTGGACTTTTTCTCGGTCAACCCGCCTGCGCAGCTGGGCCATAGCTTTCTAAGCAGCATTTTTCCCTATCCTTATGACCTGCGCCCAGCATTTTTGATTGGGCGAGAATATTTTAATGCGCCCAGCATGAGTGCCAATGCCAACCTCTTCGCAGACGCCTATTCCAACTTTCGTGAGTGGGGCGTCCTGGCCTTTTCGGTGCTTTTAGGCGGTCTGCTGGCCTTTGTAGATGGCTACTCGCGCCGTCTAACCACTCCGGTGGTTGTGGTCACCGGGCTGGCGCTGCCTGCGTTTGCCCTGACCAATAGTGCCCTGTTTACGTCGCTGCTGACTCACGGTCTGCTGTTCAGCGTGCTGCTGACCTATTTGTATGCGGCCAGCGAGCGCGACAGAAACCAGAGCCTTTGATGAAAGAGACGCCTATGAAGATTTTGCACCTAACGACCGCCCACGCCGACGATGATGTCCGCATCTATGTCAAAGAAGCGGCGTCTTTGGCCCAGCACTACGATACCGCCCTAATCGCCCCGCGCCGCAGCGAGCGTGTCTACGGGGACATCACCTATCTGCCGCTGACTCCGGCCCACAGCCGAGCAGAGCGTTTGCTGCTTCAGCGTGAAGCCCTGCGCTTGGTGGAACAGTTCGGGCCGGACGTGGTGCATCTACATGACCCGGAACTGCTGTTTTTGGGCCTATACCTGCGTGCCAGGGGCGTCAAGGTGGTCTGGGATGTCCACGAGGATTTGCCGCGTCAGGTGCTGCACAAGCCTTGGATTCCTGCACGTCTGCGGGGAGCGACCTCAGTGGCGGCCAAAGGGTTTGAGGCGGTTGCCGGACTCGCCTTCGATCAGATTGTGCCGGTCACAGACAGCATTGCGGAAGCATTTCCCGCGCATAAGGTTGTCAAAGTTCAGAACTTCCCGATTCTGGGCGAACTTGGAGAGCCAAAACAGACCAACCCTGAAGCGCCCATCCGCACCTTCGTACACGCTGGGGGGTTGACCAGCGTACGCGGCATTTTTGAGATCACCGAAGCCATCGGTCAGCTGAATGAACAGCTGGGCAAGGATGCCCGTTTGTTGCTGATCGGCAAGTTCGAATCGTCAGCCTTTGAGGAAAAGTGTCGGGAGAGCGCGGGCTGGTCCTATGTGGACTATCACCCCTGGGTAGACCGGAAAAAATTGGCTGCGCTGTTGGCCGGAGCCGACGCGGGTGTGGTGACATTCTTGCCTGTCCCGAATCATACGTCTTCGCAACCGAACAAGTTATTTGAGTACATGTCACTGGGCCTACCACTGATCGCGTCTAACTTTGACCTTTGGAAAGAACTGATCGAGATAAAGGGCAGTGGCGTATTGGTTGATCCTGAGCGGCCGCAGGAGATTGCACAGGCCATGGCCTGGATGGTGGATCACCCCGCAGAGGCGCGGGCGATGGGTATGAAAGGGCGGCATGCCGTCGAAACAGAGTTCAACTGGGACGCCGAATTTACCAAGCTCCTGGACATGTACCGTAGGCTGGAAACGCTATGAAAATCCTAACTGTCATCGGTGCACGTCCTCAATTCATCAAAGCAGCGGCTTTGGCTCATGCCGCGAAGGAGCGTGCAGGCGTGCAGGAACTCTTGCTGCACACTGGCCAGCACTACGACCCCAACATGAGCGACGTGTTTTTTGACGAGCTGGGCATTCCGGCTCCGGCGTACCATCTGGGGATCGGGTCGGGGCCACACGGCGCACAGACCGGGCAAATGCTGGCCGAAATCGAAAAAGTGCTGCTGCAGGAAAAGCCTGACTGGTTGCTGGTCTACGGCGACACCAACAGCACCCTGGCCGGAGCGGTGGCTGCCGCCAAGCTGCATATTCCCGTGGCCCACGTCGAAGCGGGCCTACGGTCTTTCAACAAGCGGATGCCCGAAGAAGTCAACCGTATCCTGACCGATCATGTCAGTGCGGCGCTGTTTGTGCCGACGCAGACGGCGGTTCAGCACCTCTCGGCAGAGGGCCTAGCTGGCCCACAGGTGCATGTCGTGGGCGACGTGATGTATGACGTGGCCCTCACGATGGCAGAGCGGGCCAAAGCTCACAGCACGGTGCTGGAACGCCTCGGCGTGCAGCCGGGGGGGTACGTTCTGAGTACCATCCACCGCGCCGAGAACACTGACGTGCCAGAGCGACTGGCGGCCATTGTGGGCGGTCTGGCGCTGGTGGCCCAGGAATTGCCCGTGATCTTGCCGCTGCACCCGCGCACGCGCAAGCTAGCCGCTGAGCAGGGACTGGACTTTGGCGGCATTCAGGTGACTAACCCGGTGGGCTACCTGGACATGGTGCGCCTGGAGCAAGCGGCGGCGGTGATCGCCACCGATTCGGGCGGCGTGCAAAAAGAAGCCTATTTCTATGGCGTGCCCTGCGTCACCATGCGCGACGAAACCGAGTGGACCGAGCTGGTTGAGTCCGGCTGGAATAGGCTGGTTACGCCCACTTCGGCGCAGACGGTGCGTGATGAGGTGTTGGCCGCCCGTGGCCGCCGGGGTGAAGAGGGCCAGCTCTACGGCGACGGTCAGGCCGCAGGCCGCATCCTGGACATTTTGATGCAGGGGCCGACATGACCCTCCAGGTCTGGATGGTGAACCACTACGCCCTGGCCCCAGATCAGGCAGGGGGGACGCGGCACTATACGCTGGCCCGTCACATGCAGGCGCAGGACATTGACACCACTATTTTTGCCAGCAGCGTGGATTACACCACCCGCCAAGATCGCCGCCTTGCAGCAGATGAAACGCGCAAAGTGGTGACCGAAGGCGAGGTGCGCTTCGTTTGGCTCAAGACGCCTGCCTATAGTGGCAACGGCGTGGGACGGGGCCTGAACATGCTGGCCTTTTTGCGTCAGGTGTTGTCGCAGCCATTGGGTGACCTGCCCAGACCCGACGTGGTGATCGGCTCCAGCCCGCACTTGTTCGGGGCCTTTGCTGGGTATCTGCTGGCGCGGCGGTTCCGCGTTCCCTTTGTCATGGAAGTGCGTGATATCTGGCCTAAGACGCTGACAGATCTGGGCGGCATGTCTGAAAAGCATCCCCTGATCATGGTGTTCGCGGCGCTTGAAAAGTTTCTGTATCGTCGGAGTGATGCGGTGATGTCGCTGCTGCAAGGGGCAGGCGAACATATTCAAGCTGTTGCTGGGCGAAAAGTGCCGCTGATCTGGATTCCCAATGGGGTGGATACAGCGCTGTTCGGGGCAGCTCAGGCTTTTCCAGCGGGCAAGTTTCGTGCTGTGTACGCTGGAGCGCACGGCTTGGCAAACAGCTTGGACACCCTCATAGAAGCGGCGGAGATTCTTCAGCGGGGCGGACATGATCTGGAGATCCAACTGGTCGGGGATGGGCCGGACAAGCCCCGTTTGAAGGAACTGGCCGCCAGTAAGGGGATAAAGAATGTGATATTCAGCGATCCGGTCCCCAAAGCGGAGATGGGAAAGGTGCTGGCGGGCGCACATGCCTGCATCATGCCGCTGCTGAATTCGCCCGTATTCGAGCATGGTGTCAGCCCCAACAAATTGTTTGACTATCTGGCGTCTGAGCGCCCAGTAATTTTTGCGATCAATACTTCATACAACGCGGTGGATCAAGCCCAGGCCGGAATCACCATTCCACCCGAAGACCCACAGGCATTGGCGGACGCCCTACTGAGGCTCTCGCGCTTGCCCGAATCCGAGCGACGGGCCATGGGCGAGCGCGGGCGGGCCTACGTCGAGGAGCATCACGACATGCGCAGACTGGCGCGCCGATTGGGAAATGCGCTCTGGGTGCTGAGCCGAAGGAATTCCTGAGATGTTTACTTTGATGAAGTGTGACTGTGGGAACTGAGTAATATGGGAGCGTGCATGTTGATGGAATGGACGAGAGGCAACCGCTGTGACGGTGAGTGAAAGGCCCAACAATGAGTTTGATCTGAATCAGCTGTTGCGGGTGCTGCGGCGCACCTGGCCGTGGGTATTGGCGGCTACGCTTTTGGTCAGTGGCTTGGTTTATGCCTGGTCCAATGCTCAGCCCAGGCAGTATGAGGCCAGTGGCACGGTGATGGCCACGGCCGGAGCCGGCGAAAGTAACGCCGCGATCAACTCGGTGGTCGTGTCGCCGCCGCAGCTGCCTCAGGGAGCCGTGGCGGAGTTGCTCAACAGCCAGACCTTCCTAGACCGAGTGATGGAGCTGGTGCGTGACAGTGGCCTACCACTAGAACAAAAGGAAGCGATTACGTCTCAGTTGCGAGATGAATTGGCCAGCAACTCGTTTGCCAGCTTGGGTGTGCGGGCACGTGTGGACGCCCAGCAGCGTGGCATCTATGAGGTGCAGGCCGTCACAGGTGATCCTGAAGGCTCACGGGTACTGGCCGATTCGGCCATCAAAGCATTGTTGGAGTGGGACACCGAAAGGGTGCGCGGCGGCATCAGCCGGGCGCGGCAGACCTGGGAGCGGCAAATCACCAACTTAAGCAGTCAGATTGAAAATGCTGAACCGGGAAGTGTGGATGAAGAAGCACTGGTGACCGCCCGTGGCGAGGCCCGACTGAATCTGGCGCAGGTTGAGGTGCTGGAAGAATCGGTGACACCCAGCCTGTCCCGGCTGGCTGATGCCAATACCTCTCCCAGTCCCATTACGCCAAGACCATTGCGTAACACCGTCTTGGCTGGTCTGCTGACTTTGCTGGGAGCAGCGGCGCTGGCGGTGCTTTTGGATCTGCTGCGCCGACGCGTGCGTGGCACTGGGGATCTCATCAGTGTGGGCGCGCCCGTCATTGGCGAGCTGCCACGTTTGCGTAAGGCCCAGCGTGCCGCAGTGGTCAGCGAAGTGCAGACAGGTAATCTGTATGAACCTGCCAGCTTTATCCGGATCAATTTGGAGCGATTGGCTGAGCGGCGTGATGGGAGCCCTGCCAGTTTCGTCATCACCAGTGCTCGCCCTGGCGAAGGCAAAAGCACAGTGGCAGCGTCTACCGCAGCCAGCTTTGCCGCTACTGGGCAGCGTGTGCTCCTGATCGATGTGGATGTCCACCGCCCTACCCAGCAAGAGTTCTGGAACCTCAGTGGGCGACCCTGGGTTCCGTTGGCGGGGGCTGAATATGGACAGCCGACCACGGTATTGCAAGCTGCTGCTCATCCTGAAACAGCCAGCGCGGCTGATCTGGGTAATGGTGTCTTTGTGTTGCCTGCAGCGCAGGTTTCCCGCCGAGAGGCCGGGGTCATTGCCACCCGCGGATTTGTGGACCTGCTGGAGCGCTGGAAGGAAGGCTTTGACGTCGTGATCTACGACACAGCCCCAGCCCTCTCAGTGGCGGATGCAATGGTGGTGGGCGAAGTGACGGATGGTCTGGTACTGGTGGTCGAAGCGGGCGGTACCTCCGTGCAGGAAGTTGAGCGCGTGGTTCAGGGACTGCGGTCCACCCGCGTGCACCTGCTGGGTGTGGTGCTCAACAAGATCAGTGCGGGCAGTGGCTATGGCTACTCATATTCCTATGGCCGCTCCTACACCCGTTCCTAAACCTGGCGTGCCCCGTCAGCCCTCCGCGCTTGGTGGAGGGCGACTGCTGGCGGCAGCACAACTGTTTCCGCCGCTAGGAGCTGGGGTGCTGGGCTGGCTGGGCCGGGTCCGCGAATTGCCGACGCTGCTTCAGGCAGCCTTGGGTATTTTTGTGCTGACCCAGGTGGTGGCGGCTTTGCTGACGGCACAGCCGTTACTCTCGCTGGGGCTGGCGCTGCTACGCTCGGCTTTAGTGGTGGGTTGGATGACCTATGGCTACAGTTATGGGCGGCGCTTGAACCTGGGTTGGGTGACAGGTGCACTGGCACTGGTGAGTGTGTTGGCCCTGGCCATGGCCGCTTGGCTGCGGATGACAGCGGGACCAGATACTGTTTTGCCACGCGGGTTGGAGTTCCTATTCATCACTTCCAACGGGATGAGCATTGTCGGCATGGTCCTGGTCTTGCTGGCCTTGTTGGGATTACGGCACTGGTCCGTAATAAGCCGCGTCCTCCTTGGATTGTTAGGTGCAGGAGTGCTGGTGCTGGGGCTGGGCAAAGCGGCCTGGTTGGCCCTGGGTGTGGGCCTCCTGCTCTCGTTGCGGGGCCGTTGGGGCCAGGGCTTACGTTGGGGAATGTTGGTGCTTGCGGCTTTGGCCCTGGCCGTACCTTCCACCCGTGCACAGGTCCTGACTCTTTTCGGTAACTCGCTGAGTGGCCGTGAGCAGGTCTGGACCGACGCCTCACGTATTTTTTCGGCCTCGCCGCTGGGTGGCACTGGACCATATCAATATGGAGCCAGCGCTGCGCCCTTTGGCGATCCCTGCGCCACTCTGCGAACCATTGAAGCGGTGGTCCCCTCTTGCCCAGCCTGGGTGGAAGGGCTAAGCCAGCCCTGGATCATCGCGCACAACGGAACTTTGCAGGCGTTGGCTGAAACGGGTCTGGTGGGTGCAGCAGGCTGGTTTTTGCTGTATGGGGCCGTGCTGCTGGGGGCCTGGAAGTCTCGCTGGCCACTGGCGCGGGCCCTGACTGGCAGTCTGCTGGTCGTCAACACGGTAGATAACGCCATTCTGCTTCCCTCGCCGGGATACGCTGAACTGTTTCTTGTCTTGGGTGGGGCTTCGTGGGCGGCTTGGCTGGCCCGACCTGAGGAGGCCAGCCAAGAGGCCGCCGCGCTGCCGGCTGGCTCCGCTCCGGCGCTGCAACTGGCAGCCCTGGGCGGCGCGGTAGGCGTGGGCACGGCGGCAGTTCCCTGGCTGCTGGCCGCGCCCACCGCGCCGGTGCAGGTCGAACTGCGCCGGTTGCTCACGCCCGCCCAGTACCAGTCCGGCGAGGTGTACGGGCTGTACGCCGACCTCTCGTGGGCACAAGACCTGGCGGGCGATGGCTACCTATCGGTAGAGCAGTGCAGTGATCTGAATATCTGTACCCGCATCGGCGGGGCGCGGTTTGAGAAGGGGCGGCTCAGCGAGTGGGTGTATGCCCGTATTCGTGAAGAAGGCCCAGACGCTCAGAATGTTGCCCTGCGCCTCACCGTAGCGGATCAGTCCCGCCTGGCGTCGGCGCTGGTGCTCAAGGAATGGAAGGTGAGCCGTGTCGCAGATGAGTGATTTCCGGACCCACATCTCCGCGTTGTGGCCGCTGCTGCTGATTGCCCTGGCTGCTCTACCCGCCACCGCCCTGACCCGAGCCTTGCCAGAGCGCAGTGGACAGAGCCAGAACGTCACCGTGCAGACAGACCCCACGGCTGAATGCAGTGTGATTGCCCCACTGCTCAGCCAGCGTGCTCCCGTGAAGGGTGGACCAGAGCTGTGGGGCTTCGGGCGGATGGGTGGCCTAGGGGTACAGGCTTGTGGACCAGGCACGCTCAGTTTTGCCGCTTACCGTAAGGACGTGCAGAATACGCCCAGCCGCTGGGAAGTCTACCTGGACGGGCAGCTGATCGAGGCGGGCGAGGTGTCGGGCAGCGAACCGCAAAGTGTTCAGATCGCCATTCCAGCTGCGGGGGCCGTATCGCTGATTTTCTCCAACGCTTACGCCGACCCGGTTGACGTAAAGAATCGCCGCACGCTGTACGTCACTGACGTGCAGCTTGGGGCGGAACAGTAGGACGCGGCTGCGCGCCCTACGCTGCGCCATTCACAGCGCCACGGGCAGCTTTTCGTACACGCGTTTACTGCTGCCGTTGCTGAATACCACTTCGCCGGTCACATTGATAGACGTGTAGCGGCGCTCCGCGCGGGCACGGACATTCAGCGGCAGATTGAAAATCAGACGGCCACCTTCGGTGCGGAACAGGATGGGGCCGCTGCCTCCGGCCTGCCAGCGGTCACGAGTGTCCAGGGTCAGTTTGCCGCTCCGGCCAGCCTCGACGTATTCCAGCTCATAGGTGAAGGTGGCGGCTACAGGCACTGCACCGTTGGGGACGGTATTGATCACCAATTGGCAGCGGTGGGTCTGTCCAGCCCGCAGGTGGGAACGTACCGCGCCGCTGGCAGTATCGGTACAGGTGGTGAAATACCACTCAGTGAATTTGGGGGCTTCGGTCCTGTTGCCTGCCGAAGGAGCTGCTGAAGACCGGGTTTGGCTGACAGGCGCTGAGGCTGGAGCACCGGACGACTGACAGCGGCCAACAGCGTTCCAGGCCGTCTTGAAGCCATTCGCAGGAAAGGTGAACGTCAGCACTTGGCGCCCTACACTGGGGTCACGACTCAGGCGTACTACCACGCTCTGTCCCGCAAACAGACCTGCGGCCATTTGCCGGGTGATACCCTCAGGGAAGCCGATGGTGGTTTCATCGCTACTGTAGGAATTGCCTACAGCGGTAATGGCATCAGCTGGCACAGTCACCGGGGGATTTTGACCAATGCGAATGGTCGCCTCAGGCATCCAGAGGGTTTCGGGATCGTACAGCGGGTTTTTGGTAGATAACATTGCCCAGGTGTGCGCGTAATCCTCATTTGAGCAGCGGAAGCCCAGGTAAGTCTGACTGGTCAAATCGTTTATCTCGTCAATGAGAATCATGCTGGTATTGACATCGGTAATCGGATCTCTGGAGACAGAATAATAAGTCCAAGTACCCGGAACGCGCTCGGCAGCGTGAGCGGCAGGCGGCAGAAGGCTCAGGGCCAAAGTGAGGGCAAGGCGGTTCTTGTTCATGGTGGCTCCTTAAGGGGATGGGATGACTCATCCTAGGCTCATGGGAGAGGCCCAGCAAGCAGGTTTGCTGTGCGCCCCTTTTACATTCCGTCTGGTCTAGACTGCCCGCCTATGTCGCAGCCTCACCCTGATCAATCTGTTCCTCAGCTTGTAGGCCACAGCCAAAATCCAGGTACCCGGACCGAACTGCTGGCCCTGGTCCGGTTGGCAGGTCCGGTGGTGTTGTCGCAGTTTGCAGCCAATGCGCTGGCCCTGGTCAGTACCGCTGTGATCGGGCGAATCGGCCAGGCAGAATTAGCCGCTGCGGCTTATGGCAGTGCATTGTACTACCTGTTCTTCGTGGCGCTGAGCGGGGTGATGCTGGCGGTGGCTCCCCGCGCGGCAGCCGCGCACGGGTCTGGCGACCCGCAGGGAGTCTCCCGCGCCCTTCATGCTGGATTTCGGTTGGCGCTGGGTTTGGCAGCCGTGGCCCTACCGGTGATTTATCTGCTGTCCACGCAGCTGTGGCGTTTTGCTCCAGCCGAACTGGATACGGGGCTGGTTGCTGTCTATCTGCGGATCTATGCCCTGGGGATGTTGCCAGTACTCCTGTTTACGGCCCTGCGCGGCGCGATGGAAGCCACTGGACGGCCTGCTTTGGTGACGGCAATAGCGGCGTTGGGGGTGGTGAGCGTTGTCTTGGTCTCGCCTGCGCTGTCATTTGGGTGGGGACCACTGCCCACCCTGGGACTGGCTGGGGCAGCCGCCGCTTCAGCGCTGGCAGGGTGGTTGATGTTTCTGGGTTTGCTGCCGCTGGTGCTGCGCCGCGTCGCTCCGCTGGCCGCGCATACCCCTATCTGGCCAGAAGTCCGCAGCCTCTTTTCGCTGGGCTGGCCCATCGGTCTAACCCTGGGAGCAGAAGCTGGAATGTTCAGCGTCACCTCGCTGCTGATGGGGCAGTTTGGTAATCAGGCTCTGGCTGCGCACAATGTGGCCTTTCAGATCATCACGGCGCTGTTTATGATCCCACTGGGGCTGTCCACCGCCACCAGCATCCGGGTGGCGCAGTCAGTTGGTGCAGGACGCCCTGGTCTGGCTCGCCGCGCTGGGCTGCTGGGGATCGGGCTGGCAGCAGGAGTCATGTTGCTGTTTGCTGTGCTGGAAGTGCTGATGCCTGAACGCTTTATCGGGGTGTTTGTGGACGCTGCCGCTCCGGCCAATGCGGGACTGGTGGCCACCGCTGGTGGACTGCTGGCCATTGCGGCACTGTTTCAGGTGGTAGACGGAGTGCAGGTCAGTGCCAACGCCTCCTTGCGGGGGCTACAGGACACCCGCGTACCGCTGCTGCTCTCGCTGACCAGCTTCTGGGGGCTGGGGATGCCTGCGGGTTATGTCATGGCCTTCGTGTTGGACTGGGGGCCACGCGGACTGTGGTACGGGTTGCTGGTGGGTCTGGTCGCGGCTGCGGTCATGCAGCTGACCCGCTTCCTGCGGCTGACAGCGCGCCTGCGGAGTTCTAACGTGCAGAGCGCTACACTTGACGCATGAATGCGACACAAGGTGGAGCCGTAGAAATGCGTCCTGTTGTCATTGTCGGCCCTGGGGGCCTGGGGCGTGAAGTTCACGAGCTTATTGAGGATATCAACGCGGCGCAGCCTACCTGGGAAGTGCTGGGTTGGCTGGACAGCAATGCCGAGATGCATGGTCAGCGTGTGCATGACTTGCCAGTTCTAGGAGATCTAGATTGGCTTGCTGACCGTCCGGAGGTGGCTGTGGTCATAGGGATTGGTGCACCCCCGACCCGCCGCCGAGTGGTTGAACGCATTCGTGCTCAAGGCAACAACAAGTTTCCGACGCTGATTCATCCCACTGCCGTCATAGGCCGCCGGGTAGAAATCGGTGAAGGCACCATCATTTGTGCTGGAGTGACCACCACTACCGATTACCGGATTGGCAAGCATGTGTTGCTGAACATTTGCTGCACGGTGGCCCATGACGATGTCCTACACGACTTCGTGACTGTTGCTCCGGGCGCGCTGCTCAGTGGCAATGTGACTGTGGGTGAGGGAACCGATATCGGTACCAATGCCACCATCATTCAGGGTGTAGAGATTGGAGGCTGGAGCATCGTGGGTGCGGGCTCGGTTGTGAATAAGCCTGTACCGGACAATGTCACCGCTGTAGGTGTTCCGGCCAAGGTGATCAAGGAACGCGAGAGCGGTTGGCAACTTTAGGCCAACCGCCCCGGTTGTTGGAACTTCGGCAGAAGCGGCTGCGTACCATGAGGCATGACCCCACACCCGTTTGACCCCTCCAGTGGCGAGCAACTCGAATTCGACCTGAGCCATGTCGAATTCGCCGAAAATCCAGAGCCGCGTTGCCCGGTGCTGCTGCTGCTGGATAACTCCGGCAGCATGGCGGGCGAGCGGATTGCGCAGCTGAATGAAGGCCTGCAGGTGTTCAAGGCAGACCTGATGGCCGACAGCCTAGCGGCCAAGCGCTGCGAGATCGGGATCGTGTCGTTTGGTCCGGTGCAACAGGTGACGGATTTCGTATCGGTCCTGGACTTTGAGCCGCCCACCTTGCAGCCGCTGGGGGACACGCCGCTGGGCGGTGCTGTCACATATGGGCTGGAGCTGCTGCGACAGCGCAAGGAAACCATTCGCCAGAACGGCGTGGCGCTGTACCGGCCCTGGGTGTTTCTGATCACCGACGGCGCACCCACCGACGACTGGCACGCGGCAGCGGCGGCGGTGCGCGAGGGTGAAGCGGCTAAAAGCTTTGCCTTTTTCAGTGTGGGCGTACAGGGGGCCGACCTGAGCGTGCTGGGCCAGATCGGGGGCCGCGAGCCGCTAATGTTGTCGGGAGTCCGTTTCCGCGAGCTGTTTCAGTGGCTTTCCAGCAGCCTGAGGAGCGTCTCGCAGAGTATGCCCGGTGACCGGGTGGTGCTGGAGTCGCCCGCAGGCTGGGCCGAAGTCTGAGCGCCGTGCCACACGCTGCGCCCTTGCCGCAATCAGGGTTGTCCAGCTGGCGCTGGGTGGCCGCCAGCGTGAATGGACAGGCTCATCTGGCACGCGGCGAGGGTGGACAAGACGCCTACCGGGTGCAGTCGCTGGGCGGCGCGGGGCTGGTTTTGGCCGTCAGTGACGGGGCCGGAAGCGCGTCCCAGGCGGCCCATGCCAGCGCCTGGCTGTGCGACGAGGCATGCCGCTGGTGCGCGGCGCAGGTGCGGGCAGGGGAGAAGTTAGACGCTCAGGCCCTGCTGACCTTTCTCCAGGGCGGTTTGCAGACTGAGGCCGACGCCCTGGGTGTTCCCCGCCGCGAACTGGCGGCCACCCTGGGTCTGGCGGTGGTCAGGTCAGAGGGTGCCTGGTGCTTTGGTGTGGGTGACAGCGCCGTGCTGGCCGACTGGGACGCGGAAGACGGCAAGGGCACTGGCCTGCGCCCAGTCTTCTGGCCGCAGCAGGGCGAGTACGCCAACCAGACCCTCTTTGTAGGTGAAATAACCTCAGAGCAGGCCCAGACCCGCACCTTGAGTGGGGTCCGTGCCCTGGCGCTGCTGACCGATGGGCTGCATCCGGCGGCCTTGCAACTGGCCGAGCGGCAAGCCCACGCAGGGTTCTTTGCGCCGTTGCTGTCGGCGCTGCAAGGAGCAGCCCCCGGCGACCTGCCCGCCTTGCAGAGGTCCTTGGCTGCCCTGCTGGATTCGGGGCGGATGCGGGAGCGCAGCGACGACGACAAGACGCTGGTGCTGGCGCTGCGCCCGGCGGAGGACCGTGACGGCTGAACCTGAATGGGTCCCGCTGTATGGGTCCGGCGGGCAGCCGGTGCAGCTGGGGCCGGAGCTAGGGCGCGGCGGTCAGGGGACGGTGTACGCGCTGGCCGATGACCCAGGCCAGGTTGCCAAGCTGTACCTGCGGCCCCCAGGGCCAGCCCAGGTCCGCAAGCTGGAAGCACTGACCGCGCTGGCCGACCCAGTGCTGCTCACACTCTCGGCCTGGCCGACCGAGGTCCTGCGGGGTCCAGCGGGCGAGGTGCGCGGCTTTCTGATGCCACGTCTGCCTGCCGGGGAAATGCATGAGCTGCACTGCCTCTATACTCCGGCCACCCGCAGTGAGCTGTTTCCGGAAGCGACCTGGGCTTTTCTGGTACACACGGCCCGCAACCTGGCGCGGGCTTTTGCGGCGCTGCACACACGCGGCGTGTTGATGGGTGATGTGAGTAGCCGCAACGTGATGGTGGGACCAGCCGGGACCGTGCGCCTGATCGACACTGATTCCTTTCAGGTGCGGTCCGGCGGCGAGGTGCTGCCTTGCCCGGTAGGCACGCCCGAATTTACCCCGCCGGAGTTGCAGGGACAGGCGCTGGGCACGCTCGTACGGACCGAAGCGCACGACCTCTTTGGGCTGGCTACGCTTATTTTCCACCTGCTGTTTCAGGGGCGGCATCCTTACGCCGGGGTGCAGGCCGCCGCCACACCGCTCAGCCCCGCTGAAGCGATTGCAGGGCACGCCTTTGCGTACAGCGCCCAGCCCCTGCCCGGGCTGCGGCCCCCGCCGGGCACGCTACGCCTGAGCGACCTAACTGCGGAGGTGGCGGCGCTGTTTGAGCGGGCTTTTGCCCCGGCCCCCGCCCCGCCGCGCCCCACTGCCGCCGAGTGGGACACGGCCCTGGCCACGCTGGGGCAGGCGCTGGAACCGTGTCGCCAGGGTCATACGCGGGTGCGGGGCCTGGCCTGTCCGCACTGCCGGGTGCATCCGCTGGCCCGTATAGAAGGCACTCAGCTGCTGCGCCTAGCCGATCTGGACCGCCAACTGGCTGCGCTGCGTCAGCGGATTCGGGCCTTGCAGTCGCCGCCGCCTTTGGCGGTGCTGCAGCACATCGCTCCCGCGCCGCGCACGGCTCCGCTACTGTTGCCTGCCCCGCCTCCGCCCGCTGACCGCACCGAGTGGGCTGTCATTTGGACCGGGCGGCTGGCGCTGTTGCTGGTGCTGCTGGCTTTCGGGGTACTGATACACTGGCTGGGACCACTGGCCCAGTGGTCGCTGGTACTGCTGGGGGTGTTGGCGGCAGCGTATCCCGAACTGCGTCACCTGCTCGAAGCCGCCTTTGACCGATATTTCCCCGAACTGACCGCTGCCTGGATGCGGCTGGCCCTGGGCGAGCGCAGCCGCGCCCACGCCCTGTATACCTTACGGCGCGACCTTCAGGTCCAACAGACCCGCGAAGAAGCACTGAAGGCCGAACTTCTCGCCCTGACCCTGCGGGCGCAGCAGCCTGCCGAATACAGCCGCTTCCGGTCTGCGCAGCAGGCCGTCCAGACCGTGCTGGCCGAGACTGGAGCGGTGGAACAGGCCCGCCGCGCCGAACTGGACGCGCTGGGCGTGAAATACCACCAGTCGGCGCGGCGGGAATATCTGCGCCGTCAGCCCCTCACCGCCGGCGTCGCCGCGGGCATTGGTGCAGCTGAGGCGGCCCGCCTGCACGCCGCTGGTCTGAGGGTGGCCGCTGACCTAACCCCGGCGGCCCTGCGCTCGCTGACGGGGCTGAGCAGTGGCCAGCAACAAGCCCTGCTGCGTTACCGTCAGGCCCTGGAAGAGTTCTACCCGCCGGACCACCGCCAGATTCCGGCCCGCGAGGTGGCTGCCGTGCACCGTCGCCATGCCCAGGAGATGCGGCGCAGTGTGGCCCGGCTGGAGCGGCAAACGGTGCGCCTGGAACGGTTGGCCCAGGGCACGGCCGCCGAGCGCCGCATCGCCGAGGTCCGCCGCGAGTTGCTGGATTGCCGCGAGGTACAGCAGCATCTGCGCGGGTTACTGGACCCAGCCTGAGTGACTGGGATATGAAGCCCCGTCTCAGAGGAGGTGATCAGCCTGCCAGTATGCGGGCAACCGGGACCGTCGCCCAACGGACAAACGCCCTGACAACATACCCTATGGGGGGTATAGATCGTGGGTATGCCTACGTCTTTGGGTTCCCTCCGTATCATCATTGTCGGCGGTGTCGCAGGTGGCATGAGTGCGGTGACCCGGCTGCGCCGCCTGGACGAACAGGCCCAGATCACCGTGCTTGAGCGGGGTGGGTATTTCAGTTTTGCCAACTGTGGGCTAATCACCGCAGCGGAACCATTCAGGACCGCCAGAAGTTGCTGCTGCATACCGACCAGAGCCTGGAGGCTCAGTTTGAAATAGATGTGCGCCCCTTATATGAAGTGACGGGCGTGGACCGTGAGCGGCGCACGGTGCAGTTTCGCCAGGCGCAGACCGGTGAGATGGGTGAACTGCCGTATGACCGTGAGCCTCAAACTGATTTTCGATCCCGAATCGGGCCGGATTGACGGAGTGCAGGCCGCAGGCGAGGAAAGTGCCGACAAACGTATAGAAGTTCTGGCCACCGCCATGCATGCGGGCCTGTGTGCTCCCGATCTGGCTGATCTGCCGCTGGCCTATGCCCCGCCCTTTGGCAGTGCCAAAGACTCGGTCAAGATGCTGGTCTTACATCGCCGGGCACATCACGGACGGTGACGCGCAGACGGCGCAGTAGAGTAACTGACATCTTGCAGTTTCCAACAAACGTGTCCAGGACGGTGTTCTTGGACCGAGTGCTTACAGGCAGTTTTGCGCAATGAACGCCACTAACCTCTCAGCATTTCAAAACTGCATGGTCTCAGGTGACCTCGGCCCGGAACCCACTGCGAGGGCCAGGCTGGTGGATTTCCGCAACCCTGACGAGTTCGCCTGTTGGGCGCTGCCTGGCGCGGTTAATATCTCGCTGCCGGAGCTGCGCGGCCACCCGGACGAGCTGCGCGGCCAGGATGATCTGGTGGTGTACTGCCAGGTCGGCCAGCGTGGGTACAAGGCGGCGCGGTTGCTGACGGGCAGTGGCCTGGCCGCCCGCAATCTGGACGCTGGGTACACCATCTGAGCCAGCATGTACGGCTGAACCCGGCTCCACTTTCACGTTGAAAGTGCAACGACAAAGCACGTCCAAAGGCCACTTCAGGACGCGCTTCGTTTGGGTTGGGAGGCTATATTCAGGTGGCTGCGTTACCTGTCCTCAGCGGAGCTTTAAATTGCCGTAGCCGCAGCGCATTGCTCATCACGAACACGCTGCTCAGGCCCATCGCGGCAGCGGCCAGCACGGGCGAGAGGCCCAGGCCCCAGCGGGTCAATACGCCTGCCGCCACTGGAATCAGCAGCACGTTATAGGCGAAGGCCCAGAACAGGTTCATGCGGATATTTCGCAGGGTGGCGGCGCTCAGGGCCGCCGCGTTCGGCACGCCGCGCAGATCACCCGACATCAGAAGCACGTCGGCGGTCTGGGCGGCCACATCGGTGCCGGTGCCCAGCGCCAGGCCCACGTCGGCGCGGGCCAGGGCCGGGGCATCGTTGATCCCGTCGCCTACCATCGCTACCTTGAGGCCCTGAGCCTGCAATTCCTCAATCACGGCAGCCTTGTCGCCGGGCAGCACTTCGGCGCGCACCTCAGTGTCCGGGTCCAGACCCACCTGAGCGGCCACGGCCTGCGCGGTGGCCCGACTGTCCCCGGTGATCATCATGACCCGGTGACCCCGGCGGTGTAGCTCGGCCACCGCCTCGCGGCTGCCGGGTTTCAATGGATCGCTCACGCCCAGCAGTCCAGCGACTTCGCCGCCCACCGCCACAAAGACGGGAGTGGCAGCCTGCGCGCCCAGCTCTGCCAATGCCTCGGCCCAGACCGCCGTATCCAGCCCCAGCCGCGCCATGTAACGTTCGGCCCCGACATGCACCGTCTGCCCGTCTACCTCGGCATGGATGCCGTAGCCCGCTTCGGTGTCCAGCTTGCCTGCTGCCGGAACACTGAGTCCGCGTTCTTGTGCCGCGTTCATCATGGCGTGCGCGATGGGATGCTCACTGCCCGCTTCAGCGGCGGCGACTAAGCTGAGCAACTGCTCCTCACTCAGTCCAGCAGTAGGGGAGAGGTGCAGCGCAGTGAGTGAAGGCTTGCCCACGGTCAATGTCCCGGTCTTGTCCAGCGCGACCACGTCCGAGCGGTGTAGGTCTTCTAGCGCCCGTCCTCCTTTGAACAGCACGCCCAGTTCGGCGGCCTTTCCGCTCCCCACCATCACACTGACGGGGGTAGCCAGGCCCATCGCGCAGGGGCAGGCGATGATCAGGACCGCCACCGCATGAACCAGAGCCTGTGACAGTGCGGCCTCGCCACCCCACAGCAGCCAGGCACCGAAAGTCAGGGCGGCGATCACCAGAACAATCGGCACAAAGACAGCCACCACCCGGTCCGCCAGGCCCTGAATCGGCGGCTTTTCACTCTGTGCCTTTTCTACCAGCGCGATGATCTGCGACAGCGCCGAGTCGCGGCCTACTGCTGTTGCCTTGACCACCAGCAGCCCGGAGCCGTTCAACGTGCCACCAGTCACTGGATCGCCAGGAA
Organism: Deinococcus radiophilus; assembly: GCF_020889625.1. Lineage (GTDB taxonomy): Bacteria > Deinococcota > Deinococci > Deinococcales > Deinococcaceae > Deinococcus > Deinococcus radiophilus. Next base: position 223,338 of record NZ_CP086381.1, read on the forward strand.
CTTTCTGTACGGGGACACTCTCGCCGGTCAACATGCTTTCATCCAGATAAGACTCGCCGCTGATCACTACACCATCCACGGGAACTTTCTCGCCGGTTCGCACCTGCACCCGCTCACCGCTGCGGACCGAGTCGGCGGGCACCTTCCTGACCGAGTCTCCCTCCAGCAGATGGGCTTCGGGTGGGCGCAGTTCCAGTAAGGCACGCATGGCCTGTGAGGAACGTCCTTTGGCGAGGCTTTCAAGGTATTTGCCGAGCAGCACCAGGGTAATGACCACGCCACTGGCCTCGAAGTACACATGCCGTACTGCAGTGGGCAACAGGCCAGGGGCCAGTGTCACCACCGCTGAATATACGAAAGCAGCGGTGGTGCCGATCATCACCAGGGTGTTCATATCGGGACTGCCGTGCCTGAGCGCCGACCAGCCAGCCCGGTAAAACCTCTGTCCCACCCAGAATTGGACAGGCAGCGCCAGCAGCAGCATGACCCAGTTCAGGATCCCTTCGCCTACCTGTCCCAGCAGCCAGTGATGCAGCGGCGCATACATCATGGGGACCATGCTGATGATAAAGAGCGGCACCGCAAAGGCTGCGCTGATCAGCAGGTCACGCCGCAGGCTGGCGGTGGCGCGGTCCTGGGGGGTTTCCGCGGCGGTCTCGGCTTCTGTGACTTGTCCCTCCACTCCGTATCCGGCGTCCTCCACCGTGCGGAAGAGATCGTCCGGAGTGACAGTGCCTGGCGTATAACGAACCGTTGCAGCCTCAGTGGCCAGATTGACACTGGCTCCCAGCACGCCTGGAACTTTGTTCAGTGCCCGCTCGACTCGGCCCACACAAGCGGCGCAGGTCATGCCACTCACGCCGAAGCTGAGTTCCTGGCTGCCGACCGCGTAACCGGCGCTCTGCACAGCTTCCGCGAGCTGCTCAGGTTGAATGACGGCCGGGTCATAGTGCACATTCGCCGTTTCGGTAGCCAGATTGACACTGGCTCCCAGCACGCCTGGGACTTTGTTCAGTGTCTGCTCGACCCGGCCCACGCAAGCAGCGCAGGTCATGCCCTCTACCGCGAGCTGTAGTTCCTTGGGTATGGTCTGCGTTTCCGTCATGTTTCCTATGGTATCCCCCTGGGGAGGGTCAACTGTTAAATACGTCTTAATCAATGTCTTTGAAAGGCCCTGTACCGAGTGCTAGGCTCTGGGTATGACCCATATCGAAAACAACCAAATGATGACCGACCTGAAGATTGAGGGCATGAGCTGTGGCCACTGTGTGGCGGCGGTGGAAAAGGCGCTGCGCGGTGTGGAGGGCGTAGAAGCTGCCAGCGTGAATCTGGACGAAGGCACTGCTACGGTGCAGGGCAATGTAGATCTGACCACTCTGATGGCTGCCGTGGCCGAAGAAGGCTATACCGCTACCCCCAAGGAAAGCTGAGTGACCGAAGGTTCCCCCACCGGTTCCCCAGCTTCTGGGCATTGCAGCACGGATGGGCCGCTGTGCATGCCTGAGTCTGAGCGGTTGGCGGCGCGGCGACGGCTCAGCGTGGCGCAGGGCCATCTCCAGAGCATCGTGAAGATGCTGGACAACCCCGAGGTTTACTGCGTGGATGTGCTGCGCCAGATCAAAGCTGTGCAGGGTGCGCTGGACGGTGCAGGCCGTGTGGTGTTGCGCGGACACCTCCAGAGTCATGTGGCGACTGCCGCTGAGCGGGGTGATACAGAGCAAATCGTTGAGGAGCTGATGCACGCTCTCAAGTACCGCTGACCTGATAGACGATCTGGTTCTTCCCGATCCCTCTGTGGCCTAAGCTGCCAAAAGAGGGGTTTTTTTACGTTTGCAGCGAAGTTTACAGGCTTCTTAAAGGTCTTATCATGCGCTGCCTGACCAGACAGTTAGGGTAAAAAGTGAGTCCACAGATCTCGGTCAGGTTGATTGGGGAGGAACGTGGATCTATGTCCATGTAACTTGCCAGATTCAGCTTTGCCCCATTCATCACCGGAATTCATTTGTCCAAGCCTCTCCCGTCTGGTGTCCTGCCAGAGAATGGAGTTTTAGCCGTGAGCCACGATAAACCCGATGCGAAGACCGCCCCTAGCAATCCCAAAGTCCAGGACCTGTCTTCAGACACTGCTCCCCGTTCCGAACAAGACCGCCTGACCGATAACTTTGGTCATGCGATCAGTGACGACAACAACTCGCTGAGGGCCGGGGTACGGGGGCCGACCTTGTTGGAAGACCATCTGGTCCGTGAAAAGCTACATCATTTTGACCATGAGCGTATCCCGGAGCGCATTGTTCATGCCCGCGGTGCAGCAGCGCACGGTTACTTTGAGCTGACCGACTCGCTGGCTGAATACACAACAGCTCAGGTGCTGACCGAAGTCGGCAAGAAAACACCTGTGTTTACCCGCTTTTCTACTGTGCCAGGCTCACGTGGTTCAGCAGATACCCCACGTAGCATTCGTGGCTTTGCAGTGCGCTTCTATACCGATGAAGGCAACTGGGACATTGTGGGTAACAACGTGCCGGTGTTCTTTATTCAGGACGCGATCAAGTTTCCTGATCTGGTCCATGCCCTGCGTCCTGAGCCACACAATGAGATCCCACAGGCCGCCAGCGCCCATGACACGTTCTGGGACTTTATTTCTCTGACTTCCGAAGCCATTCACACGATCATGTGGGAGATGTCGGACCGGGCGCTGCCACGTTACTTCGACACGATGCAGGGCTTTGGGGTGCATACCTTCCGCCTGATCAATGCGGAGGGTAAGAGCACCTTCGTGAAGTACCACTGGCAGCCGGTGAATGGGGTACATTCGCTGGTCTGGGACGAATCGCAGAAGATTGCGGGCAAAGACCCTGATTTTCAGCGCCGCGCCATGTGGGAAACTATTGATGGGGGCGGAACATACGAATGGGATTTCGGAGTGCAGCTGTTTACAGAGGCGCAGGCCAGCGAATGGGATTTTGACATCCTGGACCCCAGCAAGATCATTCCTGAAGACTTGGTTCCGGTGCGGACCATTGGCCGCATGGTGCTGAACCGCAATCCTGACAATTTCTTTGCCGAAACTGAGCAGGTGGGCTACAAGCCGACCAATCTGGTTCCTGGGATGGACTTTACCAACGACCCACTGATGCAGGGTCGGCTGTTCTCTTACCTGGACACCCAATTGATCCGCCTGGGAAGCCCCAACTGGCAGTACCTGCCGATCAACCGTCCTCTCAATCAGGTCGCCAACAACCAGCGTGACGGCTACATGCGCCATACCATCAATCCTGGGCGTGTAGCTTATCGCCCGGCTTCGCTGGACGGAGGCTCACCTCTGGAAGTGCCCCGTGACCAGGGGGGGTTCGTGAGTTACCCGGAGCCGGTCAGTGGCGAAAAACTGCGTGTCCGCGCCGAGAGCTTTGCAGATCACTTTGGGCAGGCGCGTCTGTTCTGGAACTCCATGACTCCCATTGAGCGCGAACATATCTGCAAGGCTTTCCAGTTTGAGCTCAGCAAGGTGGAAACCCGTGAAGTGCGCGTGCGGATGCTGGATTTGTTAGAACAGGTGCACCCACTGTTGGCTTCACAGGTGGCTGTGGCTTTGGGTGAAGCACCCCGTGCCGAACAGGTTGCCAAGCCTGGAGGAACTGCCGATAGCGCCGAAGAAATGGAATTGCTTGCTACTGCCGAGGCTCAGCCAAGTGCATCGGGTGGGCTGACCAAAGCCAAGAATCTGAGTATGGAGGAGCAGCCACCTAAGGGCATCCGTAACCGCCAGGTGGCGATTCTGGCCGCGGATGGTGTCGACACTGACCAGGTAAAAGCAATCATGCAGGCCCTCAAAGCCGAAGGCGCCAAGGGACATGTACTTGGGCAGCATCTCGGTGACTTGGGCGGCGTAGAAGCCAAGAAGACGCTGGGCAACTCACATATGGTGCTGTTTGACGCCGTCATCGTCCCTGGCGGTGCTGAGCACGTCCAGGCGCTGATGGAAGACGGCGATGCGCAGGCCTACCTGCTCGAAGCCTACAAGCACGCCAAGCCCATCGCTGCATATGGCGAGGCACAGGCACTGCTGGCCGACTCGGATCTGGCCCGGATCACGGGTCAGGATCTCGGGGAGATGCAAGACCTGGGCATCTTGAGTGCCGAACAACCTGATCTGGCCCAGTTTGTGCAAACCTTGGCGCAGCACCGCTTCTGGGGCCGTCCCAAGGTGAGCCGCATCAGTAACTGAGGCGTCTTCGAAAAGTGGATAGCCACTTGCGCGAAAACCTGCAGTGATCCATCAAGTCCCACCGGGAAAGTCCTCCTGGTGGGACTTGATAATTGCTTTGACCTGAACAGGCGATAAACAAAGAGCCCAAGGGACGCAATGTCCTTGGGCTCTTGCGTTGCTGGATGCGTGGCTTTACAGCATGACCACTTTTTCACGCTTCAGCTCTGGGGTCAGCTGCTTGGTGGCGTTACGAGTATCCAACACCCTAGGGGCCAAGCGCAGCACCCGCTCATAGTCCACGTCGCTGTGTTGAGTGGTGATGATGACCAGGTCGGAGTTCTGCAGTCGCTCATCCGTCAGGTCCACGCCCTGGGCTTCCACACCATGTTCCCGAATTTCCGGTGTCCAGGTGTCGTGGAAGCTGACATCTGCTCCGGCTTCCTGAAGTAGACGGTAGATGTGGATCGCGGGCGATTCACGGTAGTCGTCCAGATCGCTCTTGTATGCCATACCCAGCAGTAGCACCCGGCTGCCATTAAGAGGTTTGCGGTCCATGTTCAGTACGCGGCTGGCCTTGTCGACCACAAATTCAGGCATCTTGCGGTTGACTTCGCCTGCCAGTGCGATGAAATGGGTCTGGAAGTTGTGCTCGCGGGCTTTCCATTCCAGGTAATGCGGATCCAGGGGAATACAGTGTCCACCCACGCCAGGACCGGGGTAAAAGGGCATGATCCCAAACGGTTTGGTAAAGGCTGCGTCCAAGACCTCCCAGACATCCAAGTCCATGCGGTCACACAGCAGCGCGATTTCGTTGGCCAGCGCAATGTTGACAGCCCGGAAAGTATTCTCGTAGACCTTGACCAGCTCGGCGGCCTTGGCACTGCTCACAGGCACGATATGTTCAATGGCCTGCTTATAGAAAGTGACGGCTACATCCAGACTGACTGGATCGTTGCCCCCGACCACCTTGTTGGTGTTCTTGGTGGTATAGCGCTTATTGCCGGGATCAACGCGCTCGGGCGAATGCGCCAGGAAGAAGTCCTCGCCTGCTTTCAGCCCACCCGCTTCAAGGATGGGACGCATCACTTCTTCAGTGGTCCCAGGATAAGTGGTGCTTTCCAGGCTGACCAGTTGGCCGGGTCGCAGACGACGGGCGATGTCCTCGGTCACTCCTTTGACATAGCTGAGATCAGGAGAGAGGTTCTGGTCAAGCGGCGTAGGCACGCAGATCACAATGACGTCCATTTCGCCCAGGCGGTCTAGGTCGGTGGTGGCGTCAACCAGACCACGCTCAACCACATCCCTGAGATCCTCATCCCGCACGTCGCTGATGTAGTTCTCGCCTGCCGCGACCTGAGCCGCACGTTCAGGATTACGGTCAAACCCAGTGACCTTGAAACCTACTTTGGCCTTCTCTACCAGAAATGGCAGGCCAACATATCCCAGTCCCACGACACCGATACGGGCAGTTCTGTCCTGGATCTTGGCCTTCAATTGATTGTCGGAACTTTGCACCATCACAATCTATCCTAAAGGCTGTGGCTCTTGAGCTGTGTCTACCTTTTGGGTAGATCGTAGGGCGGGTTTCGCACATTTGGCAAAGCTTCATCAGAGGTCTTGTGAAGACAGATTATCAGCCTTGGCGAACTGGTGGTGGGCACTATCTACCGCAGGGCGAATGGGCATCCATTTCTCTCACATAGCATTGCCCCCAGGCACTGCATCACCCGATTGAGGCTGCCATTGGACTTTGCTACTTGTTCTCTGGGCCGTCACCGGTAAATTTGGGCATGGTGACCTCCCCCTGGGCGCTGATCCCCTCGCGGTGGACTACTTTTTTCAGAGTGAGCAGGAGGATCCGGAAGTCTAGGGCCAGGTTTTGATGATCCACATACCACACGTCGTATTCGAACTTTTGCGCCCAGCTGATGGCATTACGTCCATTGACCTGTGCCCAACCAGTGATGCCAGGTCTAACCTCGTGGCGACGGGCCTGCCGGGGTGAATAGAGCGGCAAATAATCCAGCAGTAATGGTCGGGGGCCTACCAGGCTCATATCCCCCTTGAGAACATTCAACAGGCTCGGTAGCTCATCCAGGCTGGTGGCCCGCAGCAGCCGGCCAAAGGTAGGGAGACGCTCCGCATCACTCAGCAGCTGGCCATCTGGTCCTCTGGCGTCGGTCATGGTGCGAAATTTGTACAGATAAAATGGCCGCCCACGCAGACCAGGTCGTTGTTGCCGGAAAAGCACAGGACTTCCCAGTTGCTTACGGACCAGTGCGGCCACCACGGTCAGCAGCGGTGCGAAGATCACCAGTCCCACCGCTGAAACCACCACATCTATCACTCGTTTGAGTGTCCGTTGTACAACCCTTTGAGCCCATGACATCGTTATTCATCATACCAAGTCTGTTTGTGGGGCTTGGGAGTCGAGCGCAAAGTGGTTCTCAGCGGTCATCCGGAAAATGGGTATGAGGACCAAGCCAGTCTATGGCTCTTCGCTCTCCTACGGAGCTGTGCCCGTCTGCTCGCCTAGAACCTGCGCAGGTACGCTCGCCTCCGCGATTTTCCGAGGCCGCCTCTAAAGTAAGAGGAAGGAAAACCATAATCAATCCCAGAAGATGGGAATATGCGTAAAGGACCGCATAGACGTGTCCCAGAAAGAGAGTATGCTGACGATGTGATGAGCAAGGCGAGTGTCAGCGCACCCCCACAAGTGGCTAAACCGGCCTGGCCCTCCTGGCCTGTTTTTCCGGAGGATGAACGTCAGGCCGTAATGGATGTGCTGGTGTCGGGCCGCGTGAACTACTGGACTGGCAACGAAGCCCGTGAATTTGAGCGTGAATACGCTGAATATCTGGGAGTGCCGCACGCCATTGCCCTGCACAACGGTACGTTGGCGCTGGAGCTGGCGCTGCAAGCTTTTGGTATCGATTCTGGAGAAGTGATCACCACTTCGCGGACCTTTATCGCGTCCGCAAGTGCAGCTGTGATGCGCGGGTGTGTCCCAGTGATTGCGGACGTAGACCGGGACAGCCAGAACGTTACCGCCGAAACCATCCGCCCGCTGATTAATGAGCGGACCCGTGCCATCATCCCGGTGCATCTGGCGGGCTGGCCCTGCGACATGGACTCGATCATGGCGCTGGCCGAAGAACATGGTCTGATCGTGATTGAGGACTGTGCCCAGGCGCACGGTGCCTTTTACAAGGGCCGCCCGGTAGGCAGCATTGGGCACGCGGGGGCCTTTTCCTTTTGTCAGGACAAGATCATGACCACTGGTGGTGAGGGTGGTTTGCTGGCCCTCAAGGATGAAGAGGTCTGGAAGCGGGCCTGGGCTTTTAAGGACCACGGCAAAAGCTACGACGCCGTGTACAACCGCGAACACCCTCCTGGCTTTCGCTGGTTGCACGAATCGTTTGGAACCAACTGGCGGATGTTGGAAGTCCAGGCGGCCATTGGACGTCTCCAACTCCGTAAGCTGCCGGAGTGGATTCGGCAGCGCCAAGCCCACGCAGCAGTGCTGAACCGCCGCCTGGCCGAGTTTCCCAGTATCCGTCTGACCTTGCCCCCACAGGACGTGCAGCACGCCTACTACAAGTACTACGTTTTTGTCGAGCAACCGGCACTGAAAGGCGGCTGGGACCGCGACCGGATCATGACGGAAATCGCAGCGCAGGGCGTGCCGGCCTTCAGCGGGTCGTGCTCCGAGATTTATCTTGAAAAGGCTTTTACCGACGCAGGGTATGGCCCCCAAGAGCGGCTACCAGTGGCTCAGGAACTGGGTGAAACCTCACTGATGTTCCTGGTGCACCCCACACTCAGCGAAGCGGATATGGAAGCAATGGCTGACGTGATTTGCAGTGTGGTGAAGGAAGCGACTCGCTAACCCAGGATTCATGACTCAGCCCTCCATCCCACCGACCAGTAACTCGCCTGCCTCCCATCCGGTCTACCGCGCCCATCAGTTTCAGAAGTTCGCCATCGACTTGGCGCTCTGGACCCTGGCAGCTGTCCTGGCTTACGTCTTTCGCAAGCCCAGTGCGCTGACCGAATCCAGTTTCGGGCTGAACGTTCTGGTCTATTTCCTGATCAGCGGCGTCATCATGGCGGTCCTCAGTTCATACTACGGGCTTTACCGTCAGACCTGGCGGCGGATCGGCGTTCCGGATCTACTGGTCCTGCTGCGGGCCGTATTGCTGGCGACCCTGGGTGGGCTGGCAATGGCCTTTTTGCTGTATGGCTACCTGGATCTGCCGCGCAGTGTCCCCCTGATGACCGGCGTGCTGGGTTTGCTCCTGATGGGCGGCGTGCGGCTGCTGTCACGCGTGTTGCACGAGCGGGTGCCCAAGGGTCAGGCATCAGGTCAACGCCGGGTGCTGATTGTAGGAGCAGGCGACGCAGGAACCTTGATTGCCCGCGAAATGCTGCGCCATCCCGAAAGCAAGATGCGTCCAGTCGGCTTCGTGGACGATGCCCCCGACAAACACGGTACGTCTGTGATGGGGCTACCGATCTTCGGCAGTGTGGACACCCTGCCTGAGGTGGTGCGCCGCGAAGACGTGCAGCAAGTGCTGATCGCCGTGCCTTCGGCAGACGGTACGTTCGTACGCCGGGTGGTCGATCTGGCCAAAGACACTGGGGTCAGCTACCGGATTATTCCGGGTGTCTTTGAGATTCTGTCGGGCCATGTGACCCTGGGACAGATCCGGGACGTGAATCTAGAAGATTTGCTGCGCCGGCCCCCCGTAGAGCTGAACACAGCTGAAATCGCCGACTACTTGCGGGGCCGGACCGTGATGGTCACGGGTGCAGGGGGGAGCATCGGCTCCGAGATCGTGCGTCAGATCGTGCCCTTTGGCCCGGCGCGTGTGGTTCTGGTCGGGCGCGGTGAGGGGAGCTTGTTCGCCATTCAGCAAGAGTTGCGTCGCCTGGCTCCAGCACTCCCCCAGACGGCGCTGATTGGAGATGTGCGCGATCAAGACCGAATGCGCCAGATTTTTGCTGAGCAGCGGCCGCAGGTGGTTTTTCATGCCGCCGCACATAAGCATGTGCCGCTGATGGAGGCGGCCCCCTCCGAGGCCATCCTGAACAACGTGATCGGCACCCGCAACGTGGTGCAGATGTGCCTGGAGTATGGTGTGGAGCGCCTGGTCAACATATCCACTGACAAGGCGGTGAATCCCACCAGTGTGATGGGAGCCAGCAAACGCATGGCCGAAAAGACCGTTTCTGCGGGGGCTGCGCGGGCACAGCCAGGGCAGGCGCTGGTGTCGGTGCGCTTTGGAAACGTGCTGGGGAGCCGGGGCAGTGTAGTACCGACCTTCATGGCGCAGATTCGTCAGGGCGGTCCTGTCACCGTGACCCACCCGGAAATGACCCGCTACTTCATGACCATCCCTGAAGCGGCCCGGCTGGTGCTGCAAGCGGGCGGCCTGGCCGAAAATGGCCGAGTCTATGTCCTGAATATGGGACAACCCGTCAAGATTGCCGATCTGGCCGAAGACGTGATTCGCCTCAGCGGTGCACGGGACATTGAAGTGGTCTACAGCGGGGTGCGCCCCGGTGAGAAGCTGTACGAGGAACTGCTGACTTCCTCAGAGGGAACGGACGCCACCACCCACTCGGAGATTTTCAGTGCCCGATTGGAGCAGGTGGATCCGCAGGGACTGGACCGTGACATTGCCGTGCTGGAACAGGCGGCCCATGCCGGGGACTTTGGGGTTATCCGCCGTGAACTGGACCGAATCATTCCCGAAAACAAGTTCGGGTCACTGGGCTAAACAGCCCTGGGTTGACCCAAGAGAAGCACAATTTACCTTTCACCCACGCGGCATTGCGGCCCTTCACAGTGGAGTCATGCAGCCAGTGTCCGCCGTCTGGTTCAAGAAAGACTTGCGCGTCACGGACCATGCGGCCCTGGTGGGCGCTGCCGAGAGCGGTGGGCCAGTGTTGCCGCTCTACATCTACGAACCAGAGCAGTTACATCACGAGGAATTCGGTGGGCATCATCTGGATTACCTGAACGAATGCCTGCGCGACCTGGCTCAGCGGCTCGCGCAGCTTGGCTCACCGTTGGTGATTCGGCGCGGTGAAGCGGTCGCCGTCCTTGAAGCCCTGAGCCGCGAGATCTCTATCGGTTCGCTGTGGGCACATCAGGAGACGGGCAACGGGGTCAGCTTTGCGCGGGATCTGCGGGTTCATGCCTGGGCGCGGGCGCGGGGCATTCCCTTCTACGAGCCGCCGCAGCAGGGTGTATTTCGCCGCATGGTGGACCGTGACCGCTGGGCCGATGCCTGGGAAGCGCGGATGTCCCAGTCGCCTGTGCCGCCGCCTGTGCTCCGCCCGCCTGCCAAGGCGCTGCGCAGCGAAGGCTGTCTGGATCACCGTGCGCTAAAAGTTGAGCGCAACCTCAAGGTGATTCCCCAGGGCGGCGAAACGGCAGCGCGGAGTGTGCTGGATTCGTTTTTGGCCCAGCGGGGGCGCGACTACATGTGGGCCATGAGTAGCCCACTGACCGCCGAAGACGCCTGTTCGCGGCTCAGCGCACCGCTGGCGTTCGGGACGGTATCTCTGCGGACAGTACTGTTAGAAACCCGCCAGGCGCTGGCCCGCTCACTGGGGGACCAAGGCGCTGATCCCCGCTGGGTGCGCTCCCTGCGCTCGTTCGAGAGTCGGCTGCACTGGCACGATCACTTTATTCAGCGGCTGGAATCCGAGCCACGCCTGGAATTCGAGAATCTGAACCGGGCCTACGATGGCCTGCGTGAACCCCACTGGAATGAGGAGTATTTTGACCGCTGGTGTCAGGGACAGACCGGCTATCCGCTGATTGACGCCTGTATGCGGATGCTGCAGGCCACCGGCTGGCTTAATTTCCGGATGCGGGCTATGTTGGTCAGCTTCGCGTCACATCACCTGTGGCTGCACTGGCGGCGGCCAGGACTGTTCTTGGCGCGGCAGTGGCTGGACAACGAGCCAGGCATTCACTGGTCGCAAATGCAGATGCAGTCTGGGACGGTGGGCATCAACCGCAGCCGGGTCTATTCTCCGACGCGCCAGGCCCGTGAGCAGGACCCGCAGGGTGACTTTATTCGCCGCTGGGTGCCGGAACTGAGTGCGGTCCCGGCACCGCACATCTGGCGGCCCTGGGAGCTGCCGCCGCTGACGGCCCAGAGCCTGGGGGTGCGGCTAGGCCGCGATTATCCTTATCCGGTGGTCGCTGAACATGGGCCGGCCCGCGCTGCCCACGACAGGCTGCAGGCGGTGCGGCAGTCCCTTCAGTTCCGCGCCGAAGCTCAGCGCATCTACACCCTACATGGTAGCCGCAAAAAAGCTGTGATCCGCGCTGAACGTGAGCGGCGCGGCCTGCCGCCCAAGTCGGAGCGTTCAGCGCGCGCCCCCATCCAACCGAGGAGACACCCTATGGCTGACCAACCCAACCTGTTTGATACTCAAGACTCCAGTCCCCCAGCTCTGACCTTGCCGGGGGACTGGAACAACGTCCTGGCCGACACCCTCCGCCGTCCCGCGCTGCACCGCCTCGCCGAATTCGTGGAGGAGGAGCGCCGTCAGCACACCGTCTATCCACCGCCCGAGGACGTCTTTACGGCACTGCGGCTCACGTCTTACCGCGATACCAAAGTGCTGATTCTAGGTCAGGACCCTTACCACGGCCCAGGTCAGGCACACGGACTGGCCTTCAGTGTGCAGCGCGGTGTCCGGATTCCGCCCAGCCTGCGGAATATTTACCGCGAACTGCAGGAGGATCAGGGGATCAAGCCGCCCCCGCACGGCAACCTGGAAGCCTGGGCCGAGCGCGGTGTGCTGCTCCTGAATGCGGTCCTGACGGTCCGTGCCGGTGAGGCCAACAGCCACGCAGGACAGGGCTGGGAAGACCTTACGGACGCAGTGATCTCCGCGTTGAATACCAAAGGGGAGGGGGTGGTCTTTGTCCTCTGGGGAGCCTATGCTCGCAAGAAGAAACGCCTGATCACCGCGCCGCAGCACGTTGTTATAGAAAGTGGACACCCCAGTCCCCTCAGCGTGCGGCATTTTGCTGGAACGCGGCCTTTTAGCGCGGTGAACCGGGCATTGGCCGAAATGGGAATGGCCGAGATCAATTGGAGGCTGCCAGAGTGATTGATCCCGCTCCAGCCGTTAAACTGCAAAGTGACCATATGACGATTTATGAAGAGTTGTTGCAGACCATCAAGTATTCCTCCGCTTCCGAAGAGGCGGTGGTCAGCCTGATGCATACCAACTCCATGGTGATGTCGGATTTCGATCAGTTTATCCGTCAGTTTGGCATTACGTCGGCGCAGTACAACATCCTACGGATCTTGCGTGGTGCCCACCATAAGGGTGAAGAACTGGGACGCAACGATATCCGCCGCCGTCTGATTGACCGGGTCTCGCCGGACCTGACCCGGATGCTGGTCCGCCTGGAAAAAGCAGGGCTGATCAGCCGTGACCGTCAGCGCCGCCAAGGGGAGGATCAGCGAGTGGTACCGACCCGGATCACCCAGCGGGGGCTGGATCTGCTGGACGCGTTGGATGGGCCCCTCGTTGAACGCAACAGCCGCAGTATGAGTGGCTTGGACCAGGAAGAGCAGCTTGAGCTGATCCGGCTGCTGGAGAAGGTCAGGCTCGGTGTGCGTAACCTGCCGCCCCATGCAGCGAACCAGTCCTTTCAGGAGCCCGAATCCCCCGCAGCTGGCCAGGTGGCCGAAGATGCTGGAGAACCCTCCCTTGGCCCGCAGGACTGAGCCTGCCGCTTGGCCGCCGCCAGTTCGCCCAGCAGAGACCTGTGCCCTGTGTGAGCGCACGGTGCTGCGTCTGACTGAGCATCACTTGATTCCCCGCTCGCAGGGGCGGCGGCGGGGCCATAAGGTGGCCGAATTGCCCACCGTCATGTTGTGCCCGGCCTGCCATAAATTTCTGCACCGGACCTTCAGCAATGCCGAACTCGAAAGTGAGTATTCCAGTCTGGAAGCCTTGCGGAGCCACCCAGATGTGCAGAAATTTGTGGCCTGGGTGCGGCGGCAGCCTGCCACCAAAGGGGTTCGAGTGCGCTGATGTGTCAACGGGCAACCAATGTTATGTAGATGACTAAATGTTTCCCAAATAAAGAATTAAGATGTTTATATCTTCAGTCAGATTGGTATCAGATTCAGCGGGGAGCAGGCAAATGTGGCAGACATTTAAACAGTGGTTTTCGTCTTTGGTGCCGTGTGGATGGGTTTCAAGTTGTTGGGCCAGACCCAATGCTGTTCTGCCTCTTTCCTCGGCTACAGCAGCCCCGCAAGATGCGGTCAGTGAACATGATCTGCTGCGTGCCTTCGGCTGTGATGTCTGAAAGTCTGGCCGTAGTATCTTCTGTCCGCTGACCCGCCACTCACCCCAGGGAAGGATCTCCATCCGGCCCCCAAGCCATCAGTCTGACTTCATGAGAGATCGGTAATCTGGGCCAAGTGATCTGCTGGGCCGAGCGCCTGGAGCAGGTCCGCCCAGGAGGCCTGATGTCCAGACGACGCTCTGCGCTGCCGCTGTTTCGTATCCGCTGTTTCCTTACTGCCGCTACGCTGATCATGTTGACGCCGCTGCTTGGTCCTGCCACCCTCGCTCAGGCTGGCACGGTGACCCTTTCGGGTGAGCGACTGAGTTTACCGCAGTCGCCAGTATTCGTGGCCTATCCGCCGGATGGTCACCGTGTCGCACACGCTTATGTCTTGGTGGAAGGCAGTGTCCTGCCAGGAGCTGACCTGCGGATTGGTGGCCGGGCCGTGCCAGTGGGCGCAGATGGCCTATTCGTGGAATGGGTGCCTCTACGGCCGGGCCTCAACCCGCTGCGCGTGACCAGCCACCGGGGTGGGCAAACCTGGTCAGCGACCTTGCGCGTGATCCGCGCGGCGGCTCCGGTTCGGCCACCGGCGCCCCTCCAGACCCACGCGCCCCGCGTAGCTGAAGTGGTGGACCCCGGTCAGGGCTGGGGAGTCAATACCGTTCGCTCAGCCTGGGAAGATGATGCAGGACGTGCGGTACTGTACGCCCGACAGGGACAGCGTGTGCTGGTGACCGGGCAGCGCGGCGACCTGAGCCGGGTGCAACTGGCCGATGGAAGGCCGCTGTGGGCGACCCGAAGCACGCTCAGGCTGCTGCCAGCCTGGACAACAGACCTCACCGCTCAGGTGGGCGGCCCAATCTGGGTGTCTGCTACAGCAGGCGACTGGCACCAGTTGAGGCTGCCGACAGTGGGCCGCGTACCGTTTGTCCTCAGCGAGATTCCCGGTGGCCTGCGCCTCAGCCTGGTTGGGGCGCAGTCGGTGGGGGCCTGGACCCCGCCGTCAGGTCTGAACCTGCGGCCCTGGCAAGAAGGCGCTGCGTTACATTTCGACCTCAGCCTGCCGCGGCCTCTGCACGGATTTGCCGCAGGCTATCAGGCGGCAGAGCAGGGCGACGAACTGGTCCTGCGTTTCCGCGAAGCCCCCGCGCCAGGACCGTTGGCGGGGCGTCATATTGTGCTGGATGCAGGCCATGGGGGCAGCGAAAAGGGAGGAGCTGGACCACTGCGAGTGCCTGAGAAGGACATTGTGCTGCCCATTGCACTGCGGGCTGCCCAGTTGCTACGGGCCGAAGGTGCCACCGTCACCTTGACCCGCCAGGGCGACGTGACCGTCCCGCTGTACGACCGTCCGCAACTGGCCGAACGGGTGGGGGCCGACGTGCTGGTCAGCGTACATGCCAATGCCATTCCCGACGGCAAGGATCCCCGAACCGTGCGCGGTGCAGGCAGTTACTTCTCCTATACCCAGTCGCGTCCCTTGGCCGATGCCCTGCAACGTTCGCTGGTCGCGGCGTTTCCAGCGGTGGGAGATGACGGACTGCACCCACAGGCCAATTTGGCGCTGACCCGGCCTACATCGCAGCCCAGCGTGCTGCTGGAACTGGGCTATCTCACCGATCCCCAGAACCTCCGTACCCTAATGAGCGCACAGGGACAGGAGGGGTACGCTCAGGCCATTGCGGCGGGCCTCCGGGCTTACTTTGCTGGGTTACCCGACTAGGCCTTGTCTCTGAGTCGGGGACGCGTCCCTGGCCTCCCAACCTGGGCGCTAAACTGACCCACATGGATTCTTATGACGTGTTGGTGATCGGCGGTGGCCCGGCGGGATACGTGGCTGCCATTCGTGCAGCTCAGCTGGGCTTTCAGGTGGCCTGTGTGGACGCCTTCGAGCGTGACGGCAAGGCTTCGCTGGGTGGTACCTGCCTGAACGTGGGCTGCATTCCCAGCAAGGCCATGCTGGATTCGTCCGAGAAGTTCGAGATGATTCAGACCGAGGCCCATGAGCACGGCATCCAGGTTGAGGTTGCCTCGGTGGACGTCTCCCGGATGTTGTCCCGCAAAAATGGTGTGGTGGACAAGCTGACCGGCGGCATCGCCTACCTGTTCAAGAAAAATAAGATCAAGAGCTTTTTCGGCACCGGCCGTCTAGTCCGTCAGGATGAAGCCGGCTGGGTGGTAGACGCCGCCGGCACCGAAGTGGTGGCCCGTCACGTGATCGTGGCGACTGGCTCTAACCCCCGCGAGTTGCCGCTGGCGCCGTTCGGGGGTCACATCGTCGAGAACAGCGGGGCCCTGAGCTTTGAGGCCGTCCCCGGCAAGCTGGGTGTGATCGGCGCGGGCGTGATCGGACTGGAGCTGGGCAGCGTATGGCGCCGCCTGGGTGCCGAGGTGACGGTTCTTGAAGCGCTGCCTGGTTTCCTGATGGCCGCCGACGACGCCGTGAGCAAGGAAGCCCTCAAGCAGTTCAAGAAACAGGGCCTGGATTTTCACTTTGGCGCGAACATCTCCGAAGTGAAGCAGGATGAGGGCGGTGTGACCGTCACCTACGCTGAGGGCGAGGAGACCAAGACAGCTCAATTTGACAAACTGATCGTGAGCATCGGCCGGGTGCCCAACACTCAGGGCCTGGGCGCGCAGGAGGTGGGCCTAGAGCTGGACGAGCGCGGTTTTGTGAAGGTGGACAGCCACTACCGCACCAACCTGCCGGGCGTGTATGCCATCGGGGACGTGATTGGCGGAGCCATGCTGGCCCACAAGGCCGAGGAAGAAGGCGTAGCCCTGGCCGAGCAGCTGGCGGGGCAGGCCGGACACGTCGCCTATGACGCCGTGCCCTGGGTCATCTATACCAGCCCCGAAATCGCCTGGGCGGGCCTGACCGAAAAAGCCGCCAAGGAACAGGGCCTGAGCGTGAAGACCGGGCAGTTCCCTTTCAGTGCCAATGGACGCGCCCTGGGCCATGGCGACCCGCGCGGGTTCGTGAAAGTGGTGGCTGACGCGAACACCGACCGGATTCTGGGTGTCCACATGATTGGCGCGAACGTCTCGGAACTGATTGCGGAAACAGTGGCAATCATGGAGTTCGGCGGCAGTGCTGAGGACCTGGCCCGTACCGTCCATGCCCACCCCACCCTGGCCGAAGCAGTCAAGGAAGCGGCGCTGGCCGTGGATGGCCGCGCCCTGCACATGTAAGCGTCCATCTGAAGAGAGGAGGCCCGGAACTGCGTGTTCTGGGCCTCTTTATTGGCGCGGCTGCAGCATAGGCCAGGTGGCGCTTACACTGCCCCCATGAGTTTGCCTGACATCATCTGGACGGAACTGGTCAATATTCTGACCCCTGAGCAGGGCTGGAGTGTCCAGCTGGTGGTTCGCACCATTCTGTCCACCACGCTGCTGATGGGCTACGTGATCCTGCTGGCCCGCACCTTCGGATCACGCACCTTTGCCAGTTTTACGTCGTTCGACTTTCTGACCAATGTGGCCGCCGGGTCGCTGGTGGCCAGCGCCATCCTGGGCCAAAGCATTGTGGAAAGCAGCCTGAGCATCCTAACGCTGGTGCTGCTTCAGTGGGGTATTTCGGGGCTGAGTGCGCGTTCGGCGGCGGCGCGGCAGACCTTCGACAATGCCCCAGTGGTTCTGGTTGAAAAGGGCTGCAAGTTGAGTGGCAATATGCAGCGTGCCCGCATCTCCGATGAGATTTTGTATCAGCATATGCGTTCCGCCGGAGTGCTGACTTTGTCCGACGTGCAGTGGGCCGTGCTGGAGAGTGGCGGGTCCATCAGTGTGGTGCGAAAAAACTAAGCAGATCCGGATACGGAATAGCAGTACAAGAAAACCCGCCCCGGCATCACCGGGCGGGCCGTGTATCAGAGACGCAGACTTACATGTGGCGGAGCGTGACCAGCACCTTGTCGCCCAGGCCGCGCATGGTCAGGCGCTTGCCACCCAGTTCCAGTTCCAGCTGGCCTGCGCCACTTTCGCCCAGGCGGCCCGCCAAGAACTCGGCCGTCCCCATATAGAAACGTGCGAATTGGCCGATGTTCTTGGGCAGAGGCTCTCCGCGCTGTTCCAGCACTGTGCCGTCACGTTCGACCAAGACGGCGCTCAGGACACCGTGGGTGGCTGCGGCGCGGTCCAGCATGGCACTGAAAGCGCCGTTGTGGGCCTGCGGACGGGACTCGGTGGCCGGGGGGTTGACCATCGGCTCTTCGGTCCGTGTCGTGGTGGCAGCCTCTGGTGCGGCGCTGACGACTTCTTCAGGTTCCACCTCAACCTGTTCAGCCGCTTTGGCCTTGGCACCATCACTGAGGGCCTGGTTGACCGCAGGCATCAGCTCTTCATGACGGAAGGGCTTCTTGAGAACACCTTCCGCCCCCACCTGATGGGCCTGCTGGCGGGTTTCAGGATCCACGTTGCCGCTGATAATCAGCACAGGAATGTTGCGGTAGCGGTCATCGGCCTTCAACTGGCGGCAGAGCTCGAAGCCACTCAGCCCCGGCATGATCACGTCTGCAATGACCAGATCGGTAGGGGCCGCGTCCATCTGCTCCAGAGCCTGTTCGGCGCTGGCGGCGCTGCGGACTTCCATCCCTTCTTTTTTGAGGGACAGTTCCAGGGCTTTACGCACGCTGATGCTGTCGTCAATGACAAATATATGGTTCATAGGGACTCCGATCTCGGGGGTTCAGGGTGAAAGGTTTCAGGGTATCCAGGGCCTAGGGCCACTGGGCCGCTGCACTAGTGCGGCACACCCGCACGTTCAGCATGGCGGTGATCCAGATCCACGGTCACTTCCATCAGCAAGCGTTCGGTGCGCTCTTCAATGTTGCGTGGCGCCGGAAGGCCAAGCGGTGGCGCCTGATAGAACCGGAAACGGCTCTCAGGGTCCAGTCCAGCTGCGTCCAGCAATTCCAAGACCGCTGCGTGGGCGGTATGGGGGCCATATTCGGCGTAAACGATGTCGCCAGCGTGCATCAGCAAGTAGCCCTGGTGTTCGCCGGCATCAATCAGCCAGTGGCCGCTCAGCTCGCTTTCGGCCACCCAGGTCAGCAACTCGGCCAGCAGGTTGCCGCTCAGCCGACCATGCAGGTCACCCGGAGCGCGGCTGAACGGTGGCAAATCTTCAGGGACGGCATTCAGTTGCTCCAACACCTGCCGGACCAGTTCCACTGTGCCTACCGAGGGCGGCAAGTTGAAGTTGGGCGGTGTGGCCTGACCACCCCCCTGGTCGGTCAGCAGGAAAAAGGGTGTTTCGCGGGTGGCGGGTTCTATCCGCAGGATGTCGCGGAAATCCTCCCCAGCCATGTCACCCGGTTGCTCATCGCAGATCACAGCGTCCACGTGGTTGCGCTCCAGCTCGGTCAGGGCCGGCAGGGCACCGTCGCTGAGGTGGGCATGAACCCCGGTGGCCCCCGTGAGGCTGCGAATCAGCTGAGCGCGGGCAGGGTTGGGGACCAGCACGAAGATCTGTTTCATGGATTCCTGCTCAGGATACTGCCCAGGCGGCGCAGCAGCAGCGCTTCGTCAACGGGTTTACTGAAGTAGTCGTTGGCGCCCAGCTGGAAGGCCAGTCGCTGGTGCTTCTCGCCGGCGCGGGTAGTCATCACGACCAGGGGCAGCTCGGCGGTCGCAGGGCGGCTCCGCAGCGCCGAAAGCAGCTCGTAGCCGTTCATGCGCGGCATTTCCAGGTCCGAAATCACCAGGTCGAAGGATGCGTAGTCCACTTGCAGGCGGTCCAGGGCCTCCTGGCCGTCGTTGGCGGTGGTCACGTCGTACCCGCCGCGCTCCAGCATGCGGCTGACCAGACGGCGGACCGACAGCGAATCGTCCACCAGCATGACGCGGGCACGCTGCGCGGCACTGTCTTCCTGCGCGCCCTTACGCAGCCACATTTCGCGGCGGCGCA
Organism: Deinococcus radiophilus; assembly: GCF_020889625.1. Taxonomy (GTDB): domain Bacteria; phylum Deinococcota; class Deinococci; order Deinococcales; family Deinococcaceae; genus Deinococcus; species Deinococcus radiophilus. The sequence goes on from NZ_CP086381.1 coordinate 242,793, forward strand.
TCAGGCGGCCCAGGCCAGTCGGGTCCAGAATCGGCATCGGCTGTCCACTGGGTGAAATGGCCGTACCTGAGAGGTAATCCATCTGCGCCAGCACACTGCCCAAGTTCCCTACGGCGGCTTCGTCGATGTCCCCGAAGGCGTCCACCCGCACGGCAATGTCCCCGGCAGCGGCGCTCAGGATCACCAGTCGGTAGGTGGAATCCTCTCCGGTCATGCCCCAGATCTGGCGCAGGTCAATGACTGGTAGGCGGGCCGAATCCAGCTCGACTTCCAGGCCGTGCTCACCAGTGATCAGATCCTGGCGCTCACGTTCCATCAGCAGACGTACCGTGTTGACCGAGAAGGCGATTTCCTGGCCGCCCACCTGGCAGGTCAGCAGGTCGGCGATGCGCTGGTTGGTCGGAATACGCATGGTGAAGACGGTGCCCTGTCCCGGCTCGGAATGGATCAGCAGTTCGCCGCCCATGCCGCGCAGGGTGTTGGCGACCACGTCCATGCCCACCCCGCGTCCCGCTTCGGAGCTCACGGTTTTGGCAGTAGACAGGCCAGGCAGCAGAATCAAGCGGGCCAGATCTCCCTGGCTCATCTGTTCCAGCTCCTGCGCCGAACGCAGGCCTTTTTCCAGGGCACGAATGCGAATGGCATCATAGTTCAGGCCTTCGCCGTCGTCCTGTACGGAAACTTCCAAGAAGTTACCGCCTTCGGTCACGCGCAGTGACACCTGGCCCAGGGCGGGTTTGCCTGCGGCAAGGCGCTGCTCAGGCGATGAAATCCCGTGGCTGGCCGCGTTGTTGAGCAGGTGCAGCAGCGGCTCGGCCAGCTGTTGCAGTACCGCCGTGTCCACTTCGGTGGTTTCGCCGTTGATGTGCAGTTCCAGGCGCTCCGAGCGCTCACGGGCCCAGCGGCGCAGTCGGCCTGCCACACTGGTAAAGGGCACACGGCTGGTACGACTCAGATCCAAACGCAGGCGGCGGGTCAGCTTGGCCAGGTCTTCGTTGTCTTCTTGCAACGAGCGCAGTCCGTTCTCAAAGCGGCTGCGCACCTCCGAGAAGTCGGCTGCCAGCTCGGTCATGGAGCGGGCCAGAATGTTGAGGTCGTTGTAGGTATCCAGCTCCAGCTCGTCGAATTGCTCGCCCAGATCGGTGTCACCGACGACGCCACGCCCGGTGACGGTGGCCCGGTCCGTGACCATATCAGGGTTGAGGTAACGTTCCTCGAAGTCACGCACCGTGCGGCTGAAGCGGGCCTGTGACTGATCCAGGGCATTCTGCAGTCCGGAGAAGGTTTGCAGCGACTGTTCCAATCGGGCACGGGCGACCACCAAGTCCCCGATCTGATCCATCAGTTCTTCCAGGCGGCGGGTGTCCACACGGACGCTGGTCCGCACCGGCAACAGGGCAGGAGTTCCAGGTTCAGCCTGGTCGGGGGTATCCACGGTGATAGCGCTGGTACGTTCGGCTTCCAGCACGCTTTCCCAGGAGCGGCCCTGCGACAGCAGGCGCAGGCGTTCGGCCAAGACATGGGCGTCCTGGGCAGATCCGGCCTGACCCTGCGTCATGGCCAGCATCTGGCCCATGGCGTCGGTGGCCTGATCCAGCGTTTCCAGCACTGGGCCGTCCAGTGCCTGGGCTCCGTCACGGACAGCTCCAAGCAAATCTTCGGCACGGTGGGCAAAGTCGCCCAGTGGCTGCAGGCCCACCATGTAGGAGCTGCCTTTGATGGTGTGGGCCGAGCGGAACATCTCGTTGATATCGGCAGCGTCAGCACGTTCCAGCTGGGTACGCAGTGCATCCAGGTGTTCTTGAACCTCGGGTGCGAAGTATTCCAGTACCTCGGCGTTCTCGCGGCCGAAGAGAGCCAGTTCGGTTTCCAAGTTGCTGCGCTGCTCTTGTGCTGCGCTGCTGGGTGCTGACGTGGTCTGCTCAGTGCTGGCCTGGGCAGCATATTGCGTTTCACGGGCGACAACCTCGGTCCAGTCGTTGCCGCCAGCCAACAGTTGCAGTCGGCGGCTCAGGCGGCTGACCTGGGCGTCCAGGGACTGCGCTTCACCGCCGGCGGCCCGGAGCATCAGGCCCATCGCATCGGCAGACTGTTCCAGCGTTTCGGTCACAGGACCGTCCAACTCCTGCTGACCGTCACGGATGGCACCCAGCAGATCTTCCATACGGTGCGCGAATTCGCCCAGTGGCTGCAGGCCCACCATGTAGGAACTGCCCTTGATGGTGTGGGCCGAGCGGAACAGCACATGGATATCCGGCTCGTCACTGCCCAGACCCGCGTGCAGCGCGTCCAGGTGTTCCTGCACTTCAGGCGCGAAGTATTCCCAGACCTCCGCATTGTCCTGAGCAAAGGTCAGCAACTGGCGGCTCAAGTCGTCACTGATGTCCTCAGTGCTGCTCTGCTGAGTCGGTGCAACACCTTCTGGGGTGGCTGGCGTGTGGCCTTCGGTTTCGAAGCCTCCACGCAAGTGCCCACGCGCCAGATAAAAGGCGTCAGGGTGGGCGCGGAGCAGCTCAGTCATCCGCTGCGGCGCTCCGGTCTGCGCGAAGGTCAGCCCCAGGTTTCCTTCCTGGCCGGTGGTTTTGGCCTCCTTAGCGGCTCCGCTCAGAGCCACCACGATCTCGCTGACCAGATCATTGTAGCGGCCTTGCCAGCTTTCAGGCAGCTGGGGACGGGGCATCAGTAGGCGCTCGGCCACCGAGGCCAGCTGGGCCATTTGGGGGAACCCATACAGGCTGGCGGTACCGCGCAGGCGGTGAGTCAGGACACCCAGCGCCTGCATCTGCGGTTCAGCCTGCGCGTAGTCGGGCGCTTGTTTCAACAGCTGCAAGCGTTCTTCAATGGAGGCCATCGTCTCATGGACATCCTCAAAGAAGTAGTGCAGCAGGTCATTGTTGGCGGTAGTCATGACGTCCTTTCAGTCCGTTAGCTCGGCAGGCGGAAACGCGAGAGCGAGGCGTTGAGCTGGTCGGCCAGCTGCTGGAGCTGCTCTGCGGCGGCGCGACCTTGCTGCACCGATTCCTGTGAGCGCTCGGCGATTTGGGCAATGTCCTGCACCGAGGCACTTACCTGCTCAATGTTCTCTACCTGATCACGGGTTGAGAGCGAAATCTGCTCGGCCAGCCGTGCCGATTCACGCGACAGCGTACTGATCTGCTCCAGGCGCTGTCCGGCTGTTCCGGCGACCTGGTATCCCTGGTTCACCTGCTCGGCGTTTTCACGCATGGTCTGCACGACCTCAGCGATTTCGCGCTGAATCCCGGCAATCAGGCCTGCAATCTGGCGTGACGCCTGGGCGGACTCGTCTGCCAGCTGGCGAACTTCGTCGGCCACCACGCTAAAACGCTCTCCGGCCTCGCCTGCTCCGGCAGCCTCAATGGAGGCGTGCAGTGAAAGCAAGTTGGTCTGTGACGCGATGGAGGAGATGGTGTCCACGATCTGGCCGATCTGACGCGAACGGTCGGACAGCGCCGCGATACGCTGCTCAGCATTTTGAGCCGTTTCACGAATGCCTTGCATGCCGCTCAGGGTGGCCTGCACGGCTTGCTGACCTTCGTTGGACGCCAGCAGAGCGTCAAGGGCGGCCTGGGCCGATTGCTGCGCGATCTCGGACATGGCTTGAATCTGGCGGTTCACTTCTTCCGTCTGCTCGGCCACACGCTGCGCGGACTGGGCAGTCAGCACGGTACCGCTGCTGATGGTGTCGGTGGTGCTGAGCATCTGGTGGGAACCTGCTGTCACGGACTCGGCGGCGCTGCGGGTTCCGGTGAGCACCGAACCCAGCTCCTCGGTCATGAAGTTGATGGAGTCCACCACGTTGCCAAGCACGTCTTCGGTCACGACACCGCGCTTGGTGAGGTCACCGTCGGCGATGTCCATGGTGACGTCAAGGAACTGTCCGATGTTGTTCTGGAGCTGTTCTTGTTCCAGACGTTCCTGCGCCACACGGCGGTCGTTTTCTTCCAGCTGCTCGGCGGCCACGTTGAACGTGTTGGACAAGGTGCCGATCTCGTCTTGGCTGTCGGCCACGATTCGCTGTCCATAGTTGCCGCGTGACAGTTCCTGGGCAGCTTGGGTGAGTGTCCCAAGCCGTCCGGTGATGTTCCCGATGATGTACTGCGTCAGGGCATAGATCAGGGTCGCCACGGCCAGCAGACCCAGCAGAATCAGCAGGAGTCGGTTCAGTGCGGCGCTGCGCTGTTGCTCGTAGATGGTATTCAGCTGACGGGTGGTGTTTTCGAAGGCTGCATACTGCGATTCGAGGGTGGGGTTCAGCGTGTCCAGCGCCTGATCTACCGTCAGTGCCGTGTTGGATTTGACCACCAGCTCGTTGAACATCAGACGCAGGCTGGTGTCCAGGTCCGAATACATGGCGTCGTAAGACGGCTTAAGCTCCCGGCCCAGATCAGGATATTGCTGGAACAGCAGATCACTTTCGCGCTGCAACTCGGCAACGATGTCACGGCCCCGCGTCAGGTCAGCTTCGACCTGAGCACGCTGTTCCTCGGTACGTTCACCGCGCTGAAGCCGCTGCACCCGGTCCAGCACCTCGACCGTGTTGATAATGTAACGTCCGGATTCCGGCAGAACGACAGGCATGCTCTCAGAAGCCAGTTCGACCAGACCCAGTGCCCTGGACTGCGAGTTGGCGTAGAGGTTGCCGGTCTGTGCCAGCACCGTAAACAGGCTGAGCAATTCTTCATTCAGGACCAAGTTGATCTGGTCGCTGAGGCCCTCAGCAGTGCCCACCCGGCCATCCACCAGATCGGTGACGCGCTTTACCTTGGCCTGCATGGTTTCGGTGAGGCGCTGGGCTTCAGGAATATTGGCGGCAGCCACAGTGGCGGCGACGGTGGCCATATCGTCTTTTACCTGCTGGTTCAGCTGCGGGTCCACGTTTTGCGGCGCAGTACCACGCATGTAGCGTAGGTTCTTCTGCAGGTTTTGCAACTGCAGATAGTTGGACGCCACTTGGCTCTGTTTCTGGGCCTGGAGGTACTGATTGTAGGCCTGCGTACCCAGGGTAATCCCGGCCAGCGCGAAGGGCAGACCCGCCAGCAAGCCTACCAGCAGCAGTTTCTGGCGCACGCTGTAGCGGTCCAGTGGATTGGCGCGGCGCGCTGGGGGTTGGGGGACCGGGGAGGGGCCCAGGGTGGGAGTAGATGTCGTGGTCATGCTGTTTCTCCTGACGTGGGCATGCTTTAGTTGGGCAGGCGGAAGCGCGAGAGCGAGGCGTTGAGCTGGTCGGCGAGGCGCTGCAGCTGATCGGCGGCGGCGCGGCCTTGCTGCACCGACTGCTCGGACTGCTGGGCAATCTGGGCAATCTGCTGCACGGCGCTGCCCATCTGCTCAATGCCCTGCACCTGCTGCTGGGTCGCGGACGAGATGTTCTCGGCAAGCTGTGCGGACTGCTGGGTCAGGTCGCCGATCTGGCGCAGACGCTCACCGGCAGTTCCGGCGACGCGGTAGCCCTGTTCCACCTCGCGGGTGGACTCTTCCACGTTCACGACCACGTCCTGAATTTCCGACTGAATGTTCTGGATCAGCGTGGCAATGCGGCCCGTGGCGGCGGCGGAGTTATCTGCCAGCTTGCGCACTTCGTCTGCCACGATGGAGAAGCGTCCTCCGGCTTCACCTGCACCAGCGGCCTCGATGGTGGCGTTCAGTGCCAGCAGGTTGGTCTGGCGGGCGATGCTCGAGATGGTGTCCACAATCTCCTGAATTTCCAGCGAGCGGTCACCCAGGCCTTTAATGCTCTTGGCCACCCCCTGTACCTCACGGCGGATGTTCTGCATGCCGTCCAGCGTGCCGGTCACGGCTTCCTGGCCCTGCTGAGAAGCCAGCAGCGCCTGACGGGCGGCGTCGGCGGAGGCCTGCGCCTGCTCGGCCATCTGGCGGATGGAGGCGGACAGTTCCTGCACCTGCTGGGTCACGCGCTGCGCCTCGGCGGCGGTCATGGCGGTCCCTTCCTGAATCTGGGAAGTGGTCGCCAGCACGGCCTGCGAACCGCTGGTCACCGACCCGGAGGCTTTCTGAATGTCGCCAAGCACGTAGCCGAGCTCCTCTGTCATCAGGTTGATGGAGTCCACGACGTTGCCCAGCACGTCCTCGGTCACGACGCCGCGCTTGGTGAGGTCACCTTCGGCGATGTCCATGGTGACGTCGAGGAACTGGCCGATGTTGTTCTGGAGGCGTTCCTGTTCGAGGCGCTCCTGCTCGGCGCGGCGTTCGTTGGCTTCCAGCTGCGTAGCGGCCAAGTTAAAGGTCTGAGACAGTGTTCCCAATTCGTCCTGGGTTGTGACTGGAACGCGCGCTCCCAAGTTGCCCTGAGAGAGGTTGCGTGCTGCTCCGGTCAGCTGAGTCAGCGGATTGGTGATGGAGCGCGAAATAAAGTGAAGCAAGCCAGCGGCGGTGGCCAGTCCCAAAGCAGTGAGCAGCGCAGTAAGTAAGGCCTGAGTGCGGCTTTGCTGCGCTTCTTGTTCCAAGGTTGTCCCCAGGGCCGTGGTGGCCTGCTCAAAGCTGCCGAACAGGGCCGCTGCATAATCGGGAATAAGGGCCTGCACGTCTGAAGGTGTAATTTGGGCCACCTCGGCGTCTACCAGACCTGTGCGCACTGTTCCAAAAATCGCGTCGCCAGCGTCGACAAGGTCAGTGTAAGCGGGGCGCAACTGGCGGTCTAGTGCTGGAGAAGTGGTGAGTGCTTCGGCCAGGGCCTGCTCAATGCGTTGCTGAGAGGCATTGGCGTTGTCCCAGCGCAGCTGCGACTCGATGGCCGCCGTTTCATTCACCTCGCGAGTTTCACCTAGCTTGTTCAGTACAGTTACAGTGCCTGAACCAATTGAACCGGCCTGTGGACCTTCCTGTGGCAGCACCGTTGTGACCAGGTTGACCAGCTCCGCCACTTCCAGGTTTTCTGAGAGTTCCAGCATGGTGTCTTTGGCAATCGTGCCGTACAGCGGCGTGATGACATTGTTCAGCAGTTCCGTGTAGGCCTGCTGTGCCTGCGCCGCAGAAATGGCACCTTCGTCCACCTGGCTGGCAAGTTCGTTAAAGCGATTGAGGGCACTCTGGGCGGCCTGTTGAATGTCAGTCAATTCGAGGGACTGCGAACGGTCAATCACGGTTTGTAAGCTGGTCTGCACACTTTGACGCTGGGTAGCGAGGTCCTGTGCTCCTGCCGCGTTGCCGGAAAGGAGGTTGGTTGAGCTAAGGCGGACGAACTGAGTATTGTTTTGGCTGACACGAAGAGCGTCAATCAGCTGCTGGCCCTGGATTTCTTGCTCAATCTGGGCCACCTTACGGTTGGCTTCAACTACGTTCTGGATGGCAAGCCAGGCGAATGGCAGACCAAGCACCGAACCGGCCAGCGCCAGCTTTTGACCTACTGAAAGCCGCCCCAGAAAACTGGTTTGGTTGGGACCTGCCTTGATGCGCTGGGTAGGCTGGGCCGTGGACTGTGAAACTGAACTGGTATCGGTCATAAAGCGTCTCCTTGTAGGATCTTCTAGGCGCTGGAGCGTACACTGAACATGCTGATGTGTGAGTACTGGGAAAAGTGCCACAGTGCGGCGTTAAACCGGCATCAGTCGGGCTTGCAGGGTGCTACTCAGCACCGCCGGGTTGATGACCCGAATTTCGAAATTCAGGCGGTAATCCCCGGTTTCCTGCGGCGCAGAAATCATGTCCGGGGTGGTCAGGGGTTCATCCGAAGTCAGGTTGCCCGCCATTTCGTCCATGGGAAAGACCAAGGTGTCGTTGCCGATTCTGACGACCAGGCCGAGTGAAGCGTGGGGGTGCCGGGGAAGACCAGCCAGCAGGTGCAGGTCCAGCAAGGGAGCAGCCTGACCGGCGGTGACGACCAGTCCGGCCAGGCCTCCCCGGCCACCGGGCAGCGGAGCGACCTGGCCCAGTTCAATCACTTCACGGGTCAGATGGGCGGGCAAGGCCAGTACGTCGTCTTTGTAGCGAAAGAGCAGCAGGCGCTCAGCCATGACTCAGCCGACCCTTAAAGGTGACGGCCCAGCACGCCCTGCACGTCGGCCGGGGTGTAAGGCTTGATGATGTAATCGGCTGCGCCCTGGCGCAGACCCCACTTGATGTCGGTTTCGCTGCCCTTGGAGGACACGAAAATCACCTTGAAGCTGGGGCTAGGGAATTCGCGCTTGATGCCGCGCAGCACTTCATAGCCGTTGCGTCCTGGCATCACCACGTCCAGCAGCACCAGATCGGGCTGCTCGGTAGAAATGCTCTGCTCTACAGCTGCAGGATCACTGATACTGGCGACCGTGTGGCCCTGACCTTTGAGCACTTCGGTCATGAAACGGATGTCGGCGGGAGAGTCGTCAACCAATAGAATCTTTGCCATATGTCTTTCTCCGTTGCGGGTGTGGCTTGTTGGAACGACTTGGAACCTTCCATGCCAGGCCCTACAGATGGCTTTAGAATCATCATCTGGCCCTAACTAGACTCTTACACTTGCGGGTTATTTCCTGGGCAGGGCGCAAGGTGAGATGGTCTTAGAGGTCGTCCGGAAAACGGGCGTGAGGTCCGGGCCAATCTATGTTTACTCGCTCTGCTCGCATAAAATCGCAGAGGTGGACGTCCTCCGTGATGTTCAGAGGCAGCCTCTAGGGCAGGCGGTGGCCCCAGCTTTCCGCCTCCCTGCGCTACCCTGGGCCTACTTATGGGAGAAGCCAAACGCCGCAAACAACTGGGGCTGATGCCTCAGTCCGTTTCTTTCGATGTCCAGGCCGAGGTCCGTGACGGGGCCTGGCAGCTCAATTGGCTGCGAGCGCCGCAGGGTGAGCAGGGGCAGGCGCTAGAGCGCGCCCTGCTGGAGCAGTTGCCCAGTCCCGCTGGCTGGCCCGCCGAGTACCGCACGCGCTGGGTGGCGGCTGGCCGCCCGACCGATTTCCTGAACAGTGCTGACGACGTACTGGCCATTCAGGTACCGGCCCATCTGCGCCTCAGTGGCGAGCTGCTGAGCAGTTTCGATCCGCGCTCCTTGCAAGACCGCGACGACCAGACCGCCAGCCAGTTTCATCTGTTGCCGGAGGGGCAAGCGCTGCGCCTGCGTGAGCAAGACGTCTCTTTCGATGGTCAGCGCTGGGAGCCGCTGCCTGCGGCGGGCCTGGGTGAGAAGGGCGTGCAGTACCTGATGCAGCATCCCATCGCACGTGAGCGTGGAGCGTTGCAGGCGACCTATCAGGTGACGCACCACCGCGAGGGCCTGGTCACGGTAGACCCCGAACCCCCCGCCGAACTGCTGGGTGCCCTGGAGCTGCTGGCGGCCACCCTGCACGGCAGCGACGAATCCAGCTGGGCGGATGCCCACGCCCAGATGATTGCCCGCACCGAGTGGGCCGATGAAGCCGGCCGTGATCTGCCGCCTGAAGCGCCTGCCTCGCGCCGTCTGACCATTGAGGTGCGCGGGCGCTCCCTGCTGAATACTCCACTGACGACCGCCGTGGGCGAGTGGGGTGACGCCGTGCTGCTGGTGGAGCAGGGCAGCACCCAGTTCAGCCCGGACAGCGAGGTGTGGTATTCGTATGTGGACCCCAGCGCCGAACCCACCGAGTCCGAACTGAGCGAGTTTTTCAGTCAGATCATGGACCTGAACACCACCGAAGTGACAGTGCTGGCCGACGGCACAGTGACCTGGGACGAAGAAGCGGTACCCGCAAAGCACCAGGCGCGTTTGCGTGAGGAACTCCTGAGCCGCACCGGAGCTGGTGACCCGGAGCGCTGGGCTGACTTTTGCCGCGAAGCATTGACCGATGCCTACTCCGAAACGGCACCGTTTCTGCAAGGGGTGAGTGCTGATGCGTTCCCGGTGCCCCGAGGCCTGCGCCTGGATGTACCGCTGGACGCCATTGAGGACCACGAGCACGGCATGGAATGGGTCATGGAGTCGCAGGTCAGCTTTGACGGGCAAACCTGGGCCGACATTTATATGGACGAAGTGCCTGCCGAGCTGCTGGCCGTGCGCCCGCAGCACTGAGGCGACGCCGGTGCCCCGCGCCACGCTGGCCGACTGTGACGCAGTGGCCGGTCACTACGGCCGCCTCAGCTTTCTGGCGGTCAGCGCGCGTGAGTTGGTGACCTGGGCCGCTCCTGCTGCCGGTGAGCACTGGGTGGATGTGGCGACAGGTACGGGTGAAGCGGCCCGTGCGCTGGCTGCCGCAGTGGGGCCTGAAGGGCAGGTTCTGGGCACCGATCTGAGTGCTCCGATGCTGGAACAAGCCCGCCAATACCCACCCCAACCTGGGCTGAGTTATGCCCTGGCTGATGGAGCCACGCTGCCGGTAGCCAGTGAGAGCCAGGATGGGGTGCTGTGTGCCGCCGGGCTATTTTTCATGGAAGACATGGAGGCCGCCCTGCGCGAATGGCAGCGTGTCCTGTGCCGGGGTGGGCGAACGGTCTTGAGCTCGTTTACCGGGGAGCTGATGGCCCCGCTGCCCAGCCTGTGGGCGGCGCGGCTGGCCCCGCTGGGCCTACGCCCGGTGGTGCCGCCTGCGGCCCGCATCGCCAGTTTGGACAGGGCCGCCGAACTGCTCACCAGGGCTGGATTCACCCAGCTGCACCTCGAGGTCCGCTCTGTCCCGCTGACCATTCGCAGCGCCGAGGAGCGCTGGGAGCACATCGTGCAGGGGCTCGAAGGCTTGCCGCTACGGGCCCTCAGCGCGGCGCAGTTGGAAGAGCTGCGTACTCAACACCTCACCGATTTGGCCACGTATTTCGCCCAGGGCCCCGCCACCTTCCAGATTCCACTGTTGCTGGCGCAGGGAGAAAAGAGGTAGGAAGTAAGCGTGAGGGTCACTCAGAACAGCGTGTAGGTATAAGCCCCGTAAGCGGCCAGCAGCACCAGGCCACCCAGTTTGCCCAGTCGGGCGGTCCGCCACATCAGCAGGAGGGCGGCAGCGGCAAAGCCGATCATGACCAAGATGTCGCCTTGGGCTGACTGCACATCCACTGGGAGGGGCTGAACCAGCGCGGTCAACCCCAAGATCGCCAGAATATTAAAGATATTGGACCCGATGATGCCGCCCAGCACCAGCTCGGTGTGACGCCGGGTCGCGGCGATCAGGCTGCTCGCCAGTTCTGGCAAGCTGGTTCCCAGTGCCAGCATGGTCAGACCGATGACCCGTTCGGAGATGCCCAGCGCCTGGGCCAGCGCAGTGGCGCCTGTGACCAAGGCCTGTGCGCCCGCCACCAGGAGGGCGATGCCGATGACCGCGCCCAGGAGGGCCTGGCCAGTTGGGATAGCTTCTTCCTCGGCAGCCTCGCGCTCGGCTTCCTCCACGGCTGCCGGGTCAGTGCTGCCCAACTTCAGCTGCCACATCACATAGGCGATCAACAGGGCGAACAGCACGGCCCCTTCAACCCGGCTGATGCCACCCTGCACCACCGGCCACAGCAGCAGCGAGACGGCCAGCATGAGCGGCAGTTCGCGGGTCACGGTGCTTCGCCCGGTGGCGAGCGGATAAACCAGTGCCGTAAGACCCAGAATCAGGCCCACATTGGCGATGTTGCTGCCCACCACGTTGCCCAGCGCCATGTCCGGTGTTCCCGACAAGCTAGACGATAGCGTGGCGGCCAGTTCTGGACTGGACGTGCCGAAAGCGACCACCGTCAGCCCCACCACGTAGGGGGTCAGCCCGAACGAGCGGGCCAGGGCCGAAGCGTTGGTGACCAAGCGTTCCCCGCCGAAGTACAGGAGCGCGATTCCGATCATGACCAGCAGGTAACTCACGGAACGTAGTTAAACATACCCGGGCAGGGCAGGATGTCTTTGCCAGACCTGGCGGCCTGGCCTTCAGTGCCGCACTTCTAGATGGGGCAAACGGCGCTCCAGCCAGCCGGGGAGCCACCAGTTCCAGCGCCCAGCCAGTTTCAGCACGGCGGGCACCAGCACCAGTCGGACCAGTGTGGCGTCCAGCAGCACGGCCACGGCCAATCCCAGGCCGATGCTTTTGGTCAGGACCACCCGCCCCGCGATAAAGGCCGCGAACACGATCAGCATAATCAGGGCCGCCGAGGTGATGATCCGCGCGGTGCGGCCCACCGCCTGCGCGACCGCTTCGTCGTTGTTCAGGCCCGCTTGCACGCCCTCATAGACCCGCGAGATCAGGAAAATCTCGTAATCCATGCTCAGGCCGAACATCACACTGAACAGCAGCAGCGGCAACATGGCGTCAACCACGTCCGCCTGTGGCGGAAAGCCCAGCAGCTCGCCCAGCGGACCTCCTTGCAGCGCCAGGGTCACGGCTCCGGTGGCGGCGGCCACGGTCAGCCCGTTGAGCAAAATGCTCTTGACCGGGACCACCAGGCTGCGAAAGGCCAGCAACAGCAGGATAAAGGTCGCCGCAAATACGCTGAGCATCACGCCCGGCAGCGCTCCCATCACCGCCCGGCTGAACTCGCGCTCGCCTACCGGAGCGCCGCCCAGCAGAAAACCGAACGGGCCGGTGTCCAGTGCGGCGCGCAGCTGCGGCTCTATGACATCTATTTCGTCCGAGCGCAGGTAGCGGTCCGGAATCACGGTAACCCGCAAATACTCGCCGCCCGGCGCGAAAGAGCGTTCGTTCAGGGCCATGGCCGCTGCCAGCCCGTCCAGTTGCCCGCCTGACCCCGCCCCGGCCAGGTCCTCCGGGCTCAGAAAAGGGCTGACCACGGTCTGCACCCCCGGCACCGCCCGCAGGTTCTCTGTCACTGCGCGGAAGGCTTCGGCGTCGTGCTGCGGGTCGTAAGGGCGGTCCAGGGTCAGAATCACCTCGAACTGCGAGAGCAGCCCACCCGCGCCCAGCCCGCGCACATCGTCCAGCGCGTCACGGCTTTCAATGCCGGCAGACAGGCCCCAGGCCCCGCCGTAGCCGGTCTGCATGCCCAAGGTGGGCGCGGCCAGCAGGGCCAACAGCGCCGTCCCTGCCAGGGTCCAGGCCCAGGGGCGGCGCATGACCCGGTGCGCCCAGGCGTGCCAGCGTGGCGACAGCTCGGCCAGGCGCCCGGAGCGCACTGCCCAGCGCCGGGGACTGTTGACCCGCTCACCCAGCAGCGTGAGCAGCGCGGGCAGTACTGTCAGCGAAGTCAGTACGGTCATGCCCACTGCCAGCACCCCGCCGATGCCGATGCTCTGCACATAGGCCAGCGGCGGCACCGTCAGCCCAGCCATCGCAATGGCCACCGTGGCCCCGCTCCAGGTGACCGAGCGCCCTGCTGTCAGCATGGTGGTGTGGGCTGCCTGCACACTGTCTAGGTCGCGGCTCAGCTCTTCGCGGAAGCGGCTGACCATCAGCAGCGCGTAATCGATGCCGGCCCCCAGCCCCAGCATGGTCACGACACTCTGCGTAAAAGTAGAGATATTGAGCCAGCTGGCCAGCAGATACAGCGTGGCCAGCGTGAGGGTGATGCTGACCACGCCCACCACCATCGGCAGCCCCGTGGCGACCAATGCCCCGAACACCAGCAGCAGCACCAGGGCAATCAGCGGCATGGCGGTCAGCTCGCTGCGGCGGGTATCGGATTCCGCGTAGTGGGTAAAGTCGTCGGCGATGGCCTGCAGCCCTGTCACGCCGATCTCCAGCCCGCGCTCCTCCTCAAAAGTCTGAGCAAATCGGCGTACCGCTCGCAGCGCCTCAGTGGCCCCCTCATACAGCGGAATCTGGGCAGCGACCAGTTCGGGGCCGTCTCCGGCGGGGTGCAGCCCGCCCAGCTCCGACGCCGACTGCACCGACAGGACGCCTGGGACATCTTCCAGACCTTCACGAAACTCGCCCAGTGCCGTGGCCCTGGCTCCGGCGGGCTGTCCTGCCTGTGGCTGGACCACCAGCAGCGCGGTGTTCAGCTGCTGCTCTCCGAACTCCGATCTCAGTAGCGCCGTGACCTGCGTGCTTTCAGCGTTCGGCAATTCACCGATGCTGGCGGTCATGCGCCCCGGGGCCTGCACCGCAAGTGGGACGGCCAGCACCAGCAGGGCGGCAAAAATGCCCAGCACCTGCCGGGGTGCGCGGGTAACCCAGTCGGCGAGCCTGTGCATAGGGCTGAGCTTAAAGCATGTAGGGGGCGGCCCAGTTCAGACGGAGACGGCACTGGGCCACCAGTGACATTTTCTAAAGGTTTACAGACCTGTGCGCCGCACGCTGGGCGGTTTAGGGTAGGGAGGCCGTCTCTTCTTATCTTTGCTCGAAAGGAGCCACACATGAGTGACATGACCCTGCAAGACATTTCCGCCGCCATGAAGAAGTTGGACATCTGCATGCTGAGCACCCACGCCGAGAACGGCGAGATTTCGGGCCGCCCCATGAGCAACAACGGCGAGGTGGAGTACGGAGGCACCGCCTATTTCTTCACCGAAGGCGATCACCGTATGGTGGCTGAAATCGAAGCGAATCCCAAGGTGGCCCAGGGCTACCAGAGCGACGACCTGTACATTCAAGTTCAGGGCCACGCCAACTTGGTCCGCGACAAGGCCCAGTTTCAGGAACACTGGAATCCTGACCTGGACAAATGGTTTCCAGAAGGTATCGACACGCCGGACCTGGTGATGATCGAGATAGCAGGCCAGCGCATTACCTACTGGGCAGGCCGCGACGAAGGCGAAATTAAACTGTAAGGCCAGGCCCTCCTCTGAAACCCATGTGCATAGCATGGGTTCTTTTTTTGAGATATTTGTACTGGACGGTCAACTTACGGCTTGCAATCTGCTCGGCGGCCCGGTTAGAGTGCTGATGCAGTTTACAGTTCAGGCTTCTCTTGATGTGTCCCGGTGGGGGCCAGAGAGGTTCATTTCGCAGTGCTCCGGCCTCTCTTTTCGAGTCGCAAGAGCAGCCTTGTTTTTATTGTTCGATTTTTCGGGAGGACACCTTGACCGTACAATTCTCCGACGTGATCGTCATCGGCGGCGGCATCATCGGAGCCGCCTGCGCTTTTCGCCTGAGTGAAGCAGGCCTCCGGGTCACCGTGCTGGACCGGGGGGCGGCACCGGGACGTGGATCGTCGGGGCGCAGCGGCGCGGGCGTGCGGGTGCAGTTCTCTGAAGAGGTGAACGTGCGCCTTTCCTGGGAGAGCATTCAGGAATACCAGCGCTTTCCCGAGCTGTATGGCCGGGAAAGCGGTTATGTCCAGAACGGTTATCTCTTTCTGGTGCCTGAAGCTGCCTGGGAAGCGCATGAGCAGGGCGTAGCGGTGCAGCGTGCCGTGGGTGCGCCCGTTGAGGTGGTCACACCGCAAGAAGGTGCGCGTTACGTCCCGTATCTGCTGGGCGGCATCTACCGCTGTACCTATGGCCCGCAGGACGGCTACATTGACCCGCTGCTCACGCTGAACGCCTACACCGACATGGCATTAGGGCGCGGCGCTGAGTTGCACCGACAAGCCGAAGTGACCCATATCGAAGCGGTAGGGGAGGGCTGGACGGTGTATTCCAGCCAGGGTGATTTCAGCGCTCCTCTGATCGTGAATGCATCGGGCGCCTGGAGCGGGGCGGTGGCGGCGCTGGCCGGGCTGGACGTGCCGGTGCGCCCGCGCCGCCGCAGCGTGTACCGCACCAAAACCGGCAACGGTCAACCGAGCTATCCGCTGACGGTGGATGTGGCCAGCAACTTGTGGCTGCGTGGGCACAACGATACCGTCATTTTCACCGTCTCCAACCCCTATCAGCCGGACGGTCTCGAAGAGGGCATCGACTGGCCCTGGCTGACCCATGTGCGCGAGGTCGCACGGGACCGCTTTCCCTGGCTGGCTGAGCTGGAAGTGGACCGTTCGTACTCGTTCTGGGGCTACTACGAGATGACCCCCGACGGCAGCCCGATTCTGGGCCGCATGGCCGAGGCACCAGGCTGGATCAATGCCTGTGGCTTCTCCGGTCATGGGGTGCAGCAGGCGGCGGCAGTGGGCCGGATCGTGGCGGCGTTCGCGCAGGACCAGGAGCCGTTTATTGATGTGAGCAGCTTGCGCCTGGAGCGCTTCGGGCAGGGTGCCGCGACAGCGGAGCGGCACATTGTTTAAGTCAAACCCTATGCAGAGTATAAGGAGCACTGAAATGACTGACCGCAGAGAAACCCTGAACTACGTCCTAAGCGGCCTAATGCGCCGTTACCAGGAGCGGGTGCCGGACGTGCAAAGCGTTATAGACGATATGGTCAAGGGTGGCCTGATCGGGCAGGCTGAGGACATTGAGAACGATCACATCGCTTTTCGCACCATGGGCGTACCGCAGCTGGGCATTCAGAGCTTCGAGAAAATTTTCCTGCACTACGGCTACCAGCGCCGCGAGCCTTACGATTTCGCGGCCAAGAAGCTGAACGCCTACTGGTACTCGCCGCCCGACCCACTGCCCGGCCAGCCGAACTTTCCGCGCATTTTCGTTTCCGAGCTGCGGGTGGGCGATCTCAGCGAGGAAGCGCAGCGCATCATCACCAGCTATACCGATGAAGTGCCGAGTGATCCGGTAGACGACCTGAACCTGGACGACGGTGTGCAGGTGGATGAATTCCTTCACCGGGCACTGTGGCGGTTGCCGAGCTGGGAAGATTACCAGCGGCTTCAGGAGGAGTCCGAGTATGCCGCCTGGGTCATCTACAACCGCTATTACCTCAATCACTTTACGGTCAGCGTGCATAACCTGCCGGAAGGCTACGACACCATTGAGCAGTTCAACGCCTTTCTGGAGGGTCATGGCTACACCCTCAACTCCAGCGGCGGTAAGGCCAAGACCAGCCCCGACGGCCTGCTGATTCAGAGCAGCACGGTGGCAGAAATGATTGACGCCGAGTTTGCAGGTGGACACCTGGAGCGCATCAGCGGCAGCTATGTGGAGTTTGCGGAGCGCCGCCCGCTACCGGAGTTTGCCGACCTGCCCAAAAACGAGCTGACCCGCGATAAGCGCCGTGAAGGTTTTGAGGCGGGCAACGCGGACAAGATTTTTGAGAGCACCTATTCCAGTCAGACCGCCGGGCGCTAAAGCGCTGCCGTCCACTGAGCCAAACGAACAAAGCTACAGCTCACCGAGGAGGAACCCATGACCCCCACCCAACCCAATTCCCGCCCCCAAAGCTACGGCCACCTGATCGGTGGCGAAGAGGTCCGCAGTGATCAGACTTTTCTCAGCCGTTCCAGTGGACGACTGAGCGACGTGCTTGGCGAGTTCCCCGAAGCGACCAAGGACGACGTGCGCCGGGCCTGTCAGGCGGCGCGGGAGGCCTTCCCACGCTGGCGGCGCACGCCGGCCCCGGTGCGCGGCGAGATTATCGGGAACATCGGCCGGGCGATTGCCCGCGAGAAGGAAACCCTCAGCCGCCTGCTCAGCCGCGAGATGGGCAAGACGCTGAAAGAAGCGCGCGGCGACGTACAGGAAGCAGTAGATACCTGCGCCTTTTTCCAATCGGAAGGCCGGCGCCTCT
Organism: Deinococcus radiophilus; assembly: GCF_020889625.1. Classification (GTDB taxonomy): domain Bacteria; phylum Deinococcota; class Deinococci; order Deinococcales; family Deinococcaceae; genus Deinococcus; species Deinococcus radiophilus. The sequence continues at coordinate 260,192 of NZ_CP086381.1, forward strand.
ACGGGCAGACCGTGCCCAGCGAGATGCCCAACAAGGAACTGAAAACCTACCGCCGCCCGCTGGGCGTGGTGGGTATGGTCACGGCGGGTAACTTCCCGGTGGCCGTGCCCAGCTGGAAGATCATTCCTGCGCTGCTGACGGGCAATACGGTGGTCTGGAAGCCCAGCGAGGACGCGCCGCTGACCTCTTACGCTTTTGCGCGGCTGCTGGAAGAAGCGGGCGTACCAGACGGTGTACTGAACGTGGTCTTCGGCGGCGGCAAGGACGCGGCAGGGCAGTTCATCGTAGAAATGCTGGATGAAGGCCTGGTGGACAAGATCGCCTTTACCGGGTCCACCCAGGTGGGCCGCTGGATCGGGGAGGTGTCGGGGCGCAACCTCAGCACGCCTTCACTGGAACTGGGGGGCAAGAACCCGCTGGTGGTGATGCGCGATGCCGATCTCGACAACGCCGTGCAGGGCGCACTGTGGGCCGCCTACGGCACGGGGGGGCAGCGCTGCACCAGTGCCGGCAACATCATCGTGGACGCCCCTGTCTACGAGGAGTTCCGCGACAAACTGCTGGCCGCCATGCAGGAGATAAAAATCGGCAACCCCACCGAACATGACGGCGTGCTGTACGGTCCCTTCATCAATGAGCGCTTTTTCCGGTCCTGGGAGCAGCACTACGCCTGGGGCGAGGAGGACGGCGCGACGCTCCTGTACGGCGCGGGGCGCATCACGCCTGAGAACAAACCCAGCGGCTTTCAGGGCGATCCCGACGCGGCCTTTTACGGTTGGCCGACCCTCTGGGAAGGAGTGAAGCCGGGTATGCGTCTCTTCCAGAACGAGGTCTTCGGCCCCACGGTGAACCTGGTGCGGGTGGATGGCTTCGACGAAGCCATGGCCGCCGCCAACGCGGTGGACTACGGCCTGTCCAGCGCCATCTACACCAACGACCGCACCTGGGCCAACCGCTTTCAGGAAGAAATTGAGGCGGGCATGACCTCTATCAACAATTCCACCACTGGGGCTGAGGCGCACATGCCCTTCGGCGGGATCAAGGGCAGCGGCAACGGCGCGCGCGAAAGTGGCGTGTGGGTGCTGGACAGCTACACCTACTGGCACGGTGTGAACGATGATGTGAGTGGGCGGCTACAACTGGCCCAGATGGACACCGAGTACGCCCAGCCGCGTGAGGCCTTTAAGGTGGGGGGCCTGATGCTAGAAGCGCAGGAAGTAGAAGGAGTCTGACAGGGTGCTGATTTAGAGGAAGGCTAAGCGTGGTCTCAGCCAGCTCCCCTGACTGGGAACGCTGGGGCCAGGCTCACTCCATCGCGCCGCAGTTGTCCTTGAACACCACACTGCGGTTGCGGCCAGTTTGCTTGGCCTGATACAGGGCCTGGTCGGCCTGAGCGACGGTCTGTGCAGGGGGCTGAGCGGCAACGTGCCACGCGGCCCCGATGGATACGTTGACATTCAGGTCAAGGGTCTGTCCCTCAGCGGGGATGCTCAGCGGTTGCCTATCAATCTGCTGGCGCAGTCGTTCAGCAATGGGTAGGGCACAGCCAGCCTTGGGCGAGCGCAGCAGCAGGACGAACTCCTCGCCGCCGTAGCGGTAGGCCCGGTCCGCTGGCCGCAGGCTGCCGCTGAGCAGTCGGCCCATCTCCGCCAACACCTTGTCCCCGACTAGGTGGCCGTAAGTGTCGTTGATATGCTTGAAATGGTCGATGTCCACCATCATGACCAGATCGCCGGGAGTGATGGAGGGCAGGTCGGTATCGAACTGGCGGCGGTTATGCAGGCCAGAGAGTTTGTCCTGGTAAGCCTGCTGCTGGAACAGTGCATTGAGCCGCAAGAGTTTCAGACGGTCTGTCAGAATCACCAGGGTCACCATAAATCCACTTACGTTCAGCAGCAGCAGCGGCAGGTAGCTCTGCGCCAGAATCTGGAGGCCGCCCGGCAGCAGCCCCAGTGGCAGGCCGTTGGGGAGCAGCATCAGGGTGGCCAGTGCGGTGCGTTCCCGCCAGGTGACGCCCTCCCGCATGAACCGCTCGCGCAGCAGCCAGACCACCAACAGGATGAGCAAAATACTGCTTCCCGCAGGGATCACCCCAGGCCCGCCCATCCAAAGGCGGTAGGCCAGCATGGGAATGGCTGCCAGCAGGGCACTAGGCAAGCCAAACACCAGGGCCACAAAGATCAGCGGAATAGACCGCATGTCAATGATGATTCCCGGCGCAATCTGTGCCGGGAAGAGAATCAGAACCAGGGAAATGGCTGCTCCCAGCAGGATGGACTGTGCCTGAAAGATGCGGGTATGTGGCAAAGGCCAGGCCCGGAAGGTCAAACTGAACAGGTAGGTGAGGGCCGTCAGCAAAGCAAAGTTGATCAGAAGCTGTTGCAACATGGCGGGCGCGGTCATCCTCTCTGAGGGAGCGAGAATAGGGGGGAGGGTGGATTCCTGGGGATCTGGCAGGTTCAGGCTGGGGGAGCAGTAAAGAGATTAAGTCCTCGCAGGCGGCGACTTTCACTATGCCAAATTGGCCGCTCAGCAGACATCGGATTTGTCTTAGGTCTGATGGCTTGCCACTCCTAAAGGCTGTTCCCCACGGGAGGGCACACACTTTAGCACCCGCCTTATGACCTACAGCTGACAGCCGGGCGCGTACAATGTCAGCTGACATGAGAAAATTTAACCTAGCTGCCCTGTCTCTGACGGCTGGTCTTCTGGCCTCCTGCGCTCCGGTGCAAACGGCTCCGGCCCACCCTGAAGCGCCCTACCGCCTGCAACTGCTGCATTTCTCGGATGTGGACGGTGGCCGTGACATCATCGGCAATGTGCCCCGCTTTTCGGCCCTGCTGAACACCTTCCGTGCCCAGCAGCCGGAGAACACCCTGGTCGTGAGCAGCGGTGACAACTGGATTCCTGGCCCTGAATACAACGTGGCGGGCGACAGTGCGCTGGATGCGGTGCTGGGCAAGGCCGGCGCAGGCCGCGCCCACGTCGCTTGGCTGAACGCGCTGGGCGTGCAGGCCTCCGCAGTCGGCAACCACGACCTGGACATGGGTACCGCCGAATTCGCGGGCCTGCTGAGCCAGGGTGAGGGCTGGAACGGGGCTGCGTTTCCTTACCTGTCCACCAACCTGGATTTTGCGCCGGATGAGGCCACCGCCAAGATCACCGGCAAGGACGGCCTAAGCGTTACAGAGCTGGCCGGAAAGGTGGCAGGTTACGCCACCGCAGAAGTGGGCGGCCAGACCATCGGCCTGATTGGAGCCAGCACCCCCAGCCTGGGGAGCATCACCAACGTGGGCAAAGTAGGCGTGGCACCAGCCAAGGCAGACGATCTGGACGCCCTGGCGGCGCTGATTCAGCAAGACGCCGACGCCCTGATGGCGCAGGGAGTGGACAAGATCATCCTGCTGGCCCACATGCAGACCATCAACGTGGAGCAGGAGCTGGCGCCCCGGCTCCGGGGTGTGGACATCATCGTGGCCGGGGGCAGCAACACCATCCTGGCCGATGACACCGACCGCCTGCGGACCGGGGACACTGCAAAAGGCGCCTATCCGCTGACCTTCGCGGGCAAAGACGGCGCACCTGTGCTGGTGGTCAACACTGAGGGCGACTATACCTACCTGGGCCGCCTGCTGGTGGACTTTGATGCCCAGGGCCGCGTGATTCCGGCCAGCGTAAATGCCAAGGAAAGCGGCGCCTACGCCACCGACGAGCAGGGCCTGCGCGACCTAGGAGTGAAGGTGGACGCCGCCAGCCCCGCAGTGGTCCGCGTGTCGGAGGGGCTGACCGGCGCCCTGAAGACCCGCGCCGGGAACATCGTGGGCTACACCAACGTGTACCTGAACGGTGAGCGCCGGGGCGTGCGCGGCCAGGAAACCAACCTGGGCAACCTCAGCGCCGACGCCAACCTGTTTTACGGACAGCAGGTGGACCCCAGCACGGCCATCAGCCTGAAAAACGGTGGCGGCATTCGCGGCCCCATCGGTCAGTGCATCGTGCCTCCGGGCAGCACGGCGGCCACCCCCGTCTGCTCGGCGCCGCAGGGGACGCCAGGCATCAGTGAGCGCGGCCAGGTGTCGCAGCTGGACCTGGAATTGGCCTTCCGCTTCAATAACGCCCTAAGCTTGGTCACGGTGACCGGCACGCAGCTGGCGGCTTTGCTGGAGCACGGCGTAGCCAACGTGGAGAACGCGGCAGGACAGTTTCCGCAGGTGGGTGGCCTGAGCTTTGCGTACGACGCCAGCCGTCCCGCAGGTCAGCGCCTGACCGACATCGTGATTGATGACGCTAATGGTGCCGCTGCCGGTACGCAGCGTGTGGTGCTGATGCAGCAAGGTCAGCTGAATGCTGCCGCGGCTGCCCGCTCCTACCGCATGGTCACGCTGGGCTTCCTGGCAACTGGCGGCGACAGCTACCCCTTCCCCAAAGAAGGCACCGCTGAATTCGCGGCCCTAAAGCTGACCGACTTGCTGAGCGACAAGCGCAGCGGCGAGTTCACCTTTGCCGCCGATGGCAGCGAGCAAGACGCCCTGGCCGAGTACTTTGGCGCCCGCCACGGCAGCGCTGCTACGGCCTTTGGCGCAGCCGACACTCCCGCCGAAGCCGACACCCGTATCGTTCGCCGCTAACGCTCACGTGTGAGCGGCGTCTAAATCACGTCTCAACCCCAAATCCCCTGCCCGTTCCTGACGGCGGCGGGGGTTTTTTCTATAACTGAAGGCATGTCACAACACGACACACCGGATCTGACTCAGCTGATGCAGCAACTGGACCTGGAGAAGCTGGGGGCACTGGCTGGCCGGGTGGACCTGGCGGGCCTGCTGAACGCTGCTGGCAACATGAACGACAAGCAGTTGATGCAACTGGGCCGCGCCCTGGGCGTGGGCGGCAGTGGCAAGAAGCGTGAGCTGCCCGCTGCGGACGGCGACGCCTACGACTATCTGGAACTGCTGACCGATGAGCAGGCCGAGGTGGCGGCGCAGGTGAACCGCTTTATGCGCGCCGAGGTCGCCCCAATCATGAACGACTACTGGAGCCGCGACGAGTTCCCGCGCGAGCTGATCGGCAAGATGCGTGAGCTGGACCTGCTGCGCCGCATCTGGAACGAGGATGGCACCCGTCGCCCCGACGCCGCCATGATGGAAGGCGTCATCACCCTGGAAGCTTGCCGGGTAGACGTGTCCACGGCCGTGTTCTTCGGGGTGCATTCGGGGCTGGCGGCAGCTTCCATCGCGCTAGGGGCCAGCGACGAGCAAAAGGCCCGCTGGTTGCCCGACATGCTGGACCTGCGCCGCATCGGGGCCTTCGGACTGACTGAGCCGGAGGGCGGTTCACAGGTGAGTCAGGGTATGCGGACCACTTGCCGCCGTGACGGTGACGGCTGGGTGCTGAACGGCGAGAAAAAGTGGATCGGCAACTCCACTTTCTCGGACTTCACAGTGATCTGGGCCCGTGACGAGGAAACCGACGAGGTGCGCGGCTTCGTGGTTGAGGCCGGGACGCCCGGCTACCGCGTCGAGAAAATCATGGGCAAAATCGCGCTGCGTATGGTGGAAAACGGCCACATCTACCTGGAGGACTGCCGGGTGGCCGACGAGTTCCGCCTGCACGCCACGCGTGGCTGGGACACGGTGTCGGATGTGCTGGGCCTGGCCCGCTCTGGGGTGGCCTGGCAAGGGGTCGGCTGCGCGATGGGCGCCTACGAGCTGGCGCTGGCCTACGCCCAGGAGCGGCGGCAGTTTGGCAAGCGGATCGGGGAATTTCAGCTGATCCAGAACCATCTGGTGCTGATGCTGGGTGACGTGACTGCCATGCTGGGTATGGTGATGCGCCTGTCGCACCTCGCCGACGAGGGCGGGCTGGTAGACGCCCAGGCCTCACTTGCCAAAGTACACACGGCGGCCCGCTGCCGCGACGTGGTGGCGCGCGCCCGCGAGATCTTCGGCGGGAACGGCATCTTGCTGGAGTACGGAGTCGCCAAGCACTTCGTGGACACCGAGGCGATCTACTCCTACGAGGGGACCAACGAGATCAACACGCTGGTGGTGGGCCGTGCCATCACTGGGCTGAGTGCCTTTGTCTGAGGGTTATGTCTGCCGGGTCACGGCGGCCAGCCCGCCCTCGATAAAGTCGTTCAGATGCCGCGAGAGCTGCGTGGTGTCCAGCTCTCCTTGACTCAGCTGCGCGTAGCTGAGTGCCCCCAGCAACTCCATCACGATGAGGGCCAGGTAGGGTTGCTCGGCAGCGTGGCGCTGGGCCCGGGGCAGCTCGGTAATGTTCAGCCGCTCTTGCACGGTCAGCAGGAATTCCTGGCGCTTCTGGCGGAACAGTGGGCCGCCGCCGGCATTCAGCAAGAGTAACAACTCGCGCTCCTGCAGCAGCGCCCCGAAGAGCGCCCTGAAACGCCCCGGCCCTTGCAGCAGGTAGGGCCGCAGCCGCTCTGGCAGCCCGTCCAGTTGCTGCTCCAGCAGGCCGCTGAGCATTTCCTCTGTCGAGGCGAAATAGCCGTAGATGGTGGGCCGTGATGTGCCTAGGGCCTGGGCCAGATCGGCCATCCTGACCCCCTCGAACCCGCGCTGGATAAACAGCTGCGCCGCCATGTCCAGAATCTGCTGGCGGCGGTCGTCGGCGCTGAGCCGTCTGGCAGAGTGGGCAGAGGAATGGTGGGGTGTCTTGGAAACGGCAGGGGCCATAGGATAAATCTAGCACTCTCTTGACAAAACGTCACTTGACAAATTGTCAAGAGAGACAGATACTTCCAGCTAGAGAGGCTTATGCTGCTGCCGCAGGCCCAAGCTGCCCGAGGGAGATCCTATGTCTATAGCTCAATTTGCCCGAGACTTTCGCCGTCTGACCCCCAGCGAGCGGTCCATGTGGCGCTGGCCCATGATGTGGCTGGGGACCGCTGCCATTGTCGTGGTGCCGTCGCTGTACGCCGGAATCAATCTGGCGAGTGCGCTGGACCCTTACGGCAACTTGCAGGCCCTCCCGGTTGGGGTGGTCAATCTGGATCAGGGAACCCGCCGAGACGGCGAAACGATCAACCTGGGCCGTGACCTGATGGCGGAGTTTCAGGATGATCCGCCGTTCGCCCTCACCGTTTTCCCGACCCAGGCCGCGGCTCAGGCGGCAGTTCAGCGCGGCGACATCTACTTTGCGCTAACGGTGCCGGGTGATTTCAGCCGCCGGGCAGTTCAGGGAGACAGCACTCAACATGGCGTGCTGAACCTGTATGTGTCGGAAGGGTCCAACTATTTCGCCAGCCGGGTGGCGGATTCGTTCGCGGCGGGGCTGGAAGACCAGCTGAACCAGACCCTCAGCGAAACGCGCTGGGAGGCGGTGCAGCTGTCGTTTGAGGAGGTCCAGAGTGGTTTTGCGGACCTGCGGGAGGTCACTGGCACGCTGGCAGATGGTGCCCAGGACCTGGCGGACGGTACGGCCCGTCTGGACGCTGGGGCGCGTGATCTGAGTGCTGGAATGGACCGCGCCGCAGCAGGCAGCGCTGAGCTGGCGTCCGGCGCCGAAGACATCAGCGGTGGAGTGCAGGCCCTAACCGGCGGGACCGCTCAGTTGCGGGACGGTCTGGAACAGGTACAAGCTGGCCTCCCAGACGAAGCCGCCTTGCAGCCACTGCGGAGTGGGACCGCCGGGGTCCGTCAGGGCAGCGCCGATCTGGCCAGCGGCCTGGAGGAACTGTCCGGGGGTGCCGAAAGGCTGGCCGCCGGAGGTAAGCGCCTGCAAGCTGGAGCCGACGGCGTGGCGTCCGGTAGTGCGGAACTGGCCCGGCAGGTCCCGCAGCTTCAAAGCGGTCTGGGTCAGTTGGTGTCCGGCGCGGCAGACCTGTCCGGCGGCAGTGATCGCTTACAGCAGGGTGCCGCAGATTTGGCCAGTGGCAGTGCGGAACTGGCCGAGGGACTTCCCGACTTGGAAATGGGCCTGGGACAGCTGAAGACTGGAGCAGATCGCCTGCAAGGTGGCGCCAATGAGCTGGCGGGTGGACTGAGCGAAGTGAATGACCGCGTGAGTGCTCAGCCGTTACCTGGCGAGCTGAAGGCTGGACTGGTCGGTCTCAAACAGGGGGCGCAGGAAGTCAGCAGCAGCGCTGGACAGCTGGCGCAGGCCCTGCCTCCGCTGCAAGCAGGCGCGGCCACCGCCCGTCAGGGCGCCCAGGCACTGGCCACAGGGTCCGCTGGCCTTGCCAGCGGTGCCACTGACCTGAGCGCCGGGGCGGGTCGGCTTGCGTCTGGTCTGCAAGAGGCGCAGGCGGGAGCTGGCCGGGCCGTCACTGGAGCGCAGCAACTGGCGGCTGGGGCGGCGCAGTTGCCCGCCGGTGCCGCTGACCTGAGCGCCGGTGCCCAGACCCTGGCAGACCGTAGCCGCGAGGCCGCAGCGGGCGCGGCCCAGCTGTCTACAGGTGCGGCAGCGTTGGAGGAAGGAGTGGGGGACCTGATAGCTGGCCTGGGCGACTTGCGCGCAGGCGTAGGCACCATCCAAGACCAGTTGCCTCAGCAAACCGAGTTGGACCGCTTGAGTGATGGAGCAGCGACCCTGGCCGGGAGCAGCACTCAGCTGAGCAGCGGCCTGGAGGACCTGTCAGGCGGTGCCGGTGCTTTGACCCAGGGCAGCGCGGAGGTGAACAGTGGTGCCCAGCGACTGGCCGACGGCCTAAGTCAGCTCCACACGCAGATCCCAGCCCGGCAAGAGGAGATGGGCGGCGACCCCGCAGGTCTCAGCCGCAGTGTGGCAGTGCAAACCGAAAAATTTGCGCCGGTGGCCAACAACGGAGCCGGGTTCGCGCCCTACTTTATGGCCCTGAGCCTCTGGGTTGGGGCCGTACTGACCACCTTCATCTTTCCGTATCAGCAGCTGCCCTACAGTGCCCGTCAGACCAGCCAGCTGGCGCGGGTCGCGCGCAAGGCACTGGTTCCGGCGCTGGTGGTGATCGCCCAGGCCGCCCTGATGGTCCTGGTCGTGCAGGCACTGGGAGTCAGCTATCTGCATCCTGCTGAAGTGCTGGCCACCTCGGTCCTAACCAGTCTGACCTTTCTGGCCCTCATCTTGGCGCTGATTCTGCTGTTTGGCGCAGTGGGTCGGTTCATCGCGCTGGTTCTGCTGATCATTCAGCTGGCGTCGTCGGGCGGGAGTTATCCAGTGGAGCTGGCGCCACCATTGTTCCAGACCATCCACAACTGGGTGCCGGTGACGCAAACCGTAGGAGCGCTGCGCCACGCGATTGCTGGGGCTTACCAGGGCCATTACACCGACTTTATGGGAGCGCTGGGGGCCATGCTGCTGGTCAGCGCCGTGCTCAGCTTGGTGGCCCGCCGCCGCTGGGAACTGGTGGACGATCCCGCTTTCCGGCCCTTGATTGTCTCACCGTTGCTGTCGGGTCAGCCACACGAGGACCGGCCCGACTAGGAGCCTTTAGTTCAGTACCTTCAGGGCTTCCGCCAGTGCAGTTCGCCTCAAGCGTCCAGGCCCACCGGCCACCAGCAAGGCCACGCTCCGGCCCGTTGCGGGCCGAAAGGCCAGGCCCGCCCGTGAGTGCCGCGCGACGCCATCATGCCACCATAGGCCCCCGGAGACCAGCCAACCGGGGGCTACTTCGTCTAGCCCAGCAGGCAAGCGGCGCGGCGTGACCGTGAGTTGCCAGTCGGGCGGCAGCGCTCCACTCAGGTGTGCCTGTGCAAAGGCGAGCAGGTCGCCCACATCCGACCACAGACCCCCAGCGCCCAGCAGCGGCCCGAAACGGGTGGCGCGGTAAGGGAGTTCGGTGGGCGAAGGAAAGTAGGTGTGACGCAGGTTCAGCGGGCCCAGGACGGCCCGTTCCAGGGCAGTGGGGTAGCTTGGCGCACCGGCGGCTTGGGCCAGCGCCAAGGCCAGTACGCCCGCCCCCAGGTTGGAATACACGAACTGCCCCGCCTGCCACCGGTTGGCCCAGCGCTGCCCGGACGCCAGGACTGCGGCCTCGTCCATGCGCCCGTAGGGGTCTTGCCAATCCAGCAGCGCGGTCAGCCCGGCACGTAAGGGGTGGGCGGGCAGGCCCGCAGTGTGGGTCGCCAGTGCGTAGAGCGTCACCCAGGCCGGCCATCCCCGCCAGACCCCACCCAGCTCGCGCAGGGGAGCGTGGGGGTCTAGCTGCCCCTGCGCAGCCAGCACCGCCAGCAGCGCCGCTGTCAAAGGCTTGGTCACACTGGCGATTTCGGCGGGCTCCACGGGAGCGTGTTCCCCCAGGCTCCAGCGGTGGGCGCTGCCGCCGACTTCGTGTATCCCCAGCACCAATCCCCGGCGCAGCGGCGAGAGCACTCTTTCCACGCGCTGGGGTGGCAGCCCGGTGAGTTCAGCCACTTCACGGGACAGACGGCGCAGTGGCGGCGCGGCAGACAACATGGACGCAGTGTAGCGGCGGCGGAGTGCTATCTTCATGCAGCTGCGGTTGCGCCGCCTGAGACGGTACCGCGTTACAGCAAGGAGAATCGGCTGCCCATGAGTCTAGTTACTGTTCTGTTCGGCACCCTGGTCAATGCGCTGGCCGTCATCGCCGGCGGCCTGGCCGGGATGTGGTTCGGCCAGCGCGTGCCAGTGCAGGTTCAGCGCACACTGCTGCAGGCCCTGTCGCTGATCACCCTCTTTATTGGGCTGGATATGGCCTGGGCGCTACGTGACCTGAGCTTCGGGCCGGTGCCGGGAGTGATCGTGGGGTTGGTCGGCCTGGCGGTGGGCGTGGTCTTCGGCGAGTTGCTGCATATTGAAGAGGGCCTGACCCGCCTGGGCGAACGCGCTCAGCGCCGCTTCCGGGGTGGGGGACGCTTTACTGAAGGCTTTGTGGCGGCCACCTTGCTGTTCTGCGTTGGCCCCATGACCATTATCGGCGGCCTACAAAACGGCCTGACCGGCGACCCCACCACCTACCTGCTTAAATCCGGGCTGGACATTATCGCGGCCACAGCGCTGGCGGGGGTGTACGGCGCGGGCGTGCTGCTCAGTGCGCTGAGCATCCTGACCGTGCAGGGCGGCATCGCGCTAGGCTCCTTTGCGCTGGCGAGTTCGGTGCTGGCGGACCTAGACCCGGCTTCTTTACGTGACCATCCGGTCATGCTGGCCCTGACCGGCACTGGCGGTGTGGTGTTGCTCGGTATCGCCTGGAACCTGATGCTCAGCGCGCTGGAATTTACCGATCAGCGGGTGCGGGTCGGCAGTTTCTTGCCAGCGCTGCTGCTCAGCCCACTGCTGGCCTGGGCGCTGGGCCTCATCTGGCCGGCCTGAATTAGTCGGTCTACACCAGACCTGCCGCTGCCAACTCAGCCTGCGCGGCGGCAGGCAGGTCCACCTTCCAGAAGCGGTGGACGTGGTTGACCACTGCGTAGCCCAGCTTGCGCTGCCCCTCGCTGGACAGATGGACACCGTCGGCGGACATGTCACGGCCAAAGGGAGTGCGGCTGCTTTCATCCTCGGCGTGGTGCATCTCCAGACTGTCCATCAACGGCTGCACGGCCAGCACGTCGTGGCCGAACTCGGCGGCGAGGCGGTAGATACTGGCGTTGTACGCCTCTACCGTCTGCTGAATGGTCTGGGCCTCGGCGGGAGTCAGTGCGTAGGGGGCGTCACAGTCCAGCTTGCGCCCCAACAAAAAGGCGGTCAGCGGCAACCGGCTTTCGCTGCCCTGACAGTTGGCCTCGGCTACGCCCTGCCCAAACAGCACCGGACCAGGGGTCATCAGCGGTACCTGCGTCACATCCGGCACGGTAAGCAGCAAGGTCCGCGCCCCGGCGGGCTTCAGCCGGGACAGAATCTCACGGTAGTGCCGCTCAAATTCCTCCGGGGACGTCACCCGCCCCGGATCACCTTCAGTCACAGCAGTCAGGGCATCATTCGATCCGATCCACAGCGTCAGATAGTCGGGGTTGGATTTCAGGGCGGCTTCCACCTGGGTCAGCTGTGGCCCCAGAATCAGGCCATACAGCCGCCGGGTCAGGTCGTCGTCGCTGTCTGCGCCGCGCTTGGTATAGAGGTCCTCAGCCCGCGCGCCAGGCACCGCAAAGTTGGAGCCGCGCACGCCCGGCAGCACCCGGCGGCAGGACGCTTCGGCCAGGCCGCCGCCCATCGGGACCGGGCAGCCCAGCTGCGTGGCCGGAATACCGAAGGGAATATCGGTCAGCCGCGCCACCACCGCCGGGAAAGCACTGTACTGCTCTGGGGCGGTCAGGCCTGCTGACTGCATTCCCGCGGTGAGCGAGTCACCCAGGGCGACGTAAGCCATCACCGCGCCGGGTTGAACGTCGGCAGCGTGCGGCTGCACCGGCAACCGGGGGAGGGTCTGTGGCGTGACCAGCGTATTCCAGTCCAGCACTTCGGCTTCAGCAACTTCAGCCGCGGCAGAGGCGGCCGGGTCCGCCGCGTCAGCCGTAGTGGCAATGGCCACCGGCTGCGGCGTTCCCACGTCCTGCGCCACACAGGCCGCCGACAGGGAAGCCAGCAGCAGAACCGTTCCCAGGAGTTGTTGGCGGTGACGCTGGCGTTGCATACGGGCCAGCATAGCGGCCCTGTTTCAGAACAACGTGGCCTACGTCTGAGAAGGATTGCGGTCGAATCGCTCCGACCAGAGCCCTTCAACCAGGGCGACCAGTCCATGGGGCAGGCTTGAGAAGCCTGGGCCGCCCTACTCTGCCAGGCTGGTCATCACTTGCCGCGCGGCGGTGCGTCCGGCGTTCACACAGTCGGGCAAACCGACCCCAGTAAAACTGGCTCCGGCGACCTGCACGGTGCCCGGCAGAGCCGCGCGAATGGCGGCCAAGTGGTGACGGTGTCCCACTACGTAAGCCGGATTCTTGCCGCGCCAATCGGCAAAGGCGTGGAACAGCGGTTCACCCTCTGCCCCGAACAGCTCCCGGACATACCCTTCGGCCAGTCGGCGGGCCTCGCCGGGTTCGGTATTCTTGAAAAACACCCGCAGCAGGACGTGGTCCTCCGGCGCGCGGCCATGCATCTTGCCGGAATGCACCGTGATGGCCGTCATGGCAATGCCCTCGGACCAGTCCACTTGCAGGCCGTGCATGTCCATGTCAAAGGCGAACTGCTCGCGGCGGTAGGCCAGAATCACGGCCACCGACGAGTTGGTCTTGAGCTGCCCGACGAGCGCCGCAGCTTCCGGGAAGTCACCGGCCAGCAGCGGCGCGGTGAACCAGGCGGGGGTGGTCATGATCACGCCGCGCCCAGCGATATGCTCACCAGAGGCCAGGGTCACGCCGTCCCGGTGAACCTGGCGAACCGCGCTGTTCAGCCGGACTTCTTCCGTCAGCGCGCGGCCCACTGCCCCAGCCAACTCACCCATGCCACCTCTGAACGAGCCGAAAATCGGTCCGGTGCGCGGCGGCAAAGCCCGGTGCGCGGCGATGAGGCTGCCGTATTTCTGTTCCATCGCCAGAAACTGCGGAAAAGCCATCTGCATGCTCAGTTCATGCGGGTTGGCGACATAGATGCCCGCCGCCATCGGCACGATAAAGTTCATGGCTTCCTCGCCAAAACGCCGGGTGACGAACGACGCCAGCGACTCGTCCTCGTCGGCGTTTTCGCGGGGCGGCACGTTGACCTCGCCCAGCATTCGCTCGGTGCCTTCGGGTGACAGCACCCCGCTGCGGCGAAAGGCTTGCTCGTCCAGCGGCACGAACATCCGCAGATGTTCCGGGAAAGGCAGCAGCCGGCCCCCTTTCAGGAAATACAGCCGCTTGGTGTCCTCGCGGGGGTGAATCAGCTCGCTTTCCAGGCCCACCTCGCGCGCCAATTCCAGCGCCCAGGGCTTGCCCAGGATAAAAGCGTCGGCGGCCTTTTCCACCAGAAAATCCCCGGCACCTGGCAGGCTGTGCCACTCGGTCTGCACCTTGCCACCGAGGTAGTCCCCGGCTTCCAGCAGCACATACGGCAAGCCGAGCTGCTGCAGTTCCCAGGCGGCGCTTAGGCCCGTCAGACCGCCCCCCACCACAATCACCGGCTGATCAGTCGTGGCCGCGCCTCGGCGGTCCCCACCCTGGGTCAACCCAACCTGCGGCGCCGCACTTAAGGACTCGGATATGTCAGTCATTCCATCTCCTGGACCAAGGGCGGACGGTGATGAGCTCCACCATCCGCCCGCAGCCATCTAGAGTTCCTGTGCTTTGTTATGTACCACGCTTGCCACCGTGCCGATAAACAGCGGATCGGTGTTCAGCGCGGGCGGGCGCACCAGGCGCATGCCCAATTCTTGGGCCACCTTCTGCGCCTCAATGTCGATGTCGAAGAGAATTTCCACATGGTCCGACACGAAGCCGATGGCGATGCTGACCACCTTATCGATGCCGCGTTCGGCGTGCAGCTGCGGTAGCCAGTCTTCGAGCTGTGGCCCCAACCAGGGCTCCGGGCTGCGGCCTTCGGACTGGTAGCACCAACTCCACTGCTCCTCGCTCAGCCCCGCCTGCGCCGCGATCAAGCGGGCCGATTCCATCAGCTGATCGGCGTAGGGGTCGCCCTCGCGGATCACCCGCACCGGCAGGCTGTGGGCGCTGAGGACCACGTGAACGTCGCCGCGCTGGTCTTCGGGAAACTCCGCCAACCCCATCCGCACCCGGTCGGCCATCGCGGTAATGTAGCCGGGTTCGGTGTGGTACTGGTTCACGAAGGCGAATTCAATCTGGCCGTGGAACATCTCCAGCGCCGCCTTGATCTTTTTCTGGTACTTCTCCACACTCAGCTTGGAGTACTGAGGGGCCAGCACAATCGCCACCGCCCGCCGGATGCCGTCGTCCAGCATGTCGCGCACGGCATCTTCGATCCAGGGCGACCAATGGCGCATCCCGATGTAGGCCCGGTAGTCGCCCACCTCGTCCAGCTTGGCCATCGTGGCTTCGACCTGGGCGCGGGTGAACTCCGGCAGCGGACTCTTGCCGCCGATCGCCTCGTAGTTGCCGCTGATTTCTTCCAGCACCTCGGCGTAGGTGGGCCGTCCCGAGCGGATGTCGGCCAGGTAACCGGGCATTTCCTCGAGGGTTTCGGGGCCGCCGTAGGCCATGAACAGCACGCCGATGGTCCCGTCCGTCACGGCCTTGCCTGGGTTGATCCGGGTGCTGGGGATGCTGGGGGCGTAGGAATCGTTGACGATCCGTACGGGGGGATAGGGGTTGACCGCCGTCTCGGTGGCGGGAGTTTCAGCTTTGGTCATGGGTTGCTCCTTATCTTTGGCTCTCTGCTCTCGGCCCGCTGTTCTGGGCTGCCTTCTGCCAGCTTCTGACTTCAGCGATTGGCTGTTCTCTCGTGGACGTATTCGGCCACGCGGCGCACGTTGTCCATCGGCGTGGTGGGCAGGATGCCGTGCCCGATGTTGAAGATGTGGCCGGGGCGGCCATTTGCCTCGTCCAGCACGCGGTCCACCTGGTGTTTCAGTTCGCGCCAGGGAGCGGCCAGCAGCAGGGGATCGAGGTTGCCCTGAATGGCCTGACCCGGATTCAGCTGCGCCCAAGCGGTGTCCAGCGGGGTGCGCCAGTCCACGCCCACCACGTCGGTTTCGTATTTGGCGATGTCTTCCAAGAGGTGCCCAGTATCGGTCCCGAAGTAGATGACCGGTACGCCGTAGGGCTTGACCGCTTCAATCAGGCGCTGGGTGGCGGGCCACACGAAGGTCTGGTAGTCGTAGCGCGAAAGAGCGCCCGCCCAGGAGTCGAAAATCTGCACGGCAGCGGCCCCGGCCTTGATTTGCTCACCCAGGTAATCGGCCTGCACGGTGGCCAGCTTGTCCATCAGGCGGAACCAGGCGGCGGGTTCGGCATACATCATTTGTTTGGTGTATTCATAGTTGCGCGAGCCGCCGCCCTCAATGGCGTAGCTGGCCAGGGTAAAGGGCGCACCCACAAAGCCGATCAGCGGAATGCCCCGGCGGTCCAGTTCGGGTTTCAGCAGCCGGATCGCCTCGGCGGTGTAGGGCATGCTTTCGCGGGCGGCGGGCACGCCCAGCAGGTCGACGGCGCGGGTGCTGCGTAGCGGATTGCTGATGCGCGGTCCTGCACCCTTCACGAAATCCAGGTCCAGGCCCATCACCGGCAGCGGCGTCAGGATGTCGTTAAAGAGAATCGCGGCGTCCACGTCAAAGGCGCGAATGGGCTGCAGGGTGATCTCGGCAGCCAGCTCTGGCGTGCGGATGCATTCCAGCATCGAGCGGTCTGCGCGAATAGCGCGGTATTCGGGCATATAGCGCCCAGCCTGGCGCATGAACCACAGCGGTGTGTGGGCCGCTTTCTCGCCGCGGGCAGCCTTCAAAAAGGCCGAAGCCTCCAGTGCCGGGTTGGGCTCTACCTTGACCGAGGGGCGCATCGGGCGCTGAGGGGCCTCGCCCAGCGCTTGGTCTGCTGGACTTTGGCCGCTGGCGCGGTGGCCGCGTGGCTCAGGGGAATCGGTGGGGGTGTGGGCCGCCTCTGGCCGGTCCGTATCTTGTTGAGAACGCGTCACAATGGGGTCACCATAGCGCCCCGGCCTCGCTGTCTGCCAGGGGACAAATTAACCTGCCGTTTCTGTTGCTGACCGAGCGGTCGGTCAGTGCGGTGGGCTGTGCTGACTCTCCTGTGCGGCTTCTGCTGCGGGGGAAGGCTGGCGGCGCTGCCACAGCCAGCGTCCCAGCAGGGCCAGGGCTGCCAGGGCCGCTGCCCCCATCAGCACCTGCGCACCTACCTGCTCCAGATACGGCAAGATGCGCGTCCCGAAACGCCACAGCAGCCACTGCCACACCCCGATGTGAATCAGCGCCCCCAGCAGGCTGAACAGGACATAGGCAGGCAAAGGGTAGTGCAGCGCCCCGGCGCCCAGCGTCACTGGAGTCCGTAGCGCTCCTACCGTGCGGCTGGCGACAATGGTCAGCGGGCCATAGCGCCGCAGCAGCGTGCGGGCCTGGTCATTGTTCATGCGGCTGTGCCAGTGGTCGGGGATATACCGCCCGCCCCAGCGACCCACCGAATACCCGGCGATGCTGCCCAGCCAGTTCCCGAGCGTGCCCCAGAAAATCGCCGCTTCCAGCGAGCTTTTCCCGGCGTCAATCAGGCCGACTTGCGCCATCATAGGCAGCACGCCGGGAATCCCCGGAATGCCAGCGCCTTCCAGAAACAGCAGGCCAAAGGTGCTGATATGAAGCGTGGTGGGGTCCAGCCCCGCCAACCAGGCACGCAGATCTATCATCTAGCCGCCGAGTCTACGCCAGTGCAGCTAAGCGGAGATGAAGGGCCGCCCAGTCTCGGCTGAAACATCAGGGTCTGGTGGGGCGTCTAGACTGTAGGGCAGTGACCCAAGACCCCACTTCTGCCCCCGAAACCCCGACTGTTGAGCGACTGAAGGCTTTTGGCTACACACCGGCACTGGCCCAGGCCTTATCAGGGTTGCCGGAAGCCCAGCCGGACTGGCAAGCGGCCCGCATTGTCCGTGTAGAGCGTAACCAGTATCTATTAGAAACCGCCAGCGGTCCCCGTGAAGGTGTCTGGCCCGCTGGTCGCCGCCACAAGCTGTTGGACGTGCCGGTGATCGGGGACTGGGTGGCTTGCTCTGGCGCAGCCGACACCCCAGATGAGCCCCTCCGAATAGAAGCCGTGCTGGACCGTCAAAACACCTTTATCCGCTCGGTGCTCAAGGGCCGCCGTACCCAGCCGCAAGTGCTGGCTGCCAATGTGGACACGGTGTTGATCGTGACCAGTCCTCTAGATTGGGACCTTGAGCGGCTGGAGCGTTATGTTCAGGCGGTGCAGCTCTCACAGGCCCAGCCCGTGATCTTGCTGAACAAGACCGATGAAGTGCGCAGCAGCCTGGAACGCTGGACGGACGCGGGGCTGGACGCGCCCGTGCTCCCCATTTCGGCGGCGGCGGGCCAGGGGCTGGACGCCCTGGCCGAGTGGCTGGCACCGGGGCGCACCGCTGCGCTGATCGGTTCTTCGGGCGTAGGCAAGTCCACCCTGACCAATGCGCTGCTGGGCCAGGAACTGAGCCGTGCTGGTGACGTGAGCGATCTGACTGGCGAGGGCCGCCACACCACCACCTGGCGTACGCTGTACCCCCTCCCGCTGGATGGGCCGGGCCGTGGTGCCCTCCTGATCGATAATCCTGGACTGCGTGATATTGCCGTCTGGGATGAGGAAGGCGCCGCTTTCTGGGCCATCGAGGAATTGGCTGCCGACTGCCGCTACTCGCGCTGTACGCATGGACGCGAACCCGGCTGCGCGGTGCAGGCTGCCGTCGCCCGTGGCGAGCTGGACGCTGCCTTGGTGGATCTCTACCGTGAGCAGCAAGCGGTGCAAGAAGCGCCGCGCCGCAACCCACGTGACAAGCGTCGCCGCTGATCTGATCGGTTTCAAGCCGTGACGGTTCCGCCTCAGAGTTCGGCACTGTCACTGCAACTCTGAAGAACGCCACAAGGCGGACAGCTTCATCTGGCGGTATCCAGCAGCGAGGGTGTGAGAGGTCTGATAGAGCGGCCTGCTTACACTCGCTGAAGGTTTTTATGACTTTGTAACGACGGCTACCGGGGTACTGCCCCGAAGAGAGCTTGAAAGGAAGGGATGAGGACGTGGCGATCTACGGTGATTTTGCGGATCACGCTTTTTCTGATGTGGCCAAAGTTTTGCAGCGCCACACCGGCACACTTTTTTTGCAGTCGGCGCTAGGAGGCCGCAGTGTCGAACTGCATCTGCACCGCGGGGAAATGCGGGCCCTGTTCATGGACGGCTTTCCGGTACGCGAAGCGATGCGCGTGCAGGATGTCCTGCGCCAATTGATGAATGGCGCCACCGGAACCTACGAGTTTGAAGCAATGGCCCCGCATGAGTTGACGGCCCATTTCTCGCTGCCTCTGAATCAGGTGTTGCGCTCGCTGGTGCAGGACGCCCGCATAGACGAGTCCCAGTTGCCACACGAGGCCACCCGCTTTGTAACGGTGCAGGGAGCTGAGGAGCTGGTCGGTGGCCTGCCGGTGACCCTCCAGAGTGCCTGGCGCCATGTTTCCCCCCTGCTCACCCGTGGAGGCAACGCTGCGGAGGTGGCGCAGGAAGCCTTTATCAGCCTGGAAGAAGCCCGCCTGATGCTGTTCCGTCTGCGTGCTGCCGGCATGGTTACCCCTTACCGCGCTGCGGGAGTGGTGCCTGGCGGTGCCGCAGTGGCGGCGGGTACCCAGCCCCATTTCCAATCCCAGGTGGCCCCCGCTGCTGCACCAGAACAGGTCAGTCCGGTTCGCCGCTTTCTCAATGCGCTTCGCCGCCTGACTGGAGGTGCCTGAAGATGGGCCCCATGAAACTTGTGATCTCTGGCCCTGTGGGGGCTGGGAAAACCACTTTTGTACAGACCCTTTCCGAAACCGAAGTGGTGGCCACCGAAGCCGAAGCCAGTGAAGACATCGGCAAGAAATACACCACCGTCGCTTTTGATTTCGGCACCATCAACCTAGACGGCCAGGAATTGCTGCTGTACGGTACGCCTGGTCAGGACCGCTTTGATTTCATGTGGGACGTGCTCTGCGAAGGTGCCCTGGGCCTGACCCTGCTGGTTGCCGGAGACAAGCCCGAGGACTTTTCGCAGGCCCGCAATATCCTGGAGTTCATCACCAGCCGCAATCCGGTGCCTTTCGTGGTGGGCGTGACCCGTCAGGATCTGCCCAAAGTCTGGACTCCTGAAGACGTGGCCAGCTACTTCGATCTGCCGCCTGAGCAGGTGTGTGGCCTGAACGCCACCGATAACGGCAGCTCCCGCGAGGTGCTGATCCGGTTGCTGGAATTGCAACTGGCCGACCAACCCCAGGCTGCAGGTGCCTAACTCTTCGCCTCCTGGCCTCCTGGTCCTTGGCCTACCCCTAGCCCTCAAGAAAGACCCATCATGACCGCAAGTAAGCAGGAAAAACTCGATATGGCCTTGGCGGATCTGCGCCGGACTTTTCCGGCGGTGCGTGGCGCACTGGTGGCGACCACGGATGGCCTGCCGATCTCGCAATCTTTTCGGGACGACACCGACGCCGACCATGTGGCCGCCATGGCTGCGGTGGCCCTGGGCCTGGGTCGGCGTATGAATCAGACCCTTAAGACGGGTGAATTGAGTGAGATGAGCATCAGCGGTGGGATTGGGCAGGTGTACATCTATGCCACAGGACGCCGCGGAGTCCTGGCCGTGGTGGCACCTGGGGGCATGAACCTGGGCATCCTCCACAAAGAAGCCAGGGACACGGCTGTGCGTGTAGCACGCATCCTCTAGCCTGAAGATCACCAAAACAACTGATGGGCCTCGTTGGAGCACTTGCTCGTCGGAGGCCCACTGGCTATTTTGGCTCGTTAGAACCACTCGGTTAAGAGAGGTGCTTACTGACGAGTGATCTTGGTGGCCATGATGGTGTTGGTGGCGCTGTCCAGTTCGCCTTCCACGGCGATGTTCTGGCCCATGCGGTCTTCACCGTAGAAGCCTTCAGCGTCCCAAGCGGTTTCGGCGTCGTAGTATTCGGTGGCGTCATCCACCATCACGGTGTAGGTCTTGTCGCCTTCCATCATGGTGAAGGTCTGGCCAGTGGCGTCCCAGCTCTCAACCATGCCTTCAATGCCGTCGCCGGCTGCCATGTCGATTTCGTCAGCCACGTCGGCTTCGTCATCGTTGGCCATGGTGGACTCTTCGGTGTCCACAGCAGCGTCAGCGACTTCGTCGGTGGTGACGGCGGGTTCTGTGGTGGTGGTCGTGGTGGTGCTCTCCTGGGGAGTACAAGCCATCAGGAAGCTGCTAGCAATCATCATCAGAAAAATCTTTTTCATAGCGCGGATCATGCGCCTCAGCATCCTGAGCAGGATGAGAAAGGGCATGAAAAAGTTGAGCGAGACATCATTTTGCTCGCGTGCACAGTGCGCCCTGACCTAGAAAGTCAGGTGGTAGGTCCCCAGTGCGGCTGGGGCTTTGTCCCTTAGTCTAACAGAGGATTAACCAAAGAGGAAGCATTTCGGCCGTCTGCCTTGACCAAAGTAAGATTCCTGAGATACTACAGCTGCCGTCTGCCAATGAGGTTTCAGGAGAGCGCAGCGGATGGCAGGGGAACAGGAAAAAAAGTTTATGGCCGTCCCCTCTGCGCTCATGTCCGCAGTTCTGGTCTGTTTATTTTTTTAGGCTGGACCAGGCCAGGTGCAGTCCAGGGCACCAAGCGCAAGAAAGGATCCGCGATGACTCAACTTCCGCCTACCGCCGCACACATGGCAGACGCTCCTCCCCCGGCCCCATCTGAGCAGCGCCGCAGCCTCTTTGCCCGCCTGCAAGAGATCGGCAAAGCGCTGATGCTGCCGGTGGCCGTACTGCCCGCTGCCGGTATTTTGCTGGGCCTGGGCGCGGCCCTGAACGATGACTCTTATACCTGGGCACCCTATATCCCTGAGTGGCTTCAGTTTGTCGGGACGATGATGGTGGCTGCCTCCGACGTGATTTTCGGGAACCTGCCGATCATCTTTGCCATGGGCGTGGCGGTGGGCCTCTCGGGCGGTTCGGGCGTGGCCGCGCTGGCGGCGCTGGTCGGCTTTCTGGTCATGAACAGTTCCATGAGTGCCTGGCTGGGTCTGGGTGACACGGCGGCGTTCGATCAGGCCCAGTTGGACCAGCCGGGCGGATATGCCCGCGTGCTGGGTATTCCGACCCTCCAAACCGGAGTGTTCGGCGGGATCATCATGGGGGTGCTGGCCGCCTGGCTGTACAATCGCTACAAGGATATTCAGCTGCCCCAGTGGCTCGGCTTTTTCGCGGGGCGGCGCTTTGTGCCGATCGTGACGGCGGCGGCGGCCATTGTCTTGGGGATTTTGCTGACCTACTTGTGGCCCCCTATACAGCATGGCCTGAATACTTTCTCCAACTTTGCCGTGAACGAGCAGCCCACCATTGCCGCTGGCCTGTTCGGGTTTATCAACCGCCTGCTGATTCCGTTCGGGCTGCACCACATCTGGTATCAGCCCTTCTGGTTTATCGCAGGTGAATACACCAATGAGGCGGGCGAGGTTGTACGCGGCGACATGACCCGCTACTTGGCCGGGGACAAGTCGGCTGGCACGTTCATGACCGGCTTTTTCCCGATCATGGGCTACGCCTTGCCCGCCGCTGCCCTGGCGATCTATCAAGAAGCCCGCCCAGAGCGCAAGGCCGCCGTCGCTGGCATCATGATCTCAGCGGCACTCACTTCCTTCCTGACTGGGATCACCGAGCCGATCGAGTTCGCCTTTATGTTCGTGGCTCCGGTGCTTTATGTTTTCCACGCTGCCATGACGGGCCTCAGCTTCATGCTGATGAACCTGTTCAATATCCACGCTGGATTCACTTTTTCGGGTGGATTCATTGATTACATGTTGCTGTGGCCGCGTAGTACCAACGCCATCTTGGTTCCACTGTTCGGCCTGGCATTTGCAGCCGTATATTACGTGGTCTTCCGTTATCTGATCCGCCGCCTGAACCTGGCTACCCCTGGCCGCGAGGTAGAAGACGGGAACGCGCCTGCAGCAGCGACCGTTGCCGCGCCAGCCAGCGAGCGTGAAGAAGCGGCTGAAATCCTGCGGGCCTTTGGAGGTCCCGGTAACATCCAGAATCTGGACGCCTGTATCACCCGTCTGCGCGTCAGTGTGCATGACAAGGGCCAAGTCAGCAAAGCCCGGTTGCAGCAGCTGGGAGCCGCCGGGGTGCTGGAAGTCGGCAATAGTGTGCAGGCGGTGTATGGTACCCGCTCGGACCGTATCAAGGAAACGATGCAGCAGATTATCGCCAGTGGGGAGTATGGGCAAACCATGCCAGCGGAGACTGCTGCGCCTGCTGTCGCTGCTCCGGTGGTCGCCCCGGTGGCGGTGCCCACCCAGGATCCGGTCAGTGCCTCACGGCCCAGCCTGCCTGCTGACTGGGTGATGCCCCTCGCGGGCCGGGTTCTTCCGCTCTCTGCTGTGCCCGACGAGGTGTTCAGCGGCGGCATGATGGGCCAGGGCTTTGCGGTTGATCCCACGGACGGCGAGGTGCGGAGTCCGGTAAGCGGTGAAGTGGTGACCATGTTCCCCACCCACCACGCAGTTGGACTGATGGCCGACAATGGACTGGAAGTCTTGATTCATGTGGGTGTGGATACGGTGAACCTGAACGGCGAAGGCTTCACACCGTTGGTCCGTCAGGGTGAACGGGTCACCGCTGGACAGCCGCTGCTGCGGGCCGACCTGGGCCGCATGCAAGGACGTGTGCCCAGCCTCCTGACCCCAGTCCTGTTCACCAATCTGGATGACAGTCAGCGTGTCAGCCTGGACGGCGACCAAGTTCGGATCAGCTGAGCCAGTGCTCTATAGCGCTGCGGCCAAAGAAAGGGGAGAGCGTCCGGCTCCCCCTTTTTTTCTTGGCTCCTAGTTCAGGGTGAACTCCAGTACTTGCCGCGCCGCACCCGGCGGTGAGCTGGTTTGCTCTCGCGTTGGGCCAGAGCTGCTCCCAGCAAAATCAGCCCACCGCCGAGCAACTGCCCAAACCCCAGCGATTCGCCCAGCAACAGCACCGCCAGTGCGATGGCCCACAGCGGATCGGTGGTGGTGAGCATGGAAGTGCGGGTCGCCCCGATCCGCTGTACGGCGCCGTACAGCGCAGGCATGGCGAGCAGCGACGGAATCAGGGCCAGTCCCAGGATGACGGTCCATTGGTCCTGACCTGTCGGTACAGCCAACTCACCTTGCCACAGGCCCAGGGCAGAGACCACGCTGGCAGTGACCAGAGCAACATGGGTGGTGACGGTCAGTGGCGCGATGCCGCGTGTCAAGCGGTAGCTGGCGAAGAAGTACCCGCCGAACAGCGTGCCGGCTACGGCTCCCAGCAGCAGGCCGGTGGTGCTGGCATCGGCAGGAGAGGGACGGCCGACCACCACCAACAACCCCAGCAGCGTCAGGATCAGCGCGGCCACCTGCCAGCGCGAGGGCCGAATACGGACCAGCAGTCCAAGCGCGATCACGACAGCGGGTGCGCAGTACACCAGCAGAGCTGTCGTGCTAGCCGAGATGTGTTCCAGCGCCGTGAAATAGGCCAGCGCCGACCCCACATGCAGCAGTCCCATGAATGCCAGTGCGGGTACTTGCTCGCGCCGGACGCGGGCATAGCCCAGGGCGGTCAGCAGCAGGGCCAGCAGCCCGAAGCGCCAACCCAGCATGGTGGTGGTGCCCATACCCGATGCCGCCCCCAGCTTGGCCCAGACGCCGACAGTGGCAGAGGCCGCCGCAGACATCAGCGCGAGGCCCACACCGGTCCATTCGGCAGGAAGGACATGAAGGCGGGCGGGGACATTGAGGCGCTGAAGCATGGCCGCTAATCTAGCTGCGTGCCTGGCCACTCGTCTTGAATGAAAAGGCGACTCCGGCTGCGGTTTTCGGCATAGCACAGAGAACAGAAAGGAGCAAAGCGGAAGGCAAAAGCTTGATACTCATAAGTTGCACCTTGCATAGCTGAGCGAATAGCCGTGCTGGAGAAGAAATTCTCGTTCTTTTTGGAGCTGACTCAGAAGATGGTTGAGCCTGACTACGGGGAACAGGGTGTAGAGGGCCAGGCGTGCCGCCTCTTTCAAGGTCATCCCTTCTGAGCGATGCAGTATGGTCAGGGTGAAGGCCAGGAAGACCATCAGAATCCAGCGGTCCAGACCCCTGGCAGTTCGCAGCGCGAACTGCGCCAACCCAAACTGGTGCTTACCTTCCTTGAAAAAGGACTCCAATGTCCAGCGCCGCCCACCCTCAGCAACGATCTCGTCCCCCTCCAACAGTTCAGACGACACCGCGAAGAATTCACGGTCCCCACGGTCTACTCTCCCCAGAGACAGCGTTTCCAGAGACCAGTTGGCCAAGTTGACATAGCCTCCATGCGGACAGTCCGCCACCGTCACCCGCCCAGGATGGTCCGTGCGCCGGTTGCTCCTCACACCCACCACGAACTCGAAATCGAGGTGCCGCACGCCTTCCAGAAAAACAGCGGCTTCAAAGCCGCTGTCCGCTAGGACACGTACCCGGAAACGTTTCTTGATGAAGTCCGGCACCTCTTCCAGTAGGTCGAGCGCCAGAGTGACGGGCGTGCTGGTGTGCTTGCCCTGGTACACCCGGTAGGAAATGGGGAACTTCAGTTCCCCATACTCGGCAAACAGGACGACCAGGTGGATGCCATGTCTACCGTTGTACACACTGACAAAGGGCAACTGGGTCCCCACCTTTTCCACCGTGGTCAGATCCACACTGAGCCGCAACCGAGGTCGGCGTTTGGAGTGAGCTACGTCCAACAAAATGCGCCAATGGAAGTCCTGCATTTCGTCCCAGCAACGGTCTGAATCCCAGTCATAGACGTTGAAGAAGCGACTCAGTGCACTGGGACTGGCTCCTTCAGCTTGGCTGAATTTGATCTTCTGGCCTGGACTGTGGAAAAGGTGCTGACCTTGCCCCTGTTTTCGGTGCCAGTCTGATTGCGAATTCAGCAGCAGACTGGGAGGCATATGAACGGCAAACGGTATACCGAAGCACATATTCTGGACATCCTTGGACAGCTTGAGGCGGGCACGCCTATAAGCGATTTGGCGCGACTTCATGGAGTCGCGCCAGGGACGATTTATCGCTGGAAAGCCAAGTACGGTGGCATGACCAAAGACGAAGCCCGTCAATTTCGTCAGCTGGAGGCGGAAAACCAGCGTCTCAAAAAGCTGGTTGCTGACCTTTCGCTGGACAACGCCATGCTGAAAGAGGTGGTTGGACGAACGTGGTAGGGCCTGGGACCACGTCCCAGGCGAGGACACCTCTCAAAAAACAGATAGCGATCTTCCTGAAGGACACCTTCGCCGTGAGTGAACGTCGAGTCTGTCGGGTCCTGGGCTTCTCGCGCACGACCTATAGAAGAAAAAGCCCAGAGAGAGTAAAAGATCTGGTTCTGGTCGAACGTTTACGTGCACTGGCACGGGAACGGCCACGCTTTGGATACCGAAGACTTCACCTGATGCTGGGCCGAGAAGGTTTGAACGTGAACCATAAGCGTGTGTACCGCATCTATCGTGCCGAAGGGCTAGCCGTTCGGAAGAAGGAGCGCAGGAAGCTCAATGTTAGGGAGCGTCAGCAGAAACCTGTGGTTTCTGCTCCCAATCAGCGTTGGAGCCTGGATTTTATGACAGACCAGCTCGCATCTGGTCAGAGGTTTCGTGTGCTGAACGTGGTGGATGACTTTACCAGGGAGTGCCTGGTGATGCAGGCTGGAACGTCCATTACAGGGCACGATGTCGTGACTGCTCTGGAAGCTGTGGTGCGGTTTCGTGGTGCACCACAGGCTATTACGACCGACAATGGCCCAGAATTTACAGGGAGAGCCCTGGAACTCTGGACCCACAAGTGCGACATCATGCACCACTTCATTCGACCGGGAAAACCTGTGGAGAATGCCTATATCGAAAGTTTCAATGGACGTGTCCGCGATGAATGCCTGAACCTCCACTGGTTTCAGAATCTGGATCAGGCCCGTCTGATTCTTCGCCGCTGGCGTGAGGACTACAACGATGTCAGGCCACACACTTCACTGAATGGACAGACTCCGAACGAATTTGCCCGCCTGTTGCAGGCGGGCTGAGGTAAGCTGAGTTTCGCAAAACGACTGGTACCGCTTTTGGGGCACCCTCAGTGCAGCGAAGCCTCCAGGCTTCGCCGTTGGTACAGCGTCTCTGGAATGTCCAGAATCCGCTGTGAGAGAATATGGGCGCGCTCCCCTGAAACCTGTTTGTACACACTTCCAGAATTTCAGCTCTGGGAGCGCTTTTTGTCTACGTATTCAGGTGCAAGTTCTGAGTATTTCATACTCCCACCTTAGGATGAAGATAATAAATCAAGTCTTCCTCGACAGCCTGGCATTTATAAGTAAATCAGCTTCGTCATGATAAATCATGACCCAAAATGATATGGAGCGGAATCCGCAGGGTGGAACTCAGCCCAGCGGCGAAGATAACGCCAGCTACCGTCAGGACGGCGATCAATCCCGGCGTGACCAGGGAAATGACGGCAGTCAGGGCAATGGCAGCGGCAGTGGCCAGCAAGGCATGCCCGGCGAAGGCCGCAAAGACCAAGGGAATAACGGCCAGAGCATGAATGACCGTGGTGACAGCACCCAGCGCGGCGACAACGGCCAGTCAGAAGACGCATCATGACCCAGGGTGACGAGTACAGAAACCGCAACGGCACCGAAAAGCATGAGGACCGGGGTGAAGGTGACGGCCACGGGCAGATCGGAAACCAGCAACAGCCTGACGGTGGTGCCCGTTACCGCGACGACACCACCCCACCCAACGATCCTGGCGGTCCTGGCAATGATCAAAACCAGGGCCAGGGCAACCTAGAGGGAGGAAACGGGCAAGGTCAGGGCAGCGGTAAAGACGGTTCTACTCAGAACTTGCACCTGAATACGTAGACAAAAAGCGCTCCCAGAGCTGAAATTCTGGAAGTGTGTACAAACAGGTTTCAGGGGAGCGCGCCCATATTCTCTCACAGCGGATTCTGGACATTCCAGAGACGCTGTACCAACGGCGAAGCCTGGAGGCTTCGCTGCATTTCTTTCATAGTCCAGGCCAGAAGATCAAATTCAGCCAAGCTGAAGGAGTCAGTCCCAGTGCACTGAGTCGCTTCTTCAACGTCTATGACTGGGATTCAGACCGTTGCTGGGACGAAATGCAGGACATCCATTGGCGCATTTTGTTGGACGTAGCTCACTCCAAACGCCGACCTCGGTTGCGGCTCAGTGTGGATCTGACCACGGTGGAAAAGGTGGGGACTCAACTGCCCTACGTCAGCGTCTACAACGGTAGACATGGCATCCACCTGGTCGTCCTGTTTGCCGAGTATGGGGAACTGAAGTTCCCCATTTCCTACCGGGTGTACCAGGGCAAGCACACCAGCACGCCCGTCACTCTGGCGCTCGACCTACTGGAAGAGGTGCCGGACTTCATCAAGAAACGTTTCCGGGTACGTGTCCTAGCGGACAGCGGCTTTGAAGCCGCTGTTTTTCTGGAAGGCGTGCGGCACCTCGATTTCGAGTTCGTGGTGGGTGTGAGGAGCAACCGGCGCACGGACCATCCTGGGCGGGTGACGGTGGCGGACTGTCCGCATGGAGGCTATGTCAACTTGGCCAACTGGTCTCTGGAAACGCTGTCTCTGGGGAGAGTAGACCGTGGGGACCGGGAATTCTTCGCGGTGTCGTCTGAACTGTTGG
Organism: Deinococcus radiophilus; assembly: GCF_020889625.1. Classification (GTDB taxonomy): domain Bacteria; phylum Deinococcota; class Deinococci; order Deinococcales; family Deinococcaceae; genus Deinococcus; species Deinococcus radiophilus. Next base: position 288,413 of record NZ_CP086381.1, read on the forward strand.
AGGGGGATGAGATCATCGCTGAGGGTGGGCGGCGCTGGACATTGGAGTCCTTTTTCAAGGAAGGTAAGCACCAGTTTGGGTTGGCGCAGTTCGCGCTGCGAACTGCCAGGGGTCTGGACCGCTGGATTCTGATGGTCTTCCTGGCCTTCACCCTGACCATACTGCATCGCTCAGAAGGGATGACCTTGAAAGAGGCGGCACGCCTGGCCCTCTACACCCTGTTCCCCGTAGTCAGGCTCAACCATCTTCTGAGTCAGCTCCAAAAAGAACGAGAATTTCTTCTCCAGCACGGCTATTCGCTCAGCTATGCAAGGTGCAAGTTATGAGAAATACGATCATGGCTGCTGTCCACAGTGTTGATCAGGATGGGCCAGCTGCCGTACGTACGGCCTCGTTCACCAGTGTGTGTGCCGATTCACCGTTCAGCGCGTCCAGGGCCAGGCCCTGAGCTTCTGCGCCACTGGCGCGGATACCTTCAGCAGCAGCTTTGGCACCTTCACGTGCCAGCCGTTGTGCGGTGGACAGACCGACGCCTGAGGCGCCGCCCGTAACCACGGCCACTCTACCTTCACTTCAGTCCGTCCCATAACTTTTCCCTCCTCGTGCCCCTCAGGGCAGGGCGCACGCCGCTTACGCCGGGGATACAGGGCAGGGGGAAGCGTCAATAAAAAAAACAGATCAGGTGCTGTCCACCTTCGGCGCAAGTCTTCAGCCAGTCCCGCACCTCGGCCAGTGACTCTGCCATGTCTTCTCCCTGCCCATCACCGGGCTGCGGTGGGGACAATGGCAACAGTTCGTCCAGTGCAGCCTGGCACTGTTCTGGCGTCAAGCTACTCACGCCTGGATAGTCGTCCGCCGCATACAGGCCCAGGGGCGGCGTGCCACCCAGCAGATTCTGCGTGCGGAAAGCCACCCTGTTGCTGGTGAGGTGCCCGTCTATCACCGTGGCCCAGGACTCCCGGAACCCGCTCCAGGCCCGGTTACTCAGTGCCTTCCCAGCGCGGCGACACATCAGTTCTAGGATGTAGAGCAGTTTGGCACGCTCGGCGGTGGCCTGTGGCCGGGGAACTTCGGGGCGATGAATCAGGTCGTGCAACAGGTCCTCGGCAGCTGCAGGGACGGCATCACTGCTCCCGTCAAGTTGTTCATCCAGCTCTAGCAGGTCTGCGTAGTAGCGGCTGTGCAAATCTACGAAGGTGTGGACATCTCCGCTGCCGATCATGTTGCGCAGATCGTTCAAGGGAACGGCATAGGGCTGAAGGATGGACGACATGCCCCAGCATACAGCCGCATAGGACTAATTGTTAGAATAAGAACAATCCAGGACTTGGTTCTGCCCATTCATTTTTTATTAGCCTAAGTCCATGCTCCCCGTAGATATTTCCCGGCTCCTCACGCCCGGTCATCCCAACTGGCCTGGCGACGCTCAGTTCGAGGTGCAACCTGGCGCCCGTATCGCCGGGGGCGACTCGGTGAATACCGGGGTCATCCGCACTTCCACGCACACAGGAACCCACGTAGATGCACCCTGGCACTATGACGATGGGGGCAAGCAGCTGCACGAGATTCCGCTGGACGTATATGTCGGCCCTGCGCTGGTGCTGCGGGTCGCTGCGGATCAGCCGATTGGCCCAGGCGTGCTGGAGGGCCTGAGCGACCTGCCGCCCCGTCTGTTGCTGTGCAGCGGTCAGCCACCCCACTGGTCCGATTTCCCAAGTGCCTTTGCCTACCCCACTCCGGAATTTGTGCGGGCGGCGGGCGAGCGGGGGGTGCGGTTACTGGGGCTGGATGTGCCGAGCATGGACCCGCTGGACTCCAAGACCTTAGACAGCCACCATGCGGCCCATGCGGCGGGGATGCACATCCTCGAAAGCCTGAGCCTGAGCCATGTCACCCCCGGCGAATACACCCTGGTCTGCCTCCCCCTCCCGCTGCATGGAGTAGACGGTGCTCCGGCGCGGGCTATCCTGCTGCCCGCTATAGTGGGAACATGAGCGAACTGAGCGGCAGAATCGGCGGGGTGTATCAGGGCTACGACCTGCGGGCCGACTGGGACGGCGAACGGCTGAGCGGGCGAATCGGCGGAGTGTACCAGGGCAAGGATCTGGACCTGACCCACCGCCAGGGGGAAGTCGCGGGCCGAATTGGTGGCCGGGTGGCCGGCTTCGGTGTGCGCGGTTCCCTCAGTGCAGCGGGAGGTACGTTGCGTCTAGGTGGACAATTTGACGGAGACGACGTGACCTTTTCCCTGAATGGCAGCGAGGCCCAGGGCCGTTTCTCGGGCCGCTGGCATGGCAAGGACATCGCCCTGAGCGTGACAGGTCAAGAAGTCTCCGGACGGATTGGGGGCAGGGTAGACGGCAAGGACGTGCGGCTGTCCCTGGCAGGGCCACCTCCTGAACTGGCGGTGGTGGCGGCCCTCTGCGCCTACAAAGTGCTGCAAGAGGATGAGGACAGTGCTGCCGCCTCCAGCAGTCACAGCTCCACCTGAGGCGGGTGATCGTTCAGCCTCAGCGAGACTGAGACGGCAAAAAGGGTCGCTGGGTAAACGAAGTTGTTTATCCCAGCGACTGCTGACTGGATTTGGCCGCTGCTCATGTTCAGGCCGGGCGGTGGCGTGCCCGCTTGATCGTCCCGATGCGCGAGTTGTCTCGCAGCACCGCGCAGTACAGCTCCCAGCGTCGCTGCGCCTCGCTCGCCTCACGGGTCAACTCCTCAAAGCGGAAATAGGCCGCCTCGCCACTGTCCAGCACGAATGTTGGAGTGCCCTGCACACCCACCTCGGCAGCGGTGTCCAGATCGGCCCGGAGTGCCTGCTTCAATCCGGCGATGTCCCCGCGGGCGTGTTGCCAGGCGGCCAGTTCCAGTCCCGCCTCCTGGGCCGCCCGAGTAAAGGTGGTTTCCTCCAGCGGTTGTTCTTGCTCGTGGTGCAGGCGAAACAGGGCCAATGTATAGGCCCACTCCGCCTCCTTGCCGAGCAAGCGGGCCGCCTGTGCGGTCAGGAAAGCATTCAGGCTGGGGCGTTGGTGGGAGAGGGAGCCGCTCCCTCCATCTGCCCCGGGGTCTTGATCGGTCAGTCGCCAGCTCAGTCCAGCCGCGTTGTCATGGTGGTTGCCTTCTACCAGTGAAAAGTGCCGCAGCGTGAACAACTCCGGGCCGCCTAGGGCCTGCGCCAGTTCCAGTCCGCGCCAGGCGTAAGGACACAGAAAATCGAAGTAGAGGGTATGCATAGGGCATTTTAAGGCCAGGCAGAGAAGAAAGAGCCTTGACCTTACTTGCCCAGAACAACCCGGCGGTTCTGCTCAGGCCGCGTTATCTTGCCTTATGTCCAAACTGTATAGGCCAGAAGCGTTCGTTATGCCGCAAGGAATTTATATGGACGGCAACAGCCTGGGCCTGATGCCGCACTCCGCACGCCGGGCGGTGGAGCGCCGTCTGAACGACTGGGCCGAGCAGGCCGTGATGGGCTGGGACCGCTGGTTTGACCTGAGCGAAACCCTGTCGCCGCAGGTGGCCCGTCTGGTCGGGGCGCAGCCTGATGAGGTGATTTCGACGGGCAGCATCACCACCAATCTGCATCTGCTCATTTCCACCTTTTACCGCCCCGAGGGTGAACGTAGACACCTGCTGGCCACCGAACTGGACTTTCCCAGCGACCTGTACGCCATGCGCTCCTGGGCTGACCTGCACGGCGCCGAGCTGCGGCTGATTCCCTCGCGTGACGGCCAGACCCTGCACCCGGACGACATCGCGGCGGCCATCACCGACGAGATCGCGCTGGTGCTGCTGCCGGTGGTGCTGTACCGCTCCGGGCAACTGCTGGACATGCCCCGCTGGACCGAATACGCTCACGCCCAGGGCTGCGTGGTGGGCTGGGACGCGGCGCACTCGATCGGAGCGCTGCCGCACAACTTCCATGACGACGGCGCCGATTTCGCAGTGTGGTGTACCTACAAGTACCTGAACGCGGGCCCCGGCGCGCCCGGCGGCCTATTCGTCCATGAGCGGCACCTGGGAACCATGCCGGCCCTGCGCGGTTGGTGGGGCAACGACAAGACCAGTCAGTTCAAGATGGCAGGCGACTACGAGCGCGGCGCGGGAGCAGGAGCATTTCAGCTGGGCACGCCCGGCATCCTGTCGCTGGCAGGCCTAGAAGGAGCGCTGGAGGTCTATGACGGCGTGGATCTGCAGGAACTGCGCGCCCGCTCACTGGAACTCACCGAGCTGCTGATGACCCTGGCAGATGAACAATTGCCTGAAATGCAGATGGTGACCCCCCGCGACCCGGCGGAACGTGGCGGGCACATTTCCTTGCAGTGGGAGCACAACAAGCAGGTGTCGCTGGCGCTGCGGGCCCGCGGTATCGTGCCGGATTTCCGCGAGCCGGGCATCCTGCGCCTGGCCCCGATTCCCTTCTACAATTCCGAGGACGATGTGCGGCGCACCGTGCAGGTGATTCGCGAGATCGTGGACAGCGGCGAATACCGCGAGATCGTAGACGGCGGCGCTGTCAGCTAAGCCTCAACTGAATGAACGGTACATCCGCACGATGTTGTTCACGTAGTTGACTGTTTCGGGGATGGCGGGCACGCAGTGGCAGCCCGCCACCCGGCCCGGCCCGGCGTTGTAGGCCGCCAGGGCCAGTTCGACCCGCCCGAAGCGCTGGTACTGCTGGCGCAGATAACGGGCGGTCCCGAACAGGTTCTGCTGAGCCACGTGCGGGTTCACGCCCAGGTCACGGGCGGTGCCGGGCATCAGCTGACCCAGGCCGATGGCGCCAGCGTGCGACACGGCGTTCTGGCAGAAGCCTGACTCATGCCAGACCAGCGAGAACAGCAGGGTTTCGGGGATGCCTTCGCTGCGGGCGTACTGCCGCAACCAGTTCGAATACTCCTGCGGAACGGTGATACGGCGCTGATTGCCCGCGTAGATCAGCTGTCCGCGCTCGTGGGGGGCGCAGGAATTCCAGCCGCGCTGAACCGGAGCAATCTGAGTGGGGGAGGCTGGGCCTGCTGCCTGAGCCTGCGTGGCCCCGGTCAGCAGCGCCAGAGCCGTGACAGTGGTGGCCAGACGCTTGAACATAAAGAGAAGTTAATGTTGGGGGTCATGCGGATTTGTCACAGGGGATGGGCGCAGACCCACGCAGACCTGAGTGGCAAAGTGCGCTGTGGTAG